>JBATNG010000034.1:0-74906 GCA_049290235.1 Candidatus Moraniibacteriota bacterium | reverse complement strand
GCTCCGACCATGACCAGCTGCAGACCCAACCCGACATACAAGACCACTGTCCGGCTTTTCTGGAATAGAGTACTCGCTTGCAATGAAGCAGTTTCTGTCGTCATACGCTCGGTGGCAATTCCGCTGCCGTACTCGCCCGAGGCTCTTCATCCGGCGCCGCAAGCCGGGTCCGTTCCATCTGATCGCCGAGACGCATCAGACGTTTTTCCGCGTCTTCATAGCGCTTACTCGTGTTGGAGATATGCTTGCCGAGCACCTCGAACTCCTCGCCGAACTTCCCGAAATCCTGGCCGAGCCGCTCCAATTGGACGAACATCTCCTTGGCCCGCTTCTCGATCTGCATCCCCTGCAGCCCGAACATAATGGTCTTCAGGTACGCATAGAACGAGTTGGGCGAGACGGGGATAACGCGCTTTTTGTTGAAATACTCATAGAGGCCAAGTTGATCGTCGTCCTTGATGATGATCTCGTAGTAGACGTTTTCGGCCGGGATATACATGAGCGCCCAGTCGAGTGTCCCTTCGCTCGGCAAAATATACTTGGACGAGATCGCATCGACATGCTTTTTCACGTCCGAGATGAAGAGCCGCCGGGCCGCCGCCCGATCTGAGTCGTTCTCAAGCGAGATCACCCGCTTGAAATTCTCGAGTGGGAACTTCGAGTCAACACTGATACTCCCACCTTGGAGGGTGATGAGGGCGTCGACCGTCTCTCCGGTCTTGAAGGTATGTTGAAGCGCGTAGTTGTCCTTTGACAGCATCTGCGACAACATATCCGCCAGCATCATCTCGCCGAAACCGCCGCGGATCTTGGGTGCCTTCAGGATATCTTGGAGCGAGGCGACGTCTTTCGTCACTTCGAGGATTTGTTCATTCGTTTTGCCCATCTCAGTGAGCCGTTCGCGGACATCGAGAAATTGCCGCCCTGCATCATTGAGCCGCTTGTCGAGCCGCTCCGTATTGTCGTTCAAGCGTTTGTCCAGGGTCGTCTGCATATTGTGAAATTGCTGAGAGAGCGTCGCCTGGAATTGGTGGATGTCCTGGCGCATCCCCGCTCCCAAGTCCGTCACCTGATGTTCGAGCACCGAACGTTTCTCATCGAGGGCGCGGAAATGGCGCTGGAATGAGAAAACCGCCCAGATCGCCACTCCTCCGGCGAGGAGCGCGATGCCAATGGCGATGATAGAAGTGGGCTCCATGGCTATTTGCGGATACCGGCGACGAAACGCTTGAGTTCAGCCACCTTATTGATGACTTCTTCGTACGGTCCCTCGAGGAACTCGATGAAGAAGCGGTCGAGCATATCCAGCCGATAATGCAGCTCCTCGCTGTTCATCAGAACGAAACGGATCTCTTTGCCGACCTCAGCCTCGAGAAAGGCGATCGCCTGTCGCAACTTGGTCCGATTGATATTGTTCACGACGAGCACCATGTCCACCTTGGATTTCGGGTAATTCAAGAAAAGGCCGCTAATGAGAATCAGCTTCACTTCGCCGACGGTCTTCAATTTCCGAAAGACCTGGGACTGGGCATTCACATTCAGTTTCGAGACGAGAGTCTTCATCTCGAGATAGAAGGGGAAGTCCGCATTGCTCACGTACAACTTCTTCCCCTGGCGCGACTTCTCCGTGACGAACTTCATCTTGGCGAGACGCTTCACTTCACGTGCGACATCGTTCCGAGAGAGCAGTGTCTTGTCGACGATATCAGCCACCGCAAACTCCGCGTCAGGATTCATGGTGAAGAAACGGATGAGGCGGGCTCTCGGGCGAGATCCAAAGAGCGCTTCGAAGAGCGCAACAGACATAAAAGAATACAGCCTTTACACGAGTTAGGGACGATAGCCACAGTATACGAACGCCACCGGAAAAAGTCAAAGTGAGATTTACTTCTTTTGAGGCTTGATTGAGGGACAAAGAGCGACTTACACTTCCCTCTTTGTGCTATACTGTCAAGTATGCGTTCACGCTCCGACAGCCGGTCCGGCAAAACCCCTCCGGCCACGCTCGAGAAACACTTTAGAGAAATCGTCGTAGGAAGCGGCCGGGCTCAAGAACCGTATATCATCGCCTTTCACTACGCGAGCGACAATGTCTCAGGTTCTCCCCTGGGTACGCTTTTTGGTTTTTTCGAAGTCGAGATCCATGACCAGGATGCTGCCTACATCGTGAACTTTCTCGCCTCGGTCGCCAAAAAGGAATACTTTGCAAATCCGCGGCGCAATCCGGTCGAGAGCTTCGAGGCCGCCCTCCACAAAATCAACGTCGCACTCGCCGAAATCGTCAAACACGGCAATGTCTCCTGGCTCGGCCACCTCCATGGCGCCGTCGGCTCGGTCAGCCAAAACTCTCTCCTCTTCTCGGTCACAGGCGAGGGCGAGATCTACCTCGCCCGAGCGGAAGCCTTTCACTCGATCAGCACCGGTCTCGCCGACACCGAGAGCGAGCCGCATCCGCTGAAGACGTTTGTCGAAGTCTCGAGCGGTGAACTCTACGATGCTGACCTCATCTTTGCCCTCTCTCCATCCATTTGGTCTCTCTTCTCTCCCGAAGATCTCCGCCGCAGCCTCAATCGGCTCGGTCCTGCAGGCTTCGAGCAATTCCTCCGCACGGCGCTCGTGAACGAACTGCCCATCGCTGCCGTCAACCTCATCACCTGCTCCGCTCCGGTCGAGCTCCAGTCTGAGATGCCACCCAAAGAGACCCGGCCACCAGCCGTCAACCTCAGCAATGTCTGGAGCGGCAAACCATTTGATGAAGCGCTGCGACAGAAAAAGTCCCCACCCGCTCCCACGCCAGAGCCCAAGGCGGCAGACCCGCAGCGTACTGCCTACACCGACCAGAAAACCGGCCACATCTATGTCCAAGCCTCGACAGAAGAGACTTTTGAGGCTGAGGCGAGCCCCTGGAAAGAACGCTTCGAGCTCTTCTCACACACCTTCGACGCCAAGACGCGTAACTGGAGCATCACTCTTCGGAAAATTACGCGCCGCATCAACAAGGGAAGTATGCTCACTGCCGCCTCGATCAGCCGCTTTTCCGGTCGCCTGAGCCGTTCACTCAGTCGTCGCATCCGGAGCCTGAAGCGCAACCGGGAAGAAAACCGGCAAAAGAAGGCCGAAATAGAAGCCCTCACCAAAGCCACCGAGGAAACTCTGTCACGCCCCGCTCCCGAACCAGCACCCGATCGCGTAGATACGATTTACTCACCGGCGAATACCGAGTCCGAACCGAGCGAGACATCCATAGCACCGAGTGTCACAGCTGAACGCGTGCGCCGCTTCTTCAATCGCGAACCCCGGACTGAAGTGACGCTCGCAACAGTCGCGAGTCAACAGTTGAGTACACTCAATGAGCGCGTGACAGCCATCCGACTTGCTTCGGTCCCGGCACTGGGACGCGTCGGGGATATCCTGAGTGACTGGTCGCTCCGCGGAAGACAGTCTCTGCGCACCGGAATGCTGCGACTTCAGAAATTTTGGAGCGCCCGTCAACCGCGAGAACGGTGGGTGCTCATCGGGCTAGCGACACTCATCGTCGTCGGTATGTTTGCGGCGATATTCTGGTCGAAGGAGACCGTTTTGACGCCGGTTACCACCGACACCACAGTACTGACACCGGCTCCGACACCCCCGCTGCCCGCTTTCCCACCCGCCGATGAACCGCTCGCGACTCTCCTTGCCGGTAGCCGGACCGTCTACCCGACCAACAACTCTCGAACCATCGCCCTCGTCAGTCTAAACGACACACCCGTCCTCGTGACCGAGAAGAGCATCGTCAACCTCAAAACGCAAGAATCGACAACCGCGCCAGAACCGATTCGTTTTGCAACCGCGATGGATGACCTGGATGCAGTCTTTGCGATCGGCAGCGAATCCGGCACCCTTTTCCTCTGGAGTGCGGTCACCAAGAAATTCGTCTCGAATACGCTCCCTCTGCCGGCGGGGGCGACTATCGACGCGATCGGTTCGTATCTCACCTACCTCTATGTGCTCGATCGTGGGGCCGGGGTGATCTATCGTTTCCCGCGCTCCGAAGGCGGCTTCGGGACCGCGACCGCCTGGTCCAAAGAGCCGGTCAACGTGAGTGACAGAAGCATTTTCGCAGTGTATGAAAATATCCTCCTGGTGAACAAAGCTGCTCAACCGACGCTGTATACCCGCGGCCGAAATACGAATCTAGTCTTCATGGGACCAGTCACCACGATTTCAACTGACGCGCTCGCGTTTGATACCCGTTCCGGTGATGTCCTCGCACTCGATCGAATGAACAAGCGCATCATCCGCTGGTCGGTCACCGGTACACTCCTCGCTCAGTACTTCCATTCTTCTTTCAACGAAGTCGAGGCCTTTGCTGTCTCCCCTGATGGGACTGAACTTCTCCTCTCACACCAGGGCGCCACCACTGCCTGGCGGATACCGTAGCTGGTAAAAATGAAGCTTATTCAAAGCCCTGTATTTAGCTGCTCCCCTTGGTGGATGAACTGAGAACTTTTGAGTGGGGGTCAAAAGTAATGTCGAGAGAGATATAGGATACCTCGGTATAAAAAGAATCGAAGCCGCTGGGTGGTTACCATACGGCTTCATGCGTCGCTACCCGATCACCGTTAGAACGGCTTCTCGAGATAGATCTTGTTGTTCTTGAAAGGGCTCTGTCCGCCGTCGTGACATATCGGGCTGAAGTCTCGTATCAAACTGCCGAGCGAAAACTCATACCACCCGTCGGGACGACGATAACACGCGAGCGCCCTTACGGCAAAGTCGAGACCAAAAACTCTTTCGCCACTCCTCAGAGAATTCTGAAAAAGCTCCTCTCCCCGTGGGGTCAACTGAACCCACACCGTATCCGACAAGTTTATCGAGTCCATATATTCCTCCATTCCTCCCAAAGAACGCTTCCACTCCACTCGCTAACAGGTTCGCTAGCGAGTCGCTCGAAAAGACTTCACAGATACTTTGTGAGATACCCAGTTCTGTGATTTCGGCGCCATTATCCGGATCCTCCTCAGCCCCTCACTCTTCGCTGCGACTGGATCCTTAGCTTCGATGACGAATCCCCCTGACGGATTTGATGAGACGGTATCTCCTTCCTGTTTCGAATCGCCATTGAATCATTCCAGGGGAAACGCAATGTGGTTGCCGCTACAAGATACTTCTTCATCGAAATACTCCTCCTTGTTAATACAACTCGTCCGCAATTTGGACATTTGACTATAGCATACTATTCCAATCTTGTCCATAGCGAAAAGAGGCTTTGGTAAGCCTCGTTTTTTTCTCTACCTATTGGATGATATTCGAATTGGTTATGATGCGCTCCGTGGCTAGATACCATCCTGTCAAATGACTAACCCCATCCAAGGTACGTTTAGAGCTGGTCGATTGCGTTGTGCAGTTCTGTCACCAGGGACTGCAGCTCGCCGTCGGAGAGGACATTGCGGACGCCATTCGCATGGTCCAAATCACCGAGACGGACATTTGGAATGAAGTGGTAGTGGAGATGTTCGACGCTCTTGCTGCTCCCCGTCCCTTCCCGGACCATGAGCGTGAAATCTTCATACCCGAGATACCGGAGCAGGCGCGAACTCTTTTGGGCGAGATCCTGGATATCCCTATGCTCTTCGGGACTGAGATGGAGAAAAGATTTCCGATGTTCCTTCGGGATGATCAACAGGTGATGTTTGTGATAGGGGGCCAGTGCATAGGTGACATAGGCCGTCTTATTCTCAAAAAACCGCCGGTCATCCGAAGCACAGAACGGGCACGTACCGAGAGGCAGCGCATCGATATACTCCGTGTATTTCATACTCGCGTAGATTAGCTGATTACCTCGAACGCATCGCTCTACTATCCCCTACACATTTGCCCCTTCGATCATCTGCATGCGGGACATGATTTCTTGGTTCACGATGCGGGCATCGCGGCCATAGCGCAGGCGCGAGAGTTCCTTCAGAGCATTGGCGACTTCCTGATCGCCATGGGTCGGCGGATACGTCTTCAGATTGAACGGCTTGGTCAATTCATTGTTCATGAGGAGCCGGGCGAAGGCCTGGTAATTGTCCACATTCACCATATCGTGGGCAGTGAAGACCGGTGCGAATTGCTTCTCGAGAAATTCCGAGTCCTCGGGCCCGACCCGGAACGCGATGAGCGAACCAACATTGCCGAAGACCGCCTTGGAAATCTCTTCCTTCAACTGGCCGATGAACTGATGGGCGAGGATGAGCACGAGCCGATACTTGCGCGCCTCCGAGAGGATCTGCGCGATGGATGTCGTTGTCACGTTCTGAAACTCGTCGAGGTAGAGGTAGAAATCGCGTCGCTCGGCCTCGGGCTGATCGACCCGCGACAGGGCCGCCATGAGGATCTTGCCCACCACGACCATGCCGAGGAGCCGGGCATTAATTTCGCCGATCTTGCCTTTGGACAGGTTGATGAGCACGATCTTGCCCTGATCCATGAGCTCGCGGAAGTTCAGCGCGCTTTGCTGCTGCGCGATAATCGGCCGCATCATGTCGTTACTGATGAAGGTCGTCAGCTTGGAGGTAATATATGGCACCATATTGGCGAGCGCCGCCTCGCCACCCGCCTTCTCGGCCTCCTTCAGCCAGAAGTCACGGACGATCGGGTTCGTGCAGTGCGCCAGTTTGTAGCGCCGGAATTCCTCATCCGCCAAGACTTTCGGGATCTCCATGAGAGTCGAGCCACTCTCGGGGTGCTCCATGATGAGGAGCATGGCGTTACGCATATACTGCTCAAACATCGGGCCGCCCGTCGCCTTCATATCGTACAGCTGATCGAAAATGCCGATCATCTCATTGATGACAAACGTCTTCTGCTCGGGATGATTCGGGTCGTACTCGAGCATGTTGATGCCGATCGGTCGGGCGATATCCGCCGGATCAAACACGATGACGTCTTCAGCCCGCTCTTTGGGGATGGCCGTCAGGATATCCTCAATCGCGTCCCCGTGCGGATCGATGAAGCAGAACCCCTTGCCGGCTCGGGCGTCCTTCTTCGCCATCTCCTGTAGGTAATTCGACTTCCCGACACCGGTCTGGCCGATCACATACATGTGGCGGCGGCGATCATTGTCGGTGATGCGGATCTCTGTCTTGGCATTTCGGTAGTCGTTGAAGCCGAGGAGGAGCCCATCCTTCGGGACATTGATCGGTGGTGGTGCTGCGCCCGCTTTCAACCATTTGATCTTCGGCGTCTCGGTGGTCGAAATCGGGAAGTGGAAAAAGCTTGCCACCTCATCTGAGGACAGGACCATGGCCGCCTCCGGATCGAAATTGCGGAAAATATAGTGATAGGCAGCCTTCTTTGTAGACAAACGCTTTTTCACTCGGAAACGGTTCACTTCAGGGTTTTCGAACTGGGAGAACGCGTTCTCTAGGTGACTCAAGATGGCCTCAGCCCGGTCCTTGGTCGCAGCGGAAGCGAGGAGACGGATATTCACAGAAAACGCAGATTGACTGGCCTTGGCGTCAATCGTCTTCACGAGCTCCTGTTCCTCCGGCGTCAGGGCGACCGGTTTCTTCTCCTCTTGGCGCTGTTCTTTCGCATCCTGCTGCAAGACGACATGAGTGACGCCCTGTAGTGCGGACTTCCCTACCATCGTGGCAAACGACTCAGGGTGCGCGTCCTTGAGCCGCTTCCCCTCCTGCATTTTCTGTGCGATATGTCGACTACCATGGCGCCACCCAGCCGGTGCCGGAGCGAGGACGATCTGGATGGCCGCTCCTTCGGACACGGTCTCGAGTTTGGAGAGCGCATTGGAGATCTCATTCAGAGGATCCACCATGAGCGTCTTGTATGTCTTCAAGGGCAGGGCGAATCCCGCTGAAAGTTCGAGAAGAGAGACCGCCGTCTCACCTGTGGGCGAAAAGATCGTATAGTCCGGTACCTTTTCGATCGCGGATTGTGGGAAGAAACTATGAATTTGCTTCTCCACGCTCTCCCGATAATGCTTTGGGACCGACAAGTAGAAGAAGATCTCCTCACTCGAAGATGGGTTCGCAATCTCAAAAACAACATGCGGTGGCTCAAAAAAAAGACGCTTCCACCAAGGAAAATGACGTTTCAGTGAAGCAAGCGAAGCGAGGAGTTGGTCCATCGCGCGGATTTCTTCGCGCCATTCCTCGGCCGTATGCGAGGCGCCGTCTGCGACCGTCTTCTTGCTCACCTGGACAGTCTCGAGATCGAGATTGAGCGATTGCGAAACTTCAAACCGTATCAGGAGAAAACTCTTCACGACGAGGAAAATCCCCGAAACAAAAGCGAGCAGGCCCGAAAGGTATGCCAACGGAAGGAGCACGACATTCAAATCGAATTCGGAGAGCATGCTGTTTGTTTTTGTTGAATCCTATTCTCCTTGGATCAGCCCCTTCGCCTTCAGTGCTTCATAGAGCCGGTCGGCGAGTTCGTCATGCATCGTGTCGAGGACATAGAAATCATTCAACTTGCGAGCGACCGCTACAGCGTGGGCGACTCCCTTCACCTGGGCGAGCTCGACGAGCTGCGTCACGCGGCTCGCCGCATCCGTCGCCTGACTCACCTGACTCGCATCATCGCTGACCACACCATCCGACGGAGCACTCTGGCCACCCGTCTGAGACAAGATAGCAGCATACTTTTCATTCACCTGCTCCGTCGCCTGTTCGGTCGCCTGTTCGACGACGGGGGCACCCTCTGGCACCGGTGGAGTCGAAACCGTCGGTTCGGCGATGACCAGCGGCGTTTCTTTTTTTCGAGAGAGGAATTCCCACATACCGTTAGACCGTCGCTTTGATATCTTTCTTGAACTGATCGACGATATGCTGGACAAACGTACTATACTCCGGGATACGCTCGTCGAGGAATTTCCCGACTGCCGCCTCGGATGGCGCCGTCTCGATGAGTGCTTCGTAGTCCGTCATCCCCTGTTCGCCGAGCCGCTCCATTGTTTCCATGAAGATCCGCTTCAGGAGTGCTTCGAGCATCTTGGCGAGGAGCTCTTCTTGCTTCGGCTTCGGCAAACCCGCGAGCGCGAGCGATTCGATGAGTTCCGCTTCGATTTTCGAGTAGTCGATATCCATAGGTATCTATTTTCTATTAGTTTAGCATAAGTAACGCTCTCAAATCTCATGTCTCGAGAAAATATTCAGATTTCGAGAGGAAAAGCTTGAAACGTGAGCCCGCCTGCAACGGTATGCGTAGCATTTCGGGCAGGGAGGGCTACCTTGATACCCTGACGAGCGTTGAGAGGTTTTCAGCCGAAATCTGGATATTTTATGAGACAAGCGCTTGTTTCTGCTTTTTGTTAGCGTTGAGATCGGAGAGAGTTACTAAGGAACCCAGGGATCGCTTTGCCTTCATGCCCCGCCAACGCCACGACACGGAGCACATACTCCTGGATCGATTCCCCGGTTCGGGCACGAGCGAGTTCAGTTCCGAATGTTTTCCCGGCTGCTTTCGAGAGTTTCGCGACCGTTTCCATCTGCGACCAGTGCAGTGGATTCTTCACCCGGTCATAAGATGAAAGCGGGTTCTTCACGAGTGCGTCGTGGTTCGATAACACAACGGCTAGTTTCGCCTTCGCGAGTTCGGTCTGCGAAATCGGGTTGAAGTTCCGATCATACCCTTCAGTATTCATTACTTCATCCGTTCGAAAGATCTGCTCTGAGACATGTTTGAAGTTTCGGAAGATATCTTTCTGAGCGTCGGCTGGCAAGCT
Source organism: Candidatus Moraniibacteriota bacterium (assembly GCA_049290235.1). GTDB lineage: Bacteria > Patescibacteriota > Minisyncoccia > Moranbacterales > UBA1568 > SSEF01. The sequence continues at coordinate 65,194 of JBATNG010000034.1, read as the reverse complement.
CTCGACATAGGTCATTACGTTGCCGGTCGGACTTAAAAGTTCTGTTTCCGGACGAAGCTCGACGACGCCATCCACGGCATCATCCGGGACTATGACGGACTCGAGTCGACCAGCCGCACTGGCAGCTTGGCTTTCTTCAAAAGCCTTGACCAGACGTGGGTAAATGTCTCTGCCTCCCGCGGGTTTGCTCACAGTATCAGGTGTAATCCCGCCACCCTTCCCTGGAGATACATCGGCTGATGGTCCAGTTGGTGCCGCAACTTCGATCGGCGCACTACCCTTGGCTTCTTCGATGAGTTTGTTCATCTCATCCGCCGAGATGAGCTTGCCGAGTTCAAGCTTGGCTCCCGCCTGGATATAGCTAGGAGAAAATTTCCCATCGGGACCCGCGACGAAGCCAGCGGCGCGCGCCATATCCGGACTAGCATCAAGTTTTGCTTGCAGTTTCAACTCGACGAGTTTGGCAAATCGATTTGACGCGCGCTCATCCATGTCCGGCACATCCTTGACCGCACCCTTTGCCAGCTTCCAGATACTGTCACCGCGCTTCACATCATGACTCGCGATGAAATCCTTAGCTTTATCAGTGAGACCGAGACTCTGTTCGGTCGACGGTACTGTCGGTGCACCCTCTGCTCCATCCGACACAAAATCTAATGGGATACCCGTCCTTGCTGCACCGTCAATGGTTGGGGCTACGCCGCCCTGTGGACCACCGACGGCAGTATCCGGTACGGCCTGTTCTATAGGTATTGTTCCCGACTGAGGGATCGAGGCTTCGGCTACGGGACCCCCCGCGGTCGGAGCCGTTTCAAGCGCCGCCTGAGTCGAACCACTGAAATATCCATGGGCGAGATGGGATAGGGCTCCCGATCCAAGTAGCGCGCCAGCAAAGACGGCGCCCGATTTCCGCAACAGTTCATTCCGTCGCCTTGCCCCTTCGCCCTTCCGCGCCTTGGCAGCTTCCGCTTTCAAGAACACCTCGAGCTGCGAGAGGTCGACTTCCTGACTCATGGTTTCCCCTTTGGCTATCGCCGCGACTTCCCTGGTTTCCTGTTCATCCTCCATCGCCCGGAAGAACCCTGCTTGGTCCACTTCGACTCGTTCCCGTTTCTTGTCGCGGCGAGTATTCACCAGATAATTCATCCCTCCTTCGAGCCCGACCGCGAGCCCTGCCCCGCCCAACAAGCGCTTCAAAGCCAGTCCACCGATCGCGACCGATGCCACTCCTCCTGTGGCTGCTCCAAGCGCGACTGCCCCACCCACCGTGACGGTCGCGATCAGGATATACTTGCCATATTTCTTCGAGAACTCATTGTTGGCCTGACCGAGTTTCTCTATTCCCTGGGCAGCCGCTTTGCCCAAGGTGGCCGATGCACCGAGGAAATACTTGATGTATTGCTTCCATTTCTCCCCTTTCCCCGCCTCAGCTTCGAGGCTACCGATCGTTTCCTTCCAACGGGCGTCCAACTTCTCACCGAGCGACTGATTTGTTTTCTCGAGTCGCTGCTGTCGACGCTCAGTATAGATCCGTTCGGCCTCGTCGAATTGGGACTCACGGATGAGCGCGGCCATCTCCGGCCGAAGCTGTTGCAAACTCAAGCCCGACTGTTTCAATTTCTCCAGCTCAGCCGCCAGCAGCGCCAAGACAGCCTGATCATAAGCATTGTGATAGGCTTGGATATCATGATCATCGGACTCGCGATGTTTCAGCGTGCGAAATGTCTGCATCAGCTTCTTCCAAGAGCTCCCTTGCGATTCCTCGGCCGTGATGAAAGCGGTCCGCGCGGCGGTCACCGCTTCCCGGAACTTGGCAATTTTGGCATCTTGCTCCGCCACGTCTGGCTTAGCTTCACCCTGCGCACCCAACAAGGGTAGCGCCTCGACTGATTGCCAGCCCTCACGCTCTGCCATATCTTCCAAACCAAGAGCATCTACCGTGACGAATCCAGAATCATCCTTTTCGTAGACCCAGTATTGCTCCGATTCTTTTTGGACTCGTATCTCCGTGCCATTTTCCCGTCGGTAAACGAGTTTGCTTCCAGCATCGAGAAGAACGAGTGCCGTCGCGATATCCACCCCATTTAGTATCGGTAGTGGTTCAGGCGTCTGAATTGGTTCAACTCGCGGGACCACTGACGGCTGTGGAAGCGGTTCTGCTTGCGGCACTGTGGTCGCAGCATCTGGTTCGATCGGATCAGCTTTGGGTGTTGCCGCCGCATCTGGACTCGGCGCTTGAGCATCAGGTTCCGCCCCAACTACTCCCGAACCTTCTTTCAGGAGCACCCATCCACCGTCCTTGGCATGCTGTCTGGCACTCGACAATGCGATAGAAGCTTCTTTCGAGTCCCCTTCTTTTGAGATCCAGTACCCGCTCGCTTTATGCGCTAGGGTATGAACAGTGCCATCAGGTGCCCGAAGCTTTATTGATTCACCTTTTTTTATTTTTGGAAGTTTAAACCTTCCCGCCTCGGAAGATACCGGCTTGGGATCTGGCTCCCCGACCTGCGCGGTCGACCCAGTCACATCAGGTGCTGCCGGTGCCGAACTCGGAACACTCTTCTTCTTTCTCGACTTCTTTCCTGTTTCGATGATGGAAGAAGGCTCGATAGTTGGCAGAGGTAGAGATGTAGTGACTCCAGGGTCATCCACAGCAGCATCCATGTTCGTTTTTAAATCCTCCCCATCCTCTCCCGGATCTGCCACACCTAGCGAAAGGCTCGGATCCGCACCGTCTATTTTCCCTTCTTCAGGCAGAACTATGAGCGGGTCTTCTTTGGAACGTCCAGCGATTCGATTGTTCGCCTGCATTTCATCCTCTGCTCGCTCGACTTGAGCTTTGTCATACCCAAACGGACTAACTCCCTTCCTATCCTTTTCCAATTTTTCCAGATACGCATCTACTTCCTCCTGAGTGGGCTCCGGCTTAGCAGGTGGCACAGCATCAGCCGCCGCAGGAGTAGCGGTCTTTGGTTCGATCGCAGCTAATTCCTCCGCCAGAAATGTATCAATTATCTCCTGAGCGCTTGATGGTGCCTCAACACCTCCATTCATTATTGTGGGTTTTGATTCCATAGTCCTAGGATTTGTTCACAGGGTCTTCTCCCATCAATTCTCCCATAAGTGTCCCTGTATCGGAAGCAGTGAGTTCAATTTTGCCTATCACTACCGGTATCTTTGCCAAGAGATACAATCTGAGTGCCTGTGAAATCGCAGGTGCACACTCTGCAGGATCTTTTTTCTTCTCCCGCAATTGCTCTTCGAGACGAGAAACGAAGCTATCTCTCAACGAGAACAGTTCTCGCCGCAACTGGTTCTGTTCCGCCGAACGTTCCCATGCCGTCAAATCCTCGATATCAACAATGGGACGGCCAGTTCGAATCTCACTCACATTTGTTTTTGGCTTTGCTTCAACCGGATCAGGAAGTACTGCCTGGTCTCCCGCCGGAAGAGGTGCTATCGCAGGATCAGACTGATCCGGCGCATCTGGCTCTCTTTGGATATCGGTCGCAACGACAGTAGGCTCCGCTCCGGCCCCTAGAGCAGCAGCTGACTGATCCTCGACAACCACTGGTTCTCCAACCGAGACGGCAGGTGCGGCTTCTGCCGATGCTTCAACTACAACTGGTTGAGGCATCTCCTTTTCCAAAGCAACGAGCGTATCAGGTGATGTTTTTTTCCTTTCCTGCGCATCTCTCGATTCTTGCCACTTCTCACGCAATTTTGGCGCAGCTTTCTCCGCTTTCATGACCCACTTCTCCATTGGAACGAGTACATTTGTTTCAAAATGTACTCGTTTGTCGGCATTCCATTTCTTCGGATCAGTGCCCGATTTCAACCACTCTCCCGCTTTCATCATCGGGAGATCACCCTTCCACCCCTTCCTGATTGCATGTAAGAGATAGTCTTTAGGAAATCCTGAATGAAGCGTCTTCCATCGTGCAGTGAGCTCCCCCAGCTTCGCGACTTTTTCCTCGATACTCTCACCAGGCTCAACTTCAACCGACTGCACTAATGGTCCGTCCTTACTCTTTTCCCCTTCCACATTTCTGCTCGAAGACACCGCGCTTCCCTCACGCCCTCGCCGTGACCCAGGTTTACGATCTTCTTCTCTTCCAACGGACGGGCGAGTAGGCTTCAAACTTGCAGCCTGACGACTGTCTTTCGATTTTTCCTCTTGACGAACCGATTCGATCACTGCTTGGATCGCCTTGATATAGTCTTCAAAATTCACCTGGACCGTCCGGAGGGTATCAATAGCATCCAAGTAGGCTGCCGAACGATTCACTTCCGATAAGTCTCCAGGTTCGAGATACGGTGCAATTGATTGCTTTGCCTTTTCGAGGTCGGCCCTGACGGAATCCTGGAAATTCTGACCATTGATATCCAGCTCTGCTTCAGGGTGTTCCAATGCCAAGGCCATTAAGAGGGTATGTGCCTTTTCAATATTGTCCATCAGTTCCTGAGGATTGTGTCCTTTCTCGTTTCGACCCTCCACCTGTGTCTCAACCGAAACTAAGGTCGACGTCTCAGCCCACGTTCCCAAACCGCCCCGATGATGGATTGCCCGTCCTGGAACTGATCCGCCTTTCCCTTCATACTTTTCCCTCTCCGGTTTCCCTTCTGGTGCTCTCCGTCCTGATTTACTGTCAGCCGAAAGAACCGGGTCAGCAATTGCCGGTCCCTCTACGCTTGAAGCCTTGGGGATCACTCGTCCCGCAATCGCTCCCTTCAGTTTCTCTGCGAACGGCCCACCTTCCAAATCTGACATAAGTTCCATCCTGTCTTTACATTTTTTCTTTTTCCAAGCCTATTTGCTATAATTTTAACAGGTAAGAACACAAAAACGAAATGTTGTCTGATACTGCACACCCGGACAAGCGATGGACCGAGCGCGTGGTTCCCTGTATTTTATTCGCGATCCTCGTCCTCGCCCTGTTCGTCCGGGTCTATCACCTCGATTCGCTGCCCGCTGGCCTCTATCCGGACGAGGCAACTAATGGCACCGACGCGCTCCTCGCTAATGAGACCGGCAACTACCGCCTCCTCTATACGAACAACTACGGCCGCGAAGGGCTCTTCATCAATCTCCAGGCACTGGCCGTCAAATACTTCGGCAATACCGTGCCCGTCCTGAAGTTTTGGTCCGTCGTTTTCGGGACGCTCGCCGTTTTCGGGATATTCCTCCTCGCGCGAGAACTTTTCGCGCGCCGATTGTATGCCCTGATCGCCGCTTTTCTCCTCGCCACCAGTTACTGGGCCATCAACTTCTCGCGGATCGGCTTCCGGGCGATCATGGTGACGTTCCTCCTCACCTTTTCTTTCTATTTCTTTTTCCGCGGGCTCCGGACCAATCGACTCCGTGACTTCCTCGTGGCCGGCCTCTTCCTCGGTACCGGTCTCCACACCTATGTCGCATTCCGACTCGCGCCGCTCATCCTGATCGCACTCCTCCCCGCTCTCCTTCTCACCTATGAGCGCTTCCTCGCCCGCTACTGGAAGCATGGACTCACGTTTCTCCTCGGGGCATTCATCACGGCCGCACCAATGTTCTATGATTTTTATATCCACCCCGATCACTTCTCTTCGCGCACCGGAGCCGTCTCCATCTTTTCCCCCGATATCAATAAGGGTGACTTCTGGGGCACATTTGGCAAAACCTTTGGTCTCTCTCTGATCAAATACAATTTCTGGGGCGATCAAAACTGGCGACACAATTATCCGCCCTACCCGATCCTCGATCCCGTGACGGGAGCGTTTTTCCTCACGGGTTTCCTGTATATCATCTGGGAGACGGTCAAGCTCATCGGCCTCCGCTTCCGTGAGAAGCTCCGAGACGAACGTTTGGTCCGCAACTGGTTTCTCCTCTCAGCCTTCTTCGTCATGCTCATGCCCGAATTTCTGACTGAAGAAGGCCTCCCGCATGCACTGCGGGCCATCGGCACCCAGATGCCCGTCTACCTCATCGCCCTCATCCCCATCATCTGGGTCGTGAACCGCGCCCGTCTCTCGCTCGCTAGCAGCCGCGTCGCACTGTATTCACTCCTTGCCTTCGGGATTTTCTTCGGCGCGGCTTTCAATCTGACCAAGTACTTCGTCTTCTTCAACCACAACCCGAACCAACACGGGGCCTTCAATCAGAACTTCCGCAATATGGCCGTCTATGCAATGAGCCTGCCAGACGACACGATGAAATACATCGTCACCAACGGTGGTGGGCGAATCATGGAGGATGGACTCCCGGTTTCTGCCCAACCGATCAAGTTCCTCACCGCCGGCAAGATCGAGAATCTCGTCTACCTGACACCCGAGACCAACATCCGGACCAAGAATAGCCTCATCATCCTGATGCATCGGGATGAGTCGATCATCGAGCGTTTGAAGAAACTGCGACCGAACGTCCGAGTGGAACAGATCGATCTCTACCCCGGTACGACGAGCGAATTCACTGTCCTCCGCTTCCCTTCCTAGACATCTCCTCTAATTCACCCAATCATCGACGTGTTATGGAAAACTTGAAACGTCTCGCACCGCAGTGCCTCGCCCTCATGATGGTCGCTTTTTTTGCTCTCTCCATCTTGATCTCCTATCAGGAGTCGACCACGATGGATGAAAAGGCACATATCCCCGCCGGCTACAGCTACGTGCAGTATCAGGACATGCGCATCAATCCCGAACACCCGCCTCTCTTGAAAGATTTGGCCGGACTCGCTCTCCTCCCACTCAATCCCGCCATGCCCAAGAGCGATCCCTTATGGGAAAGTGGTGATTGGCTTGATCTCTCCACGTTCCCGGAGGGACCAGCCCGGACCTGGGGCCTCGCGCAGTGGGCATTCGGCGACAAACTCCTCCACCAAAACGGCAACGATGCCAATCTCGTGACCTTTTGGGCGCGCTTCCCCTTCATTCTCGTTTCGCTTCTCCTCGGCTTCTTCATTTTCCGCTGGACCAAAGAGTTGGCAGGAACCGTTGCCGGTCTCTTTGCTGCCCTCCTCTACTTCTTCGATCCGAATATCATCGGTCACAGTCACTACGTCACGACCGATATTGGCATCGCCGCCTTCATGTTCTTTGCCTTCTACTTCTTCGTTCGTTTCCTGAAAAATCCGAGTCCGCAGAACATTTTCTGGTCCGGACTCTTTCTCGGCCTCGCCCAACTCGCGAAGTTCTCAGCGGTGCTGCTCTTCCCGATTTTTGGAATGTTTGCCGTGCTCTATGGACTCGCGCTCACCGTCGAAACCGTCCCAGGTGCTTGGAAACGTCGACTGAAAAACGCCTTCTTCTACGGTCTGAAGTACATGGGGAGCGTCGTCGTCTGTTTCATCGCGATCTGGATCCTGTACTTCTTCAATACCGCGCAAATGCCGGGTGAAGTCATCGCCGAAATCGCGCGGGCGCAATTCCCGAACACCAAACTCATTGGCCGCCTCGCCGAGACCAGCGTCATCGCCATGAGCAGCTCAGCTCTGCTGAAACCGTTCGCCGAATACTTCCTCGGGGTTTTCATGGTGTTCGCCCGGGTCGCCGGCGGCAATACGTTCTACTTCCTCGGTGAAGTCTCCAAGCAAGCCTCCTCGCTCTATTTCCCCGTCGTCTTCGTCCTGAAAGAGACTCTGCCGATGCTCTTCCTCCTCGTCACGACATCGCTCTATGCCCTCTATCGCATCGCTCGCTCACTCGTCCAGCGAGACGGCGTCAGTCTCCTCTCCGTCATCGCGACGTCATTTCGCGAACGAATCACGCAGTACTTGATGGTGTTCTTTGTCCTCTTCTATAGCTACGTCAGCATCACCGGCAATCTCAATATCGGCTACCGCCACCTCTTCCCGATTCTCCCCTTCCTCTATGTCCTCGTCGCCAAGGTGGTCTTCGATATACTGAAGCGCGAGAACGAACACCCTGCAACGCATCGGACGCTCCGTATTTTCCTGGCCTGCGCGACCTTCTCGATCATCGCTATCCCTGTCTGGTCCTACCCGAGCTACCTCTCGTACTTCAATATCATCGGTGGTGGACATGAAAACGGTTACCAGTATGTGACTGACTCGAACTATGATTGGGGTCAAGACCTCCGACGCCTCCGCGGTTTCGTGGATAACTACAACCAATGTGTCGAAAAACAATTCGAGACACCGCTGTGCGAACCGTTCCGTGCGATGGCCACCCCCAAAGACCAGACAATCGATACCATCCGGGTCGATTACTTCGGCGGGTCCAACCCGGCGTGGCAGCTCGGACAGTACCACCAGGGATGGCATTCACACCTCGCACCCGAAGCCGGCTGGTACGGTCTCTCGATTGGTTTCCTCCAAGAGAACTGGTACAAACCCCTCGAGCCCGGCGAACTCTCTTATAACTGGCTGCGTGGTCGGAAGCCCGACTTCCGTGTCGGCGATTCCATCTTCGTGTACTATATCAGCGCCGAGGAAATCTCCGCTCGAGCCGAATCATCGCGGTAAGCAGATGTCTAAGGAAAAGAGCGACTACTCACTGCTCTTTTTCTTTTTCTTCAAGACTGGCTTTTCTTCTGGATCGGTCGTCGTGGGGACCACTGCCTCTGCGGTCGACCCGCCACGCTCAGCATAAAAAACCTTTCCTTCAACTCTGAGATCGACGGACGCGAGTTGGGAACGTTCCTTGCCACCGCGCACATATTCGTCCAAAAATATTTTCAGCATCCCCAGACTTTCCTCGGGTGGACGCTCGACCGAGAGGGTCAATCGCCAGCCCTCCTCCAGCGAGAGTACCAATTCCCCTGAGTGGCGCGAAGGAGTCACTGCCTCACGGTCGACCGTGCCCGTGACGATCTTCGGCAACTGTTCATGGACGATTCGAAATGTCTCGAGATACTGATCGACAGGGATAGACTCCCCAAGATTCACCGGTAAAGCGCTCCCGTCGATGACTGAGAGTCTGACCGTCGCATACCGACTCTCATCCGCCTGTCCGATAACGACTGCTCGGCCGTCCCGCACGCCATAGCACGGACCGCCGGCACACCAGTGCAGAATCACCGGGCGCTCTGTCAGACGCAGTGTGATGCGATCAGGAAACCGCCGCTCGACAGAAAGTTGAGAGAGGAGTGGAAAACGATCAAGGAGTGCACGTTCGATAGCTGCCGACGGGACAAGAAAAAAATTGCGTTTTGACAGCCAACTGAAATACGTCCCAGTCATTTCAGTCTCCGCCGCCGTTTGGTATTCAGCGAACGGGATGATACTCTCGCCCTCAACCGATATCTCCTGGATATGAAGTGCTGGTGAAAAAAAGAGGATATACCCACCGACGAGCGCAAAGGCCAACCAAAGTAGAAGCGAGATCCACCTGGGCGACGGTGAACTGCTCGCAGGGATGCGACGACGGAGCGGTTTCCCCTTGCGAGCGAGCATCGCGTCTTCGAACATTTTCGATCGGCCCGAATTTTTCCGTTTGAACATACTCGAACTTATCTCAAAATTCCATATTCAGCTGCACATTTCTCAAAACTCGTCACAATAACGCTCCTATTTCCTCCTCGTTTTTCATAATGTTCGCTCGCAATACTGAACGTTCGCGACGCCTGCCTGCCGGTAAGTAGGAAAGAGAACTCTGAGATAGGCTCTAGGCATACGTAAACAGTCTTTCCAGCATGAGCCGCGGATTCCCTTCTCTCTGCGAAACCTGATCCAGTGTCTCGAGGACGCGATCGAGAAACGTGACAAAAGCGACTGACTGCATCGCCTGCTCACCTCGCTGCCGTTCCAAGCCGATCAGCCACAGTTCCAAAAGTCCCGGGAGATCGTCTGACTGGCTCGCCAACCGTTCGGCGAGCGATAGCCGCTCGGCCCAAGTGAGTCGCGAGAGCCGGAACAATCCCCGCAGCAGCTCTTTCTTCTGCGCAAATGCCATCGGATCGACGGCCGCCTCTTCGATGAGTCCCGGAAGCCCAAGCGAAAAAAAGAAGTCCGGTACATCGACCTTCGGGAAATGAGATTGCAGTTCTTCCGGCGCGAGCGGAGCAAAAGCCACGGTAAACAACCGCGATCGAACGGTCGGCAACAATCGCCCCGGCACATGCGTCACGAGGATGATGACCGACGTCGAATTCGGTTCTTCCAGAATTTTCAATAGCGCGTTCTCGGCAGCGTGCGTCAACTGATCCGCTTCATCGATGATGACGACTCGGTACTTCCCTCCTCCAGGGAAACGCGAGAGGAAAGCTTCGGCATGGCGGATATCGCTGACCGACAGTCCGGCGGCTTTCGATGCCTTGTCATCCGATCGCTCCCGTCTTCCGATAACGAGCACGTCACCCGTCACATCTTCCGCCGAACCTTGTGCTCCCGACAGCTTCTGTGCGAATTCGAGCGCGACGAGGAATTTCCCGAGTTGGCGTGGTCCGGCAAAGAGAAAGCTCTGCGGCATGACAGCTGAGTCGGCCATCCGGCGGAGTCTCGCTCGTATCGTCTCGTGCCCGCAGATATCCATATATGTTGATCGTTTTATGCCAGATATTGATCCACTGCGGCCCGGACACCCGCGAGAAATTGTTCACGACTATATCTGCTTGCCCGTTGGCGCAGCGCTTCAGCCTGGTACAGCCTTTCTCGTTCTAGGAATCGTCGGACACCATCCGCAATCATCTCCGGCGTACTCCCAGTGTACAGCTCGCCCGTGATGCCTGGTTCGACGAGTTCAGTGGCCGCCCCACTCGAGAGCGCGATCGCCGGGACACCAAAGGACAGCGCCTCGGCGACAACGAGACCGAAGTCTTCCTCGCTTGGCTGGATGATGGCACGCGCGTGACTGTAGGCTAAAGCCAGCGCCCGATCGCTCGCCGCTCCCGCAAACCGAATCGTCGGTCCCGCCAGTTCACGCAGTACCTGCTCCTCTGGACCCGTTCCGATGACCATGAGCGGCAACTCGAGACGATTGAAGGCCTCGATCACCCGATCGACACGCTTGGACCGCGTGAGCCGCGCGACGATGAGAAAGTATTCCTTTTTCGCGGCGGCTTCCACCGGCTCTCGTTCCTGAAGGACATTCGCTGGGGGATACACGACCGTCGAATCGCGCCGATAGTACTTTTCGACTCGCCGCCGAGTAAAATCCGAATTGACAAGCAACGTATCCGGACGCTCGGCTGACTGACGATCCCAGACACGCAGGTATGACAAGAATATCCGCAGCGGCAAATTCCGCTCGCGGCCGATCTCACGCAGGTACCGCTCCTGACTATCCCAGACATAGCGCATGGGCGAATGGAGATAGGCGATATGCCGCGTATGGAGCCGGGTCACGAGCCCCTTCATCCATGCCCCCGAGGAAGAGATGACGAACGGGAAGTCTCGCAGGTCAATCGCCTCGACCGCGATCGCATACAGGGGCAAAAGCCAGCGATGCCGCCGGCGGAGCCAAGCCGGGAATTTCTGGAGGAATGAAGTGCGGATCTCGCGCCCCGGGAAGTGCTGCGCGACAAAAGCCGGGTCAGCGAGCAAAGTATAAATAGGCGCCTCTGGGTACGCCTCCGCGAGCACCTTGAACGTCCGTTCTGCTCCGCCCCACGCGAGGAGAAAATCATGCGCCAGAGCTATTCTTTTCGGCTCCGCCGATGGTATCTTTTGTGGCTTATTTTCGCCCATATCGTATCCTTGACTTTATGATATTTCTATGCTATTATACAGTGTTCGTAAATCCGCGAACAACCTTACCAACCCCATTAACCTTCGTCTAGGAGACATAACCATGTCCGACTATTTCTTCAATTCTCTCCTCCTGGTTCTTTTTCTTTTCCTCCTGGCTTTCGTCGGATTCGCTCTCTTGAACGCATGGTTGATTGGCTCTCTCATTGACAAAGCGGTTAGGGAGTCCAAAACACGAGCCATCAGGGGAACCGAGGCATTGGAGATCATATCATTTGAGCTCAATGCCATCCGGCGACTCTATGAGCACGACCTCGGGACCAGTCTCTCAGAGATTCGTTATCCCGATAACGAGGGTCGTCCAACCGCCTGAGCCACCCCCTTGGCGCACTGCGCCCAACCGAAGCGATCCACATTCCGGGTCGCTTCTTCTATTATATCAGCCCGTTTCTCGGGGTCGGTGACCAGCATCTCCATCGCCTCGGCTATCTCGCCTGAGTCGAGCGGGTTCACCAGGACCGCGCCCTCCCCCGCCACCTCCGGGAGTGATGATGTATTGGCAGTAATGACCGGCACACCGACACTCTGTGCTTCGATCACTGGCAAGCCGAAACCCTCGTACAGCGACGGGAACAGGAATATTTCAGCATCTTTCAATAATTCCCACTTCTCTTCTTCGCTCACGTACCCGAGCTCATGAATATCTTGCTTGTAGCTTGTAGCTTGTAGCTTGTAGCGAATCGCCTCGTATCCGAAACCCGGTTTACCGGCGAGGACGAGCGTATGGGCTAGACCTGTCTTCGCTTTGAATATCTCAAACGCCTCGATCATCCGCACGATATTCTTCCGCGTCTCCAAACGACCGATAAATAAAAAGTATGGGGGCTCGCTTTCGGTCGTAGGTTGTAGGTTGTAGGTTGTAGGTTGACTCAAACCTTCGTAAATAACCTGGATCTTTTTCTCTGGCACAGCGTACAGCCGCATCAGATCGCGTTTGGTATTTTCGGAAACGGCGATCACCCGGTCAGCCACTCGCACCGAAAACCGGATTGACCAGCGCATATAGAGCCGCTCCCAGAACCCATAGCTCTCAGGCGAAAATTCATACTCGAGCCCGTGAACCGTGACCACTGTTTTCCGAGGATGGATGAGCGGAACCGTATGAGCTGGGACAAAGAGCACGTCCGGCGCATGGCAGAGCATCTCGAGCGAGAGTCGAATTTGCGTCCAGAAGCGCGGTGCCCACAAGCCCTTCACCTGCCACTCCGGCGGGAGGTCGAAATCAATATCCGGCACCGTCATTTCGAGTTTCGAGTTTCGGATTTCAAGTTTCTTCCGGACATAGAGAACCACCGTCTGATCCCGAAGCTCCGCTCGGAGATGACGGATGACCTGATAACTGTACTCCTCTATCCCCGTCCGACGACGAAGGAAGGCCCGCGAAGCATCAATACCAATTTTCATAACCGACAACTTATAACTTACCGCCAACAACCTCAACCCCATTCTGAATTTTGTTGTACGTTGTCGGTTGTTCGTTGTTCGTTATTTACCAAGCATCAAGCTGCGCTTGTAGGTATCGAGATTTTCGAGGACGATACCCGTCCCCTTCACCACACAAAATGCCGGATCATCCGCGACATAGCACGGCACATTGATGGTCTTGGCGATGAGCTGGTCGAGATAGCGCAGCTGCGCCGTCCCGCCCGAGAGCACCATGCCCTTGTCCATGATATCCGACGCGAGCTCTGGCGGCGTCTCTTGGAGCACCTGCTTGATGACATGGATGATCTCACGCAGTTCATCCTGGATCGCTTCCGTCACTTCGTTCGACGACAAGGTGATCGTCTTTGGCAACCCGCCCATCAGGTCACGGCCCCGCACTTCCATGTGGTCTTCTTTCACCTGAGCGATCGCCGAACCGATGCCGATCTTCACTTCCTCGGCTGTCCGGTCGCCGATGGCCAGACTGTACTTGCGCTTGATATAGTCGCTGATGGCTTGGTCGATCTTGTTCCCGCCGACCCGAGCGCTGTGCGAGGCGACGATACCCCCGAGCGAGATGATGGCGATCTCGGACGTCCCGCCGCCGATATTGATGATCATGTTTCCCTGCGCGGTGTGAATTGGGATGCCTGCGCCGATCGCCGCGAGGACAGGCTCTTTCACGACATAGGCCGCTTTGGCTCCCGCCTTCATCGCCGCATCGACGACCGCACGCCGCTCAGTCGAAGTGATGCCCGCCGGGACTGAAAGCACAACCTCGGGACGGATGAAACGCACTCGGCCCATCACCCGGTTGATGAAGTACTTGAGCATCGCCTCAGTCACTCGATAATCAGCGATCGCTCCATCCCGGAGCGGCTGACTGGCGACAATCGTATCCGGCGTGCGTCCGAGCATCTCTTTGGCTTCATTGCCGACAGCGAGGACTTTGTTCTCAAAAAGGGAAATAGCGACGACCGAGGGTTCATTGATGACGACCCCCTCGCCCGGCACAAACACGAGCGTATTCGCCGTCCCCAAATCGATACCGATTTTCCGAATCAGCCACTGCATACAGTATCGTGGTTATCTCGTCTCGCGGATGATACTCGCACCGATTGCCGAGAGGCGTTCTTCGATCGCTTCATAGCCACGATCGACTTGATAGATATCCTCGATAATCGTCTCGCCTGACGCCGCGAGCGCCGCGATGATGAGCGATGCCCCGGCCCGCAGGTCGTAGCTCTTGATCACCGTACCCTTGAGAGCGATTGGCCCATGAACGAGTACCTGATGGGGATTGAGCACCGTCAGCTTTGCCCCCATTTTTTCGAGCTCCGCTACATAATTAAAGCGGCCTTCGAACATCGTATCAAAAATGAGCGTCTCCCCCTCAGCTTGCGTCGCCAATACGGCCAGCGGTGCCTGGATATCCGTCGGGATGCCCGGGTATGGCCGCGTATCAATTTTCGTTACGGCCCGAAGCGGCTGTGCTGGATGAATGGTGATAGCATCTGGAGTGATCGTGAAACTTGCACCGAATTCTTTCAACTTTTCCAAAACGATATCGAGATCATCTTCGCGTGCGTGCTCGACGGTGATCTCACTCCCTGTTGCCGCACCCAGAGCGAGGAAGGTCGCGGCTTCATTGTGATCCGGTATGATGGCATGGGTCGCACCACTGAGTTCAGATTTCCCCATGATCGTGATCGTATGTGTCCCGAGGCCAGTAATTCGAGCACCCATCTTCTCCAAGAAGTGTCCGAGGTCGACAACATGCGGCTCACACGCCGCGATCTTGATAACCGTTTGTCCTGGAATGAGGGCTGCGAGCATCATCGCGTTCTCGGTCGCGGTGACCGACATCTCTCTCAGGACAACCTTCCCAGGACAACGTTCGCTCGCATCAACCGCATACCCCTTTTCGGTTGTCGTGATGACGACACCGAGCTTGGCCAAAGCATCGACATGCGTATCCACCGGCCGCGCCCCGATGACACAGCCACCCGGTTGTCGCAGTTCAAATCGATCAAAGCGCGCCGACAGCGACCCGAGGAGCAAGATCGACGAACGGAGCCGCTTCACCTTGTCCTGGTCAGCGCGCGCCGGGTCAATCTCAGCGGGCGTGATGGCGACCGTGCGCTCACCTCGCCACTCGACCGTCGCTCCCAGGCTCTCGACGATTTCGAGCATGCGGAACACATCCTCGATCCGCGGCATATTCTCGAGCACCGAACGCTCACGAGACAAGAGCGTCGCCGCGATGATCGGCGTCGCTGCGTTCTTCAAACCATAGACGGGAATAGCTCCGGCAAGCCGCTTTCCACCTTGGATACGAAAGACTTCCATAACCCCGAGTATAGCTCGAACGAGGGCTTCTTTCAAGGCGGGAAAAGGCCTATTTTCTGGGCCAGAAATGATAATCCGCCCATCAGCCGGAGCCGAGAGCGGAATCATTGATGTGGGCGGCAGGCCTCTATTAGTGCTGCCGCGTGGGACAGGGACACCTGTTCCAAAATTGGTTGAAAGCGTTTTCGCGCTTTTCTTTTTGTGTTTATTTTATTTTGGCACAAGAACGATGTAAAAAAAGAAAACGGGGCTTTCACCCGTTTCTTACTTCTTTTACTCTCCCAGTATAGCAGGTTTTACCCCCTCTGTCAAAGCTATTCTCTCTATCTCGTACCTCAACCCATTCCCATGCGAAAGCAATCCGAGATACGACTCGATATTCTTCTCACTCAATCTCCGAAACATCCTTCGCTTGGTCGTCGTCCGCAAGACACGGTGATCAGGGAAATGCACCCAGCCGAGGAAGTCCACACCGCTTGCGATGGTTTTGATGAACACTTTGTCCGGATGAAGTTCGAAGCAGAGATTGAGTCTGAGAAACACATCCATCAGAATGAGTATATTTTTCAACTCGTCTTTATTTTTGGAAAAAACGACGAAATCATCTGCATACCGGATATAGTACTTCGCTTTCAGTTGCTGTTTCACAAACTGGTCGAGCTCATTCAGATAGATATTGATGAGGAGTTGCGAAGTCAAATTGCCAAGAGGAAGCCCTCGGCCAGGTGTTCCTGAATCAAAGCTAGTAATGACTCTTTCCAGCAGCCAGAGTGTATCCGGATCAGCAATGTGTTTTTTGAGGATGTTCATGAGAACGTCCTGATCGACCGAAGCAAAGCACTTTCTGACATCACACTTGAGTATCCAGACCGTTCGAGTGTGATTGTTCGATACTTTCCGGCCAAATGATCGAAAACGATTGAGGGATCGGTGTACTCCCTTCCCAATCCGACAAGAGTACGAGTCAGCGATGAAGGCCCGGTCGAAGTACGGATAGAGGACACGATACAAGGCGTGATGGAGGATCCGGTCGCGGACGGAGGCTTTGTGAATATGGCGGGGTTTCGGATCAGAGACCTTAAAGGCCTCGTAACCACCATGGACATAGGCCTTGCTTTTCAAATCAGCATGAAGTGCAAGAATATTATCAGTGAGCGCATACTGAAACGCCTGCACATCGCACTTCTTTTTCTTCCCCCTCACAAATTCTCGCCACGCATCGAGCAAATTTTCGACAGAGATGATATTCTGATAAGCGTTATGGAGTTTTTTCATTGTATGCCCTCACAGAATACCCCCCCCCCGAACCTTCTGCAACCAAAGCTCATCCCCGTAGTACTCAAGCTCAAAGACGCGTACGGTATTTGGCAGGAATATCTCGTCCACTTTCCGAAAGCCCGGCGCTTCACCATAGGATCGAAGATTGATGATATATTTCTCCTCACTATCGAGTATTGTTTCCTGGCGAGCTACTCACAAACAACCGAAAAGCAACTCCTCATCAACAGGGCCATCTCGCGGGTTGACCTTTTGAAACTCCTATTACAGCTCGCTTGGGATACCCGAGCGCTCGATAATGGCAAGTACGCTTACCTCGCCGAACAACTTGGGGAGATTGGTCGGATGCTCGGCGGATGGAGGCGCCAACTCATAAACAAAACTCCTGGTCACACATACCAGGAGAAACAGGAAGAGTAGCGAACGGCCAGGAAACGGCAGTGGGCATTCCACTCATCGTCCCAGTTGTTGAGGTTCAGGTTCCGCTTGGAGTCATTCGTGTTGAGAACTGACACGTAGCGATTGCCGTTCATCTGGCAGGAAGAAATGTGTAGGGTACCATCCGTACCACCGCCCCTTGATCCATACACCCACCGAAAAGCAGAGGAAAATTCTCAGGGCTGTATCGTATTCGTAACCTTATCTGTTACCGAGCACCTCACACCAACTTGTCTCTGTTTTTGAGAACATTCCGCCGAGCGCACTCGAGAAAGCCGTAGCCGTCCCGACTCTCACTCTGCAGCATGCGGACAAATTACCCACAGCCGTAACCATGGATTTTTCATTTGTCATCTCTACTGTATCAGAAAAAAGAAGACCGCCGTATGCATGCATACGGCGGGAAGGGCCAAAGGAACAGAGTGCTGTCCCAAAGGCTCCAGGTTCAGAGCACCGGGCGAACGGCCAGGAAACGGCAGCGGGCAAACCACTCACCGTCCCAGAAGTCGAGGTCCAGGTCCCGCTCGGAGACATCCGTGCAGAGAACTGACACGCAGCGACTGCCGTACACCTGGCAGGAAGAACCGAGCATCACGATCGGGAACTGGCGCTGTTCCTCTGGATAGGCGGCCCCATAGCGGAGCCCGTGCTCGATCTTGGCTACTTGCCAAGGACGTACCGGGTCGGCGGCCGCGATCAGCTGGATTGCTGACTCCGACGAGACACGCTTGTTGAAGTGAAATGGCTTCGTCTCGAGCTCAGCCACGCCGCTGCCCACCAAAGGGAAGCGTTCGGCCGTAATGTCGCTGTTCTTCCTGTCGTAGCAACCGAGGGCGATCATCTGCTCGAGTGTGAGGCGGTAATCAAGGGCAATTTGGCGGTACCCAGCCAACACCCGTGCCAACGCCGCCTGTAAGGTCGCACGGCGCGGTCCAATCCATTCCTGCATTTCTTGCGAAGTGAGATCCGGGAGGTTTTGCAGGATGGCGGCGTGGAATTCTGCGATTTGAGACATGGTGCTTTCTCCTATGATAGGTTTTCACCGTGCTCAAGGCTCTCACAACGTGAGTTTGCCAGAGCAGCAAAGTCTTCTTTTCTGTCCTATGTTGGTATCGAAGGACGAAGAAGCGCTGGCTGCTCTGGCAAAAATCAGGATTTTTAACGAACAATCCATTATACACCTTTTTCCTGTTTCTGTCTAGGGTAATGTATTCGAGCGCGAAAAAGAGGCTATCTAGAGCCTCTTACTACGAGCTACACATCTACTCGCTATCCAGCTAGTGTGTGCCGCCTTTGCGGATGAAGTCATACGCCGCCAGCGCAGCGGTGACGCCGAGGCCAGCCGAGATATTGTTCTGCTTGTACGGCGCGGGTCGCTATTCACCCAGACTGAACTCGGTCAGTTTCGTCCGCATATCCTCATCGCTTCGCTCGAAGCCGGGACGGTAGATGACCGCCTCAGAATAATCGACATCGTCGAAGTACGAAAGTTGCGAACGGAAATTCTTCTCATTGAACTCGTCGCCGAAGATACTCTCGGCTCTCTGCGCGATATCGCGTAATGAATGCCCTGTTTCCATAACAAAACAGAGATCGACATAGTCCTTCCACTTGGCTCGCCGTCCAAGCGCGTAGGCCTTCATCGCCGAAAGCGTGAGAAGATCCGGAAGCCTTGCGATACCGTCCCATTCGACGGGGTAGTCGAGCGGGAAAGGATACCGCAAGAATGTGAGTTTCACCCCATCGACAAGCGTCGTGTACTCGTCTGATTCATCGACGAGCGTACGGATATTTTTCCCGAAAGACACGATGGCACTTCGGAGCATGTCGGTGCGAAGCGGTTCAGTGGTGAACAGGTCGAAGTCAACGGATTCGCGATGGCCGATATGGAGCGCGATAGCCGTACCACCGACTAAACCGAAACTATCATGGAGCTTCCGCAACAGCGGCAACAGCGCTCTCTGTCCTTCTGAAAGGATTTCAGCATGTAGCATGACGGGAGAAATACAAATCGAAATAGTGAGAAATAGTGGGTCGGTAGTTATTTCTCTTCCCTTTTCTCTGGGAAGAATAGATTTCGGCTGTTTTCTCCCTACCGAGAAGCGCTACGAGTTCCTGAACGTCCCTCCAATTTCCATAGTTCAACGTATGCTCGACGATCGATGATTCGGACAATTGTTCGATGTCTTTCACATACCACACAAGGTACGGTCGAGACTTGACGAATGAATTCAAAGCAGCATTCTGACTCATAGAGTACATCGTTTCTCCCCTTATTCTAGCAGAAAACCGTGATTTTTCAATGGTTGAAAGTCTTTACTACCCCTTTCTCACGAAGTCATACGCGGCCAGCGCAGCGGTGACACCGAGGCCAGTCGAGATATTGTTCTGCTTGTACGGTGCATCGGTCGCGTCCCCGGTCGCGAAGATGCCGGGCTTCGAAGTCGTCGCCCGGCGCGTATCGAGGATGATCTCCCCGCGCTCATTGAGCTCGAGTACACCCTTTGCAAATTCGGTGTTCGGCACCATGCCGATTTCGACGAAGACACCGTCGAGGGTGATGTCTTTCGATTCGGTTGTGTCCTTATCCTGATAGCGCAGGCCGGTGACTTTCTCCTCGCCGAGAATCGCTTGCGTGACGCCATTGTAGATGACACTCACTTTCGGTGAAGCGAGGATTTTTTCTTGCGTTACCTTGTCGCCCTTCAACTCGCTCCCTCGGACCACCAGCACGATCTCATTTGCATAGGGCAAGAGGTCCTCGACGGCTTCCAGGGCGGAATTGCCACTCCCGACGACAGCGACTTTCTTTGCGCGAAAGAACGGCGCATCGCAGGTCGAACAGTACACGACACCCTTGCCATTGAACTTTTCTTCGCCTGGAATATCCAAGTGACGGTGCCGACCACCAGTCGCAATGATGAGGGTTTTGGTCTCGTAGTCACCCTTATCGGTTGTGATCCGGTAGCCGCCAGCTGGAAGCCCAGCCAAGCTCGTGGCACGTTCGCCGATTTTTATCTCGAGTCCTTCTTGGGCACGCAAATGCTTCTCGAGCGCCTGACCGAATTCCCAGCCCGGAATCGTCACCGTCCCGATCCAATTTTCGATCGACGCTGACACGACGGACTGACTGAGAAAGTTTTCGGTGATAAAAAGCGTCTTCATCTGCTTCCGCGCTGCATAGACCCCCGCCGCAACGCCACCTGGACCTCCGCCCACGATAATACAGTCGTACATGATTTCTGAAATTCACAAGTTAAAAAGTTAACGGGTTGCAAGCGAGAAAACTTTTCAACCGATCAACTTGTTAACTCGCCAACTGACTACTGCATCTTGAACAGGCTCTTCAGGTAAGCCTCGTCAATTTTCTTCTTCCCCTCCCACTTACAAACAAAATCATCCTTCAGTAGTTCGACGCCGAGCATCGCGACTGCTTCGCGGATCGCCGAAATCTGGGCGATGATATCGAGACATTCATCCTTCTCTTCGACCATGCGGCGGATACCACGTAGCTGTCCCTCAATCCGGGCGATGCGCGCGAGAATCGCATCGGATGATGGCTTTACTCTCCCGCGCTTCTTTTTTGTCACCAAGTTTGCAGCCATATAGTGTATATACCCTCTGGGGGTATCGTACCCCTCACCGGCGCGACTGTCAATTATCCTGTGGCGAAGAGCCGCTTCACCCCGGAGCGAAACTGATCCCCCCGATCAAACTCGTTCTGGAACAGGCCGAAGCTCGCGACTCCGGGTGAAAGCAGTACCACGTCCCCAGACTGCGCTTCCTCCATGGCGACACGAAGTGCATCCTCCATGCTCGTAACCACCGGGAACAAGACTCCTGACTTCCCGGCGGCCTGAGCCGCTTTTTCCATGAGCGGTAGGAGCTTCTCGGTCGCCGTCCCCTGCAGCAATACGACAGCCTTCGGTTCGGTCGCGAAAACACGGGCGAGTTCTGTATATTCGCAGGCCTTGTCGGCTCCGCCCGCGATGAGAATCACCGGGGCATCAAACGCGCGGACACCAGCCACCGCTGCTTCTGGCATGGTCGCCGCCGAGTCATTGTAAAAACGCACCCCGGAGTGCTCTCCGACTTGCTCCAGTCGATGCGGTACGCCTTTGAACGTCACGAGAGCGGCACCGATAGTCGCCGGGGCGATGCTTTGTGTCCGGGCCACAGCAATCGCCGCGAGGATATTACTCCGATTGTGTCCGCCGAGGAGCGCTATCTCGGGCCAAGGAAAGAGCGCCTGTTCACCGGCGGCCGTCCGTTCATACACACTGCCCGATCGGAGGAACACACCTTCCCCTTCGGTCAGCTCACGCTCGGAGAACCAAACCACCTGACTCTTCGCCTTGGCAGCAAAGGATCGGGCACCTTCATTGTCATGATTCAAGACGAGCGTGTCCGTCGGCTTTTGGTGACGGAAGATGATTTCTTTGTCGGCGACATAGGCCGACATTTTTTTGTAATAATTCAAGTGGTCAGGGTAGATATTGGTCACGACTGCCACCGAGGGTGAATAGGCATGCGGGGTAAATGAGGAAAGTCGCCAGGAAGAAAGCTCCGCGACAATCGTCGACTGACTCGTCACGCGTGCCAAGGCATCCAGGAAACCGACCTGACTGATACCGGCTCGGACGATGTCCTTCCCCGACTGTTCCAGGATATGAGCGATGAGCGAGGCGGTCGTCGTCTTGCCCTTGGTCCCAGTGACACCGATCATCGGCCGCTTGGTCAGCTGGACGAACAAGCTCGCGTCCATTTCGACTGGCACATGATGAGTCAGCGCGAGCTTGATGTACTCATTCGTCCAAGGAATCACCGGATTCTTCACGACCATATCAGCGTGCGTGAAATCCTCGGGCCGATGCTGCCCCAGGACATAGGTGATATTCTTGTACTTCGCGAGTTCTCGCAGTGTCGGTTCGAGATCCGCTTTCGTTTTGATATCGGTCGCGATGATCTCGCGGGCCCCTGCCTCGATGAGGAATTTGATCGTCCCCAAAGCACCTCGATTGAGGCCAATACCGAAAACCGTAATGCGTTTCCCCTTGAACCAGTCGTGTTTCAGCATACAGAAATAGTGCCGGTAGATTCACCCTGACTGTGCTCCGAAAATGAGCGCCGAGAGCGAAGCCAGCCATTGGAAAAAATCAGCATTCAGCTACCAAGGCAGCCAGGAATGCGGTTTGCGGTAGACATGGCCAGGTCGCTTGCCATTATACACCCCGTTCTCAATCGTCAAAATCCCATTCACGAGCAACGCTTCGACACCAGTCGCGTACTGGTATGGTTCCTCCATGGTCGCCTGATCAGCGATGGTCTCCGGGTCGAAGACAACGATATCCGCCATGGCGCCCACGGTGAGAAACCCCCGACCAGTCAACTTGAATTTTTTGGCCGGTTTGCCAGTCATCTTGTGGACCGCTTCCTCCCACGAGAGCGATTGCTGTCGCCGGACGTACTCGGCAAAGACACGAGGAAACGTCCCGAAGTTTCGCGGATGAACATGCTCGCCCGTTTCGGCATGCCCGAGGTTATAGCCTGAACCGTTTGAACTGACGATCGAAAACGGATGCCGGATTGCTTTCTGGACGTTTTTCTCCGAGAGTGTTTCGAGTGAGACGATCGCACGGCCTTCACTTGCGAGGAGTACGTCGATGATGACTTCCTCTGGCGGTTTGCCATGCAGGTTCGCGATATCGGACACTTTGCGACGAGTCAACATCTTGCCGATATTCGTAACGGCGAGAATCATCGACGAGTAATCGATCCCGTTCTGCTTCATCTCAGCAACCACCGCGTCACGGACGGCTCCATCGCGGAGGCGAGCGATCATCAATCGCGCGCCGTTTTCCGTGATCCAAGTCGGGAGAAAAGTATACAGCACCGATCCGGTTGCCGTGTAAGGGTAAACATCGAAACTGATATCAAGCTGATCGAGAGCGGCCGTCTCGATGAGACTGAACGCCTCATCCATGAGTGGCCAGTTCTCTTCTCCGACTGCCTTGAGGTGGGAGATGTGGAGCGGCACCTTCGACTTCCGAGCGACTGTCACCGCTTCCTCCACCGCCGAGATGAGACCCTTCCCCTCGTCCCGGACATACGTCGCATAGACCCCTTTGCCTCCACGGAGCAGCTCGACGAGACGGAGGATCTCATTCATATGCGCCCCGCGCGCATGGGTGTAGAGGAGCCCTGTCGAAAAACCGATCGCCCCCTCGCGCAGCGCCTGCTTCAAGAGCCGCTCCATGACTTCCACTTCGGTATCATGAATAGGGCGTGTCTCGTCCTTCATCACTCCGCGCCGCAGCGTCCCGTGGCCGACGAGCGTCGTGAAGTTCACTGCCGGCCGACGCTTCTCCACGGCCATCAGGAACTCTTCGAGGGTCAGCCAATTGAAATTGACCCGGCTGACATCGGTCCACTTCTGGATCGAACGGATGATGTCGGCACGTGTGAGCGGGGCAAGCGATGAACCGGAATTTCCTCCAACAATAGTGGTCACTCCTTGGTACAGGAGACTCTCCAATTCCGGAAACGCAAGGAGTTGCCAATACGTATCCGAATGATTGTTCACGTCGATGAACCCGGGGGTAACATACTTGCCCGTGGCATCGATGACGCGTTCTGCCGCACCATTCACATTGCCGATGGCGACAATCCGATCCTCCTGGATAGCCAGGTCACCCTGAAACATCGGCTCCCCGGAGCCATCAATCAAAGTCCCGTTCTTGATAAGGACGTCATACATATCGTCCTACTGATTTTATTTTTACTTTGCCAAAGACGCCATCTCGACGAGGCGGTTCGAGTAGCCCCATTCGTTATCATACCACGCGACAACTTTCACGAGATCGCCATCGATCACCTTGGTGAGCGACAAATCCACAATAGCGGAATGCGGATTACCGATGAAGTCAGATGAGACGAGCGGTTCAGTTGTGACATCGAGCACATGGGCGAAGCGCGGATTGCGACTTGCTTCAGTCAAGGCAGTATTAATCTCTTCGACGGTCGTCTTCTGCTTCAAGAGAAATGTGAAATCGGTCAGTGAAACCACGATCGTCGGGACCCGGAACGACAGTCCGTCAAAACGATCCTTCAGCTCTGGAATGACCTGCGTAACGGCGATCGCTGCACCCGTCGTCGTCGGGACGATATTCTGTGCCGCTGCTCGAGCGCGACGGAAGTCCTTGTGCGGACCGTCCTGCAGGGTCTGATCCGCGGTATAAGAATGGATGGTACTCATGAGCGCCTTCTCGATACCGAAGCGTTCATGGATCACCTTCGCGATCGGGGCGAGCGAATTCGTCGTACATGACGCATTGGAAATGACGGTTTCACCGGCATACTGGTCCGCATTGACGCCCAAGAGGAATGTCGGTACTGATCCATCATCGCCTTTCGACGGTGCTGAAAGCACCACCCGTTTCGCCCCCGCCGTGATATGTTGGGCCGAAGCATCCTTGTCTGTGAAGCGGCCCGTGCATTCGAGGACGACATCGACGGCCAAGTCCTTCCAGGGGAGCTTCAATGGATCCGGTTCAGCATAGACCGGGTACTCCTGACCATCGACGATGAGCTTCTTGTCGCCAGCGACGACACTCTTCGCATACTGGCCATAGGCTGTGTCGTGCGCGAGGAGGTGAGCCAGGATATTCGCTTCTGTCAGATCATTGATGGCCACGACCACGAGCTCCGGCTTTTCAAGCGCGATCTTGAAGGCTGCTCGCCCGATCCGTCCGAAACCATTGATGGCAATCCGCTTCTTTTCCATAGGAGATGCTTATGTATTTAGGCTTTTCCGGTTGAACCAAAGAGATCCATCTTTTGTTTCACCGCCTCACGAAATGCTTCCCGGGCGGGCATGAGGATCTTCCGAATATCCACGGCTTCATTCGTCGGTAGGGTCTCGCGCAAGGTCGTGATGAACGCCGTCTTCGTCGCGGTCTCGACATTGAAGCAAGCGATACCGAGACTGATGACGCGCGCGACTTTCTCTCCCTCCCAATCCGACGCACCGTGGAGGACGAGCGGGAGTTTGATGCGCTCCTGGATCGCGGCGAGGCGATCGAAATCCGGTTCCGGCCGTTCCGGGAAAGAGCCGTGCGCATTTCCGATGCCGACCGCGAGCGTATCCACGCCCGTCGTCCGAACATAGGCGTCCGCCTGAGCCGGATTCGTCATATATTTGTCCCAATCCATATGCTCCATATCCGCCACTTCGCCTTTGTACGGGACATTGCCGAGCTCGCCCTGGACGGCTGCCCCCTTGCTATGGGCTTCCCGGACGATTGCTGCGGTCGACTCCATGTTTTCTTCATACGGCAGCGTTGACGCATCCATCATCACTGACTTGAAGCCGATCGCGAGCGCTTCGCGGACGACAGCCAAATTGCGCCCGTGATCGAGATGGATCGCGAGTGGGATATCGGGAAAATAAAAATCTGCGATATTCTTCACCAAGTGGTACATGGCATGCCCCCCGCCATACTGAAACGTCTTCTCGGTCATCTGGATGATGACGGGCGAGCGCCGCTCAGCTGCCGCCTCCAAGATTGCCCAGGTCGTTTCGAGGTTGACGGTATTGAACGCACCGACAGCATACCCCCTTGTATGTGCCTCGGTCAGAATTTTCTTGGCTGATATATGCATAGGCCGTTGTTATCCCTGACTGAAATGCTTCTCTGCATCGAGCATCATCTTCACGAGCTCACGCGGGTACAGACTCTCCCCGCCGACGAGGACACCGGATAGCTCGGCTTCCCAAGAGACCGATGCGAGAGCAGCGGCCTTGACTGATCCGCCGTAGATGACCGTGATTCGTTCTGCGAGGCCGGGATCATAGAGACTCGAGAGCAGCTTGCGGAGATATACCTTCACCTGAAGGATATCTGTTGTCGTCGGTGTCTCTCCTGTACCGATCGCCCAGCGCGGCTCATACGCGATGATCACGCGTTCGGCCAAGAGCGGCGACAGGCCATCGAACACCGTCCGAACCGTCCGTTCGATGATGGCCATCGTCTGATCCCGCTGACGTTCCTCCGCCGTCTCGCCGAGACAGACGATCGGGATGATCCCTTCTTTCAGAGCGAGCCGGGTCTTGCAAGCGACGAGTGCATCCGTCTCGCCAGCATACGCCCGCCGCTCGCTGTGACCGAGGATGACATGCCCGACACCGGCATCGCGCAACATCACCGGAGAAATTTCTCCGGTGAAGGCCCCTTTCGTTTCCCATGCCATGTTCTGAGCAGCGAGTGTGAACCCGGCCGGGAGATGACTGAATGCATGGAGATGGATGGCAGGCGGAGCGATCACTCCCCGCGTATGAGCAAAGGTCTTGCCCGCTGACTCCCGACGAAGCTGCGACAGATATTCACTCACCTCATCACGGTTGAGGAGATGCATCTTCAGGTTCCCGATCACATAAAAGGGTAGCATATGCTAGGCGCTCTCCAATTTCTGTCGGAGAAAGGCGGCCGCTTTTTCTGGCTCGATCGTCGAGATCTCTATCCCTGTCGAGAGTTCGAAGCCTGCCCACGTCGCGGTATGCGGCGCGATCTCGATATGCCACTGAAAATGTGGATAATCCTTGCCGTCGCACGGTGCGGTGTAGAGATAAAAGTTGTACGCCGGATCACCGAGCCCGTGATAAATCGACTGGAGTGCTTTCTGAAGCGCCTCACCACAAGAAAACTTCTCTTCGTCAGTAATCCGCTCAAAGTACGGGTTCGGACGCTTCCCTACGACCCACAGTTCGAAGGCGACGCGGGACGCATACGGTGCAAAGACGACAAAATCATCATTCTCGAAAACGAGCCGTTTCTTCTTCTCTTGTTCATAGTCGACCATCACCCCATAAACACGCTGGCGATGACTCTTGTAGAAGCGCTCGGCACCAGAGAGGATCGATTCGACATACGGTGCCACGACCGGGATGGCCATGAGCTGCGAATGTGGATGTGGGACGGATGCGCCCGCTTCCTGGCCGTGGTTATGAAAGATCTGGATGTAGTTGACACTCGCCTTGTTCATCAGCGAAAGGTATCGATCCTGGTAGGCGTCAAGCAGTTCGGCTACCTGCCAGGTTTCGAGCGCGGCAATCGAACGTTTAGCATCGCGCGTGACGATCACTTCATGGTACCCGACTGCTGACATACCGAAGTACGGGCCGTCCGCCAGTGACTTGGGTCGGCCATTTGAACGTGATACCGCAGGATACTTGTTGGGAAATACGCGCAGGCTCCAGTCCCCGTCCGGCCGCATGTAGATGAGCGTGTCCCCCTCCTGGCCGCTCGCCTCTGGATCTTCGAAGATATCCGGATTGGCCGCACCTACGGCTCGCTCCGGCGCAACGAAATCATCCGGCCGTTTGCCCCGAGCCGTCGCGACGATGACCCAGTCTCCGGTCACGATATCTTGTCGGAGTTCTGAGACGGAGCGTTCTTTTTTTTCTTTTTGAGTGTCTGTTTCGGCGGCCATGATGTTGATGTTCTTGTTTCTCTGTGTCCGGAGTTCAGGCCGGACGTTTGAACTCACCGATCCGGTA
The DNA here is from genome assembly GCA_049290235.1 of Candidatus Moraniibacteriota bacterium. Lineage (GTDB taxonomy): Bacteria > Patescibacteriota > Minisyncoccia > Moranbacterales > UBA1568 > SSEF01. Next base: position 37,468 of record JBATNG010000034.1, on the reverse strand, counting down.
TCGGCCCGTCAAAAGCCGCCACTTCGTCTTGAAGAGATCGATCAGGACCTGGATGAAACCGTTCGGGCCCGTCAGGCTCACGGTCGATCCTTCCTCATTCATCCAACGGACCGGGATCTGCTTGATCTTGAATCCGAGTTTCTCGGCGAGGATAATCAGTTCGAAATCGAAACCGAAGCGGTCAACCACCATCCGACTCGCCACCGTCTCAGCGGCTAGAGCCGAGAGGACTTTGAAACCGCACTGGGTGTCCGGGAAATTCCAGAGGCCCAAGACGATACGAATCAACCAATTACCTCCCTCGCCCATGATTTCACGGTGACGCGGCTGATGGATCTGGATGAAGGATCCTTCGATCTTTCGCGAACCGATAACGACATCGTACCCTTCTTGGAAGAACGGCAGACAGGCATCGAGGTGAGTGATAGAAGTCGATCCGTCCGCATCAAGGAAGGCTCGGTATTCGCCTTTGCCTTCGAGCAGCGCCTGACGCACGACAAAGCCCTTGCCGTGGTTCTCGGGATTATTGATGACGCGGAGATGCGGTATAGTGAGCGCATAATTCCCGGCAATCTTGGCCGTGTCATCGGGCGAGCCATCGACGATGACGACAATCTCATAGGTGAACGACTTCCCTTTCAGATAGCGGTCGATCTCCAGCAGATTATGACCAATGCGCTCCCCTTCTTTATATGCAGGAATAAGCACCGACAGATACGGGGTCTCCATACGGACAAGCTAAGTGAAAACTTACAGCTCTATTGTACCATATCTGAGCTGCCGGAGTATTCTTTTAACGATCAGACTATTCAGCCAATCTACTGGACTAGTTCCATACTCCTCGCACAAGTTTTTCCTTCTTTTCTCTTGTCCAGCCTTTGATTTGCTTCTCGCGACGATACGCAAGCGCCAAAGAGTCAAGCATTTCACAATAAGCGAGTCTTACTGGTCGGCGCGTTTTCGTCCACTGCGAGGCCTCCCCTGACTGATGCTCCTCAAAACGGTTTTGCATATTCGATGTCGATCCGCAGTAGTAGCTCTGATCTCGGCAGAGAAGCAGATACACGAAAGCTTTTCCTTCGACAGGCTCAGGACATTCGACTCCTAGCAGATTTCTCAAAACTTCATTCTTCATACTCAGTCGAAGATCATGAGCGCAATCTGAGCGAAAGCGAAGATGAAGCCGAATGGTCGGGCTGCCGGGAATCGAACCCGGCCTACGTGCACCCCATGCACGCGTACTGCCGATATACTACAGCCCGCAATTATTACTCTCGGAGAACCACATTTGAAACAGAGTGAGGATATCAAACATGAGCAGAAATGAAAAGGAGTCCCTTGTGGGGGCTCCTTCCATGGACACCGTGTTACGGGGCCATGTGGTCCTGAGACCAAGACGGTTGATCCTCCGTCATTTCTTATCCGGATCTAAAGTCGGCAGCCCGCTCCTGAAACGGAAACCATGGCTACGAGCACGCTTCGGTGTGTCAACCAGATTTCCGTTCACCGTATCATCGAGGTCAAAGTCAAATACACGGGCTCGATGATTATCTGTGGATGAAGCGGAAGGGTCGGCAGCTTGGGAGTCTGAGGTCAAGCTGGGCAGCTCGCCTCCTTTCTGATCTGTCATGGGACACTCCTCAACTGTGAAGGCTCATGCCTTCGAAAGAACAATCCTGGCAGACGTAATCTTGTCAGTACTACATCTACCGCCTATCCCCCGGTCACCGACCGAGAAATATACGCTATCCTATACCCCATGGATTTTTTTGCAAGGGGGTACGAAAAAGAGCCTTGTTTCAGGCTCTTTCCACTCTATCGAAAAGACTTATTCGAGGATGCCGTCGAGGTTCACATCGTACAGAATCTGCTCCTGAACGAGGCGATAGTTGATCAGTTCCTCGGGCTTGAACCAGATGGCGATCTCGCGCCCGGCCTCCTCGGGACTGTCGGAACAATGGATGAGATTCCGGACCGCGCGATTGTCGATCGCGGACAGGCTGTAGGTATCGATCGTGAAATCCCCCCGGATCGTCCCGACGTCCGAGGTACTCGGCTCCGTGCTCCCCACGAGCTTGGTCGTGATCGCGACCGCACCCAGACCCTCTACCACGAGACCGAGGACTGGTCCTGATGTCATATATTCGACGATGGTGCGGATGATGTCTTTGCCGTATTCCATCGGTTCCTCCTCGATCGGCAGGCCATGCGCCTTGCGATCTTCAATCACGCGCTGCCCTTTCTTCAGGTACCATTCGTCATTCTTCTGGTAGTGTTCCCAGCACTGTTCCTCCTTGGCGATCATGAACTTCACCGCGACGAGTTTCAAACCGGTCCGTTCGATCCGGCGGATAACCTCTCCGATCAGTGAACGTTGAATCGCGTCTGGTTTCAGGATAACGAGGGTGCGCTCTTTCTTCGGGTGTGCATCAACCATAAGCCTTCTCTATTCTTAGGGGAAAACGATTACGCTGGGACTCTAACACGAAAGGCTGTTTTCCGCAAGTCGGGACCCACTTTTTATGCCACACTCGCCGCGCACATCACAACCAACTGCTCTGCGGTGTGGATTTACTCTATCCGCTGGCAGAGGCGCTCTCGACAACGGTACACAATGTCACCCTCGGTATCAGTCCGTGAGACGCTGACTCCGTGTGCCTGGAGCCGCTCCAAGACCGCCGAAGAAGGATGTCCATACGTGTTCTTGCCGACGGAAACGACGGCTTCCGCAGGCTGGATGAGCGAAAGGAAGGCATCACTCGTCGAATACTGGGAGCCGTGATGAGCAACCTTCAGCACATCGGCCTGACCCAGATCCGGGATAAACTGCTCCTCGTCCGGGAGGTCCCCCGTGAAGAGAAAGCTCGTCTCACCATACTCGAAGCGTGCCACCACACTCCCCTCATTCGTCTCGGACACATCCTCCGGCAACGGCGTATTCGGATAGAGGACCGTAAGCTTCCCGCCGCGCGGTAACGCGACCGATGCTCCGCGCACCGCCGGGATGAGTGATGCCCCTTCATGTTCCAAGTCACGATAAAAGAGAAAAGCTGACTTCGTGTCCGTCCGAGCGCCGGTGTCGAGTGCGGTCTTCACCCGATACCGTTCGAGCAGAGCCGACAGTCCGCCGATATGATCCGCATCGGGATGTGTCGGGATGAGGACCTCGATAGTCCGATCGTAGAACGGCACATGGCGACCGAGCCGCGAGAGAAGCAACCGCCCGTCACGCCCGCCATCGATCACGATCTGATTCATCCCCTGACTGATGAGGATGGCATCTCCCTGGCCCACCGCGAGGAAGACGATGTGTGTCTCATTCGCATCCACATGGATACCGTACAGCCACAGCCCGAAGATGAAAACGAGAGCCGCGAGAAATCCGACAATAGCCGATTTAGTGATCCATCCCCAATACATAACGTTTGCGTCGCTTCTCAAGCTGATAAACCCCGATCCCTAAACCGGCATACCAGAGTACCGCAAAGACTGCCCCGATGTCGAGCCCCACACGCGACAGATCGAGACTCGACCACGGGATGCTCGCCAGCTCCTCGGCCGTCCGAATGATCGCCGTGAGTGGCAGCCACACGAGCGGAACGAAGAGAAAGCCGAGACCTGGCCAGAGAGCCGACACCGCGATGATCCCGGTACCGACGAACATGGCGAACGGCACGAGCGGAAGGACGATGACGTTTGCTACGGGTGCGATGAGCGAGACCGTGCCGAACGTCGAGCCGATCACTGGCAAGGTGAAGAGTTCGATGATGACGGTCGTGAGGAACAAGGCCGCAAGTTTGCCGTACCAATGACGGAAACACTCGAAGGTTTCGAATGAGCGAGCGAAGACGAGGAGTGCCAGGGTTGCTAGAAAGGACAACTGGAAACCGACATCGAAGCGGATCAGGAGCGGGTTGATGACGAGCATCGATGCGCCGGCGAGGAGCAATCCATTCCACGACGCTGCCGGCCGGCCGACAAAGTAGGCACCAAACGCGAGCCAAGCCATGAGCGCCGCCCGAAGCGATGCCGCCGATCCATCGATGATCAGCAGAAACCCCGCGAGACCGATGACCGCCAGTCCGACGGCAAAGCGCCGCCAGAGCCCGAAGACCAGTGCGAGGATGACCAGCCCCTCAGCGACGACGCTCATGTTGTACCCAGAAACCGCGACGATATGTGACAGTCCGGCACGCGCAAATGCGGCCTTTGTCTCGGGAGCGAGGGTATCGTTCCCGCCGATGAGCAGCCCCACGAGGAGCCCGGCTTCCGGCTCCGGGATGAGTGCCGTGATCCGCGTCCGGAATCCAGACTGGATCCGATAGAGCGCCGTCCGGAGATGCGAGTCTCTATCCGGCAGCTCAGTGGCACTCCCTCCCCGTTCACAGACATAGCCCGTGCCGCGCGTCGCGAGGAGCAACCGATAATCGAAGCCTGGTTCAAAATTCTTGGGCCGTGACAAAACACACTGAAAATCCAGCCGCCCGCCCGGCTGACCAGCCATATCGATCGGCGCCCGATAGAGGATATCCCCGCCCGACCACGTCTCGTCGATCGGCCGGAGCGTCAGCGGACGGTAAAACACTTTCACTTCGCCGCGCTCGATGATCTCCACCGGACCCGTATATTCCACCGTCTCTGGCAATGTATGCCAGCGCTCAAACGCATGGGCGTACCACGCTATCCCCAGCCACAGCGCCACGACACTCACTCCCCCCAGCATGATGTTCTGCCGATTCGGGAGCAGGCTGCCGACGATGATCAGCATAACCAGCAACAGCAACCCAAACACCACAGCCTGCGCTCCGGTCCAGGCCGACAGCGCCATACCACCCATGAGTCCGAGTACTCCGCTCATCAACCATCGCGACATATCCGTATCGACGCGCCCCGCTTTGGCCCGACCGTTCAATCAAATCGCCCTTGAATTATTGTTCGAATTTTTCCAAAACCCGCCGGAATCCTCTCGCGCTCCCGAAGGACTGATACACGCTGGCAAAGCGGATGTACGCCACCTCGTCAACGTCCTTCAACTTGTCCAACACGATCGTGCCGATGTCACGGCTCGCGATCTGATTCTTCTTCGCCTTCTCAGCGATGGTATACTCGATCGCACCGAGCAATTTCTCCAGTCGGTCCTCGGCAAACGGTCGTTTCTCAAAGGCCTTTCGCAGTCCCATCTCGATCTTCTTCCGCGTGTAGGGCTGATGTGTCCCGTCTTTCTTCAACACCGAGACACGGAAGAGCTCGGCCTGTTCATAGGTCGAAAACCGTGCCTGGCATGACAGGCACTCGCGACGGCGGCGGATGACCCGGCCCTCGAGCGTCTCGCGTGAGTCGGTCACTTTGGACTCTGGGTGATTACAAAATGGACAGCGCATATGAACCCAGGGGTTAGCTATTAGCTTGTAGCTGGTAACTGGTAGGGAGTAGAGAGATACGAGACCAAAGCGTGTCCCCCACTCTAGCAAATCCAAGGGAAAAGAAAAGGCCTGAATCGCACTCCTGGGTAATGGCCCTTCGCAAGCCCAACCTGTTCACAGTTCAGCAAGAAGCTCGGTCAGAGAGTCGAAAACGTGGTCTGGAGTCTCTCGGATCAAACGGTCCCTCGTGTGGTAACCCGTAGCCATCCCCACTGAAATCACCCCTGCCCGTTTCGCTGCCTGGATGTCATAGACCGTATCCCCCATATACAACGCTTGCCGAGAAGGAAACCTTTCGAGTACCCGAATGATTTCCTCTGCCTTGTTAGTGACGTTCCCGATGAAATGAGCGATGCAGTCAGTGAGACCATACTCGTCGGCCTCTGCAGAGAGGTGCTGCTCGGGGTGACTACTCACCACTACTATCTCCCGTTCACCAATACCCCGAACAAACATGTGCGCATCGGGATACACGGTGGGATGCAGTCCTTCTTTTCGAAGTGTCGTAAGTAGAGCGGGGTACTCTTCAGCCACTACAGCTGGATCGAGCCGAAGACCAACTGATTCAAGAAAAGCCGCACAGGTGAGCTGTGAAGCCTCTAGCCACTTCTCAAAAGGCCAAGGCGATCCACCATATTTCTGAAGCAGCCTCATGCTAGACTCGTACACGATTTTCCGGTCATCACTGATGACGCCGCTCCAATCAGTGATGATGAGCTCCACGTCCTTCAGGTTTTTCCTAGCGGCTTGTCTTGCGCTCATGCTCTCTACTCAATTCACCACAGAAAACCGTGGCTGTTATTCGGAATTGTGACTAAAGCCAGTTTCTCAAAATGGGAGGGCGGTTATTCACTACTCTCCTTCGTATGCCCGACGAAGGGCTGCCAAATCAAATTTCTTCATCGGCAGGAAAGCCTGGGTCACGCGGTCAATCTGTTCGGGCGTCCCCTGCATGTACTCATCCATATCCCTCGGGACGATTTGCCAGGAAACGCCGTATTTGTCCTTGAGCCAGCCGCACTGCTCTGCTTCTGGTACCGCCGAAAGTCTCTCCCAGTAAAAGTCGACCTCTGCCTGGTCCTCGCAGCGGACGACGAGCGACACCGCCTCATTGAAATCGAACTCGTGCATATGACCGCTATCCATGGCCGTGAACCATTGACCCTCCAACATGAACTCGGCGAACATGAGCTTCGCGTCCGGCTCAGGCGCTGCGCCTTTAGGATACGGTGCGGACATCCCGCGCTTCGAATCCTTGAACACCGACACATAGAAATCAATCGCCTCATCAGCTTTACCCGTTCTGTCTCCCGTGAACATGAAGGAAGGGATGACGAATGGTCGCTCCTCGCCCGCAGGATCGGTCAAGATGAGCTGCCAGGACAAGCCGTACTTGTCTTGGATCCAGCCATAGTGCTCGCTGAAAGGATATGTATCCAACAGCATGAGCACCTGGCCGTCCTCCGAGAGTTTCTCCCACACGGCATCGAGCCGAGTGGCCGCCTCCTTGTCCTGGGACGGATCGAAATTGACCATGAAGGAAGTCGCGGGGGTGAATTTGAAAAGCGGACCAGCACTGATCGCCATGAAGGAGTACCCCCACACATCGAAGGAGACGATGTCACAATCCCCTGACGGCGTGTCATGGAGGACCGCCGTGTGCGTGATCTTTGAGTCTGGAAAAACAGCAGTGTAGAAATCGGCCGCGGCTTTGGCTTCCTTGTCAAACCAAAGGTGCGGGACAATTTTTTGCATACCCCAAGGTTGTCAAAAGTTACTTGGGTAGTATAGCAAATGCCTCCCAGCTTTCAGTGATAAAAAAATAGGCTTTCAGACCGCCCTTTGCAGGCGCTCGGCACAGATCAGTCCAGCGAAAAGAATTTTCTTTTGTTTTTTTTCAGTTTTCATAGATTAAGATTTCATTCCGCAAATCCAGTTTCAGAACACTGGTACTTCCCATGATCGTTTTCGGCTATCCCCTTTTCAGGATCAGAAATATGAAATGATGTGTACTCCATGTAGTTTCGCTTACCTCGACAGAGGATCCATCCGTTTTCCGTCTGACGGCCCCAACCATGGTCCAGATTTTCAAAATTTTCCGAATACACCCCGGGTAGCCTCATCTCCTCGCTCGGATCCTGTCCCCGAGGGATATACATGACGACATACTTATTCACCCAATATGAACCGACCGTATCGCTCATATCTTGTTGGTGCATGCCGCAGGCTCCGTCTCCAGTCAACTCGGTTAGATTTTCTAATGGCAAGAGTTCAATTTCGTTCACGATCGCATCAAACAAATCCTTCCGACCAAGTCCATCCAGCGTGATGATGAGCAAGAGGCCATCGCGCTTAATGTACACCGCCTCATCCGGTGTCACTCGTTCGTCTTGATAGGTGTGCAGCCCAGACAAAGCATCCCGCCCCACGATTCTCACGGCCTGGGCCCAGTCCGAACCCGGGACTTTGATGCTCCAGCGTTCTCGGAATCCGGCACGAGGCACTTCCTGCAGATACGTTTCAATGTCCATGTCGTCGTACTGCAACCCGGGGATGGAACAGAATGTCGCACTGATCGTCATCCCAATTTGCGATGGCAAACGAACTACGCGATCTATCGATGTTGCATCGTCTTGATCGCGTTCAGGCGCTCGGACCGACTTGTCGACATCAAATCCAGGATAGCGGAGCGCATATCCCGCGAGTGTATTTTCATACCGTTGGTCCCATTCCGTCGGATTGAACCCGAGCGCGTCGGATTGCCATCCTTCTGCCGTCATGAGCAAACGGCGATACACCGTTTCGGCGTACTCGTCTCGATGAGCGAGTGTCCTCACCTCGCACATTCTTTGTCCGCAGGGAAAATACGAGTACACGTACTGCTGGTCGTCCCAACGCGCTGGTCCGACCACTACGAGTTGAGGTCGGACATCATCGGCATCGACCAGTTTCCACTGACTCCGCATCAATATCTCCCAGTCTTGGTGTTGCATCTGGCTAGAAAGCCACCAATGCAAAGGGCTGAGTCCGTGTTTGTTTTCGAACGTTTTCAGCGTAATGGACTGATTCGAAACCACCGAGTTCGGCTTTTTCGATTGAGTGAGGGAGATCCCACTATCGCTCTCTATCACTTCGTCATCGAATAGCGAATACCGAAACGCGACGCTCTGATAGCGACTCGTGTACTGATTCCATCCCCCACCATTTTCCCATTTCAGTCGATTTTCTATCGGCTGTTGCAGCTCGAGCACCCACGGATCAATGCCAGACGCCGCTCGGACCAAGAGCAACCGATATGACAAAAAACCTGTACCCAAGAAAAGGAGTACGAGTTCCGCGAAGACAAATGTTCTGCTTATTGGCTTGGGTTCCATACTGCCCCTACTCTAGCAAACCCCATGCAAAACCAAAACCCGAGGTAGCGCCGCGGGCTTAAATTATGAGAGGGCATTTTAAATCAGATGGTTCGTTCAAGCTTAAAACTATCAGATGCAACTCTTAGGCCAGTCTTATTGATATACTCCATCTTAACTTCTGGAGAACTATTTCTTAAATGCTTTGGTAGCCTAGAGTTTAAAAAATAGAATAGGTCATTGGCCACCTCCACTCTACGCTTATCCCCATCGAGGGGGATAATACCAACTTGCTTCCAGGTGTCAAAATCAACATTTGGAGCAAGTTCGAATACAAACTTCCCATTGAAACTAACTCGTCCAAAATCGGCACCTAACTCTTCATTGATAAGCCTGTACACTACCGGCTTATGATTATCAGATTTTCTATTCATATGGGCTTCAGAAGTTCCATTATACCATGCTCCGCAGTAAATCTATTCTGAGCAAAATTGAGCGAAGCAACAGTTCTTTTCTATCTTCAGTATAATCAATGTGTTTTGTATTCGGCATTTTTGCGATAGCCTTTGCGATTTCTAGTAACGATACACCATCAAGATTTTTTATTTCCTTAATAAACCGTTTTCCCCAATCTGTCCTGTGACCAGTGTGATACTCGATTACCTGAAATATGTTTGCCCTTTTACCATCGGGCAGGCATACAAAGGAATAAGGCTTACCCTTTACATAGACGTCTATAAACTCTTTTTCGTTTTTTAGATATCGTCTGACTATTGATTCGTCCAACTCAAACATCAGACTACTCCCGTGATCGTAGAGGGGTGTAAATTGCCTCCCTTCTTTAAGTCGCTTCTTATCAAACAGCACTAGTTGTTTATACTTTACCGTTTCAACAATCCCCCAGTTTTCATGATGCCGATCCATGTTTCCGATGAGAGCATCGAATACTATCATCTGAGCAAATCTCTGTAACAAGTCTTCAGGCGCGTAGTACCTCTGGCCAATCCTTCTCTCGATCTCCTCCAAAGGCAAAGGCTTTGATAATTCTTGGACAATGCTAGCACCGTAATTGATTTCCTGACCCCGCGGGAATATATTTCTAGCTAATGTTCCTATGGGCTTCCAATCAGTTGGTATATCAGGAACGGCCCCTCTCAATACCTTTGTAAGTTCCGGGGAAGATGATTTAATAACCACCCGCTGAACATCAATACCGAAAATAGGCCCCAGGTGACTTGCTAGGCTTTCTGCCCACACCTCTCTCGAGTCATGGGTATATGTTTTAAATATGTATTTTGTTTTTTGCTTTCGATGTATCAGGGTAAGCCGAGGACGAGAACCACCAACAACCTGAAGCTCGATTTCTGGTCTGTACCTTCTAAGATCGATGTCTTCAACCGTGAAGTGTTTCAAGACTAGAGTTCTTAGTATTAAGGGGTGTCAAAGCGCCCCTCTCGGAGCGCTTTGACCATTATTTCTTCATCTTGCGGCGGATGAAGGCCGGGATTTCGAGGTCTTCGCCTTCGTCGACGATGTCTTTGGATTCCTGCCGGAGGCCGAAACTCTTCGGTTGGATCTTTTCTTCGATGATGAGGGGTGTCGGCTCGATGGCGCGAGAGGTAAAGGTGCGGAGTTCTTCCGGTTCATCGGTCGACTCATTCACCGGTTCTTCGCGGCGATAGCTCTGGTTGTAATTCTGAGTCGGAGTCTGATGCTGTGACTGGGTCATTTGACCGATAGTCGGGCTCGGCTTCACACGCTGGACGAGACCGATCGGCATCTCTTGGATCTTGCCCGAGTCAAAGCCGGTGGCCACGACGGTGATCTGGATGTCACCCTTCCGGATCTGATCGTCCACCACCGCGCCGAAGATAACCTTGGCATTCGGATCAATATTTTCGGTGATGATATTGGCGGCTTCGTTGATTTCGAGCATGCCGACATCCGTCGAGCCCGAGATATTGAAGAGGACGCCCTTGGCCCCATCGATCGAGAGTTCGAGGAGCGGGCTACTGATCGCTGCCCGAGCAGCCTCGACGGCACGATTCTCGCCGCTGGCGATGCCGATACCCATGAGAGCGCTACCAGAGTCCTGCATGATGGCACGGACATCGGCGAAGTCGACGTTCACGATACCCGGGCGAGTGATGAGGTCCGAGATGCCCTGCACACCCTGACGGAGTACATCGTCGACAATGCGGAAGGCGGAAATGAGAGTGGTCTTGCGGTCGATGATGGAGAGGAGCTTGTCGTTCGGGATAGTGATGAGGGTGTCGACGCGGTCCTTCAGATTGTTCAAGGCTTCTTCAGAGATGGCACGACGCTGCGACCCTTCGAAAGCGAACGGGCGCGTGACGACCCCGACGGTCAGAGCCCCGAGTTCTTTGGCCGTTTCCGCGACGATCGGCGCGGCACCCGAACCCGTCCCGCCACCGAGACCGCACGTGACGAACACCATGTCCGCACCCTTCAAGACTTCCTGAATCTCATCACGATTTTCTTCGGCCGCTTGACGACCAATCTCGGGGTTCATCCCGGCACCGAGACCCTTGGTCAGGTTCTTACCGATGTGAATCTTTTCTTGCGCCTTGGAATGATGGAGTGCCTGAGCATCCGTATTGATTGCGACGAACTCGACGCCTTTGATCTTGGCATCGATCATGCGCGAAATCGCATTGCCTCCCGAACCGCCGACACCCACGACTTTGATTTTGGCGAATGTCTCAATATCGGGTTTGATCTCGGCCATACGGGCTCTGTAGTCTAGCAATCGTCAAATTATGAGCATCCAGCCGACCGCCCCGGTACGTTGACCGCACCCCGGACAGCTCCGCTTGATGAACCACTCTATCACGCGCTTCGACTCAGTGTCAACCCCGTGAAAAAAGCTGTTTTCCAGTGATAGAACAGCCTGAGGAAGCGGTTTCTCGGCTCTCTCGCGAATCGAGCGGCACCCAATCAGTCTCGTCACCCCTGCGACTCGCTTAGGGCAGGAAGCGACGGAATATACCCTTGGCCTTGCCCGCAAGCCCTCCCCAATCACCCGGCAACCGATTCAGGAATTGTGAGGCGCCGCCAAATGAAAATCGATCGTTCGCGCTGCCTTCGTCGAGCGAGAGGAGGAGCAATCCGACGACGGTCGCTGAGGCCGGACCATCGACATGATCGAGGATGCCGCCCAGCGGCTTCGGGTAGCCGATCTGTGCCGGGAGACGGAGCTGCTGCTTCGCCAACTCCACGGCACCCGGCACGAGGACCCCGCCGCCCGTGAGGATGACGCCCGCCGGGAGCAGTGCCTCACGATTGATATTTTTCAACTCAAGGTTCACGTAATGGAAAATTTCTTCGAGCCGCGCCTCGATGATCTCGGCGACATGATGCCGCGACACTTCGTCCGTCTCCTGAGAATCGAATTCCGAGAGGTCGATCGCTTCCTTTTTGCCGACCTCGCTCGGAATCGCATGGCCATACTGGAGCTTCACCGCTTCCGCGACATCGATCGAGATCCGGAGACCGATCGCGATGTCATTGGTGATATGGCTGCCACCGACCGGCAACACGGCGAGGTGGAGCAAGTCCCCGTCTTCGAAGACAGCGAGGGACGTCGTGTTCGCTCCGATATTCACTAAGACCACACCGAGTTCCTTTTGTTTGGCGGAGAGGATGGCTTCGGCGGAAGCGAGCGGCTCCGCGATGAAGTGGTGCGCGGAAATACCCGCCAGCTCGAGACTGCGGACCAGGTTCTTCAGATGATTGCTCCCCGTTCCGATGACGAGCGACGAGAGCTCGAGTCGAACGCCCTTCAGGCCCACTGGGTCCTTGATCCCTCCCTGATCATCGAGACGATAGTGCTGCGGGACGACATGGAGGATTTCTTTGTTGGGGCTGAGGATAGTGCGAGCCTGCGTCTCCTCGACGATCCGAGCGAGGTCTTCCTCGGTCACATCACCATCCGCCTTGCCCACGGCGATGACACCGATGGCGGACTGAGCAAAGAGGTCCGATCCCGAGACCGAACAGGCGACGCTGTCGACGGCCGCTCCGGCCATACGCTCAGCAGCTTCCAGCGCGGAATTGATAGACTTGGCGACTTCTTCGGGTTGCACGACCAAACCACGTCGAATGCCGACGGACGGAACCGTCCCGACCCCGACGACTTTCAACGGTCCGTCGTCTGGCGGTACTTCTGCAATGACGGCGCGGATACTGGCCGAGCCGATATCGAGACCGACAGTGTAATGTGATTTGGCCATACGTATGAAGCAGTACAAAAGAGGAGAGCGAAGGATGCCGCTCATGCGCCTCATTATACCGCAAGAGAAACCTGCCTGCCACCTCCTGGGGCTACATGATATACCGAGGAAAGATGAGCGCCCCGATTATCGCCGCCCCGATAGCGCTAATGAGCACTGATCCAGCCACGAGATCCTTGATCACTCGAACATAAGGGTGGACACGTGGTTTCGTCATATCGAGCATCCGTTCGAAGGAAGTGTTCACGAGTTCGAGCGATAAGACGAGGACGATAGCGAGAGTCAGCGTAGTACGTTCATCCGTTGTCAGCGGAAAATACCAGGCAAAAAAAACGACCGCGATGGCAACCGCGAGCTCGAAATGGAAATTACGCTCTTCCCGGACCGCATAGGCAATGCCCCTCAGGGCATGGCGGAAACTCCGGAAAAATTTATGCAGGCTCATCATGATTGTTTTGTTTTCTCGCTGCCGACGGGGGCGAGTATACCCGTCACGGTATCCTGGATAGCGAACATCCGCTCCTCATGATCGAAACCGACCAAGTGGAGGACACCATGGGAAAACACATACGTGAACTCGCGTCTCCATGATACACCATCCTCGGCAGCCGAACGAGCGATGAACTCCGGCGAGAGAACAATCTGTCCGAGGTCGATCGTCCCGACGGCTGGAACGGTGCTGAGGTCTGAACGACCTTCGAAATGACCAAAAGAAAGAATATCCGTCGGCTTCGCCTTCTTCCGGTAGTCACTATTCAGTTTGGTGATTTCGGCGTCCGTCACACAGGCCACATCGAGCACGACCGTGCGATCCGTCCCAAAGATGCGCGGGAACGATCGACTGAGCGTCTCGCGGATCACGCGCCGGAGAAAGAAAAGAGAAAGCCCGTGTAGGGCTTCCTCTCCTCGAATAGTCATCCGAATCCGCATAACCTAGTGAAGTTTAGCCATGACGAGTTCTCGAACGAGCGTGCCATCCGCCTGGCCGGCCGTTTCTTTCATCACGGCTCCCATGACGCGACCCATATCCTTGGCCGTGACTCCCGGCATGGAGACGAGGACACGGTCAACGATCTGGGCCACGGCTTCACGAGAAAGCTGTTCCGGCAGATAGACTTCGATCAAGGCGAATTCGGCCGCTTCTTTCTCGACGAGATCCTCGCGACCGGCAGCGCGGTACTGCTCGATACTGTCTTTGCGCTGTTTCACGAGCCGCTTCACGACGTCCTGGACTTCGCTGTCCGTGAGCTCGGCGACCGGTTTACGCGCTTCGATCGCAGCATTCTTCACCGCGCTCTGAAGGAAACGCAAGGTATCGCGCTTCAGCGTTTCTCCGGCCTTCATGGCCACCTTCAGTTCATCGCTGATCTGTGTGATGAGAGACATAGGTATGTGTGTTACGGGGGCCTCAAAAGATTTGGATGAGCCGCGCGAAGCTCCCGAGCACGGAGCAAGACGTATCAGAGGCATACGCCGAGCGAAGCGCGCAGGGAGCGACAAAGCGGATCGTCAAATCTAAAAGCCCTAACGGATCTTCTTCTTGATGTCGCGAAGGGCATCCTCATCGAACTTGCCGAGCTTCTTCAAGCGGCCGATTTCTTTGCGAATCTTCACTTTATAGAGGGCTTCGTCGCGGCGCTTCGGACGGCTCTGCTCTTCCTGGCGGAAGCGCAGTTTGCGGACGCGTTTCAAGACGCCGGACTGCTGGACGCGGCGTGAAAAACGCCGGATGAGACTTTCCGCGGTTTCCTTCTCTTTTCGTTTGATGTAAATCATAGCGACCTCCTTTCTCTGGGTTCAACCCACAACTTGCAACCGACAACAACTCAAGCTGATACTGCTCTTTGTTGTGGGTTGTTGGTTATATGTTGTTAGTTATTTACACGGGGTGAATATTTCCCGAGAGCCTGGCTCCGCCAAGGAGGTGGAGGTGGAGATGCGGGATTTCCTGTCCGCCGTCCTGGCCCACCCGGAACAATAGCTTATACCCTTTTTCCGAAATCTTCAAGTCTCGAGCCAGGTCCCGCGCCACTCGGAACATCCGCCCCACCACCGGCACATCCTCATCACTCATCTCAGCGATCGAAACGATCACTCGTTTGGGAACGATGAGGACATGCACGGGAGCAATGGGATGAATGTCATGGAACGCCATGATCTCATCGTCCTCGTACAAGAACTCCTTGGGAATCTCTCGGTCGCGGATTTTCTCGAAAACCGTTTTCATAGCGGACTATTCCTTGGCCTTGCGCTTCTCTTTCTCAAGCCGCTCTTTCTCTTCTTCCTCCTCGTCATCCTCATCCGGCTTCGGCAAAGGGATGCCGTTCGGTCCCATCAGAGCAGTGTTGGCCCTCAATATCTTCTTGGCCGCATCCACCAGTTTGTCTTGCATGACAGTTTCCTGCGTCCCGGACACCATATCCTTCACGATCGCTGTACCATCGAGCGCTTCCTTCTGGCCGATGATAATCGTCACTTCAACACCGATCCGATGCGCGACACGAAGCTGCGACTTCAGCGTCCCGCGACCGAATGACTCAGCGATGAGGATACCGTTTTTCTCGAGGTCGGAGAACAGCCGGAGTGATTTCTTTTTCGCCATATCGCCGAGCTGAGCGAGGAAGACACGGGGTTTCGGCTCGACATAGGGTTTCACCTGTGTGCGTTTCATCTCGAGGATGATCCGGTCGAGACCGAGACCGAAGCCGATGGCCGGGGTCGTCTCGCCGCCGAGTGCCTGAACGAGACGATCGTAGCGGCCGCCACCGCCGAGTGAATAGGTCCGTCCTTCCTTATCCGTCGAACGGATCTCGAAAACGGTCCGGGTATAATAATCGAGACCACGGACGAGACGCGTATTGATGACGTATGGGAGCTCGAGCTCATCGAGGTATTCGAGGAGACGTTTGAAATGATCGCGGGATTCCTGATCGAGATAGTCGAGCGATTGCGGAGCGTGTGTCGTGATCTGGATGCACTTTTCTTCTTTGCAGTCGAGGATGCGCATCGGATTCGTCGCGAGCCGCTCTTTGCAGTTCTGGCAGAGCCGATGCTTCTGGCTCTCCAGATAACGAACGAGGACCTTCTCATAGTCGCGGCGCGATTCGGGCGTGCCGATCGAGTTCACTTGGAATTCGATGTTCTTCAGTCCGAGATCCCGGACCACCCGGAAGGCGAGCTGGATAACTTGGGCATCGAGAATCGGATCCTCTTCCCCGAACACATCGAAATTCGCCTGGGTGTGCTCGCGGTACCGTCCCTCCTGCGGACGATCGTATCGGAACAGCGAGCCCATTGAAAACAGCTTTATCGGCTTCGGCAAGACGCTCATCCCATGCTCGATATACGCCCGACACAAACCCGCCGTCATCTCGGGACGCAGCGCCACCCGATCCCCACCGCGCGTATTGAACACATACATTTCCTTGTCGATGATATCCGTCCCTTCGCCGAGGGTGCGCAGATACAGGTGGGCGAACTCGACCATCGGTAAATCGATGCGACGATAGCCGTATTCCAGCTGGGCATGCGAGAGAATGCGCCGCACACGCTCCCAATACGGCTGCTCATCCGGCAAGATATCTCGCATCCCTCGCAGGGCCTGCAGGAGAATCTCTTCTTGCGGATTCGTCGGCGCCGGCTTTTTTACCGGTTCGGAAACAACAACCGGCGAGACGCTTTTCCGGACACTGGCCGTGTGGCGAGCTTGGGCCAATGACTTCTTCGTCACGGGCGCTTTCTTCGTTTCTTTCTTCTTCATCGCTTTAGCCATATGCGCGGCATTAAAAATGAGATTCACGGGACAACAGTGTGGATCAATAGAGCGTCAGATCAGAAACCGGCCAAGCCCGGAGGAGCACCCGTCCGATAACCGCGTTCTTCTTTATCGGGCCGAACACCCGGGAATCATAACTGAACGCCCGATTGTCACCCATGACAAAGTATTCGTCATCAGCCACCTTGGTCGGGCCCAGATCTGAAGTTTTCACAGCCGGATCGAGATAGGCGGATTCGTCGAGAGCATACCCGTCTGGATGCACCGTGTTGAAGATGTACACCTTCCCCCGCTTGATCTCAACCGTTTCTCCCGGCAGTCCGATGACGCGCTTGATGAAAAACTGAGACGGGTCCCGCGGAAAGCGGAACACGAGTGGTTCCTGACGGGTGAGCTCACGAAAGGGATTCGTCTCGACATTCACCCCTGGTATCCGCGTATGTTTGTAGCCGAATTCGCTGATAATGAGATATTCGCCATCGTCAAAATTCGGCTCCATCGACGATCCCTGAACAAAGAACGGTTGGAACAAAAAAGCCCGAATCGGTATAATGACTACCGCGGCCAGAACGAGGATCTTCACCATTTCAAGCAGCAGCGCTCCTGTCGAGAGATACTCCTCATCCGGACGCTCCGGGGTCGGTGTGATAGTGATAGGTGTATTTTCTGCCATACGATACCTGTGTCGGGAGCTATGTGATCAGGAGCTGTCGGAACAGCCGCACCGGAAGTGAAATGGAGTAACCAAAACGGAAAAAGACCGCTCGAAACGACAAGAAAACAACCCCATTGTACCACCATTTACGCCTGATTTCAAGAGCGAGGGATGGCTTACATAAAGCAATGAATCACTATCACCGAAACACTGACCCGGCCGCTCACCACCCTGAGAATTTTTCTCTCGGCAAGACGGTGCTTGCTGCCCCAGTCCGGCCTCGTGTTTCGAGCCGACGACGCTTTCTCCGGCTGACGGGCTTGGTGATCGCCGTTTGTCTCCTCCTCGCGGGCATCTCGCTCGTTATCGGCACTCGTTTCACGCGATCGCTCCACTTCGAAAATCGCGAACTTTCCTTCTTTCAGGGCATCCGCATCATGGGCGATTCGCTCCTCGGTACCGGCCAGACCCTGGCGGGCGAATCAGAGGGGCGAGTGAACATCCTCCTCCTCGGCCGGGCCGGTGAGAAATACCCCGGCCGCAACCTGACGGATACTGTCATGCTCCTCTCGCTCGATATGAAAGAGAAACGGGTTGGCCTCCTCTCGCTTCCCCGTGACTTGTTCGCGCCGATTCCGGGTACCGGACTCTCCACGAAACTGAATTCTCTCTATCAGATCGGGCTGAACGAAGGCATCGGGATGGACGTCCTCCGCGGGAGCGTCGCCGAGATGACGGGTCTGCCGATCCACTACACTGCGATGATCGACTTCGACGGCTTCGAACGGATGATTGACGCGCTCGGCGGCATCCGAGTCGACGTAACGCGTGACATTTCCGACTCGCGCTACCCCGGGAAAAACTACAGCTATGAAACTTTCGAGTTGAAGAAAGGGTGGCAAAAACTCGATGGAAAAACCGCTCTGAAGTATGCACGTGAGCGTCATGATGATCCCGAAGGCGACTTCGGCCGGACAAAACGGCAACAGGCGATTATCCAGGCAGTCCGCGAACGTGCCTGGTCTCTTCCGACATTCCTCAACCCATTCACGCTCTCCAGCTTCCTCGAAAGCTTGGGCGACAGCATCACCACCGATGTCCCGCCCGAAGCGATCGGACGTTTCATCGGACTCGCTCAGCACTTCGATACGCAAAACATCTCCACCGTCGTCGTCGATGCCTGGAAGAAAGAAAGTCTCTTACGCGTTTCGCACATCGAGGCCGATGGTGTCCGCGCTTTCATCCTCGTCCCGCGGAGCGGTACCTGGGACGAAATTCGTGACGTGAGCCGCCACCTCTTCGATGAACGAGAGCGGGAACGACGACGCACAGCGATAGAGGGAGAAGCGGCCCGGATCCTCATCCTCACGACTCCGCGCTACCGCTCTGGCGCCGAGGCGCTCGCCGCCGACATCCGCGACACCTTCCCCGCACGATCGGTCAAACTTCAAAGCGACAATCGTTTGGATACGCGCGAGGGAACAGCTATGATACAGGATGTCAGCGGTCTCAGGACACCGTACACGCTCGACGGCCTCATCGCTCGCTACGGATTCACTCCCGGGACGCTGCCCCCAGGTGATCAGACTGCTTCGGAGGACACGGATCTCGTACTCCTCTATCTCAGAACGGACACACTCACCCTGCCCACGCTCGACCGGACTGATACGTCCATCAGTGACCTGGACTTCCAGGAACCGCTCGCGCCGCAGAAAAACCCGCTCGCTCACTAGATGCTCAGACTATGACCACTCTCATCATCGGCCTCGGTAATCCCGGTCCGAAATACGACCGGACTCGGCACAATATCGGTTTCCTCGCCCTCGACTCACTCCGGCGAAGTTTCGACATGCCACCCTTTCGGCCAGAGGCAAAGTTTTCGGCCGAGATTTCTTCCGGTCTGTTCGACGGAGAGAAAGTCATCCTCGCCAAGCCCACCACCTTCATGAATGAATCTGGTCGAGCGGTCCGCGCCATTCTCGAATATTACAAGCTTGATCCGCACTCACTCATCGTCATCCACGACGACCTCGATCTCGCGCCCGGCGTGTTGCGGACGACCGAGTCCTCCCGCTCCGCCGGACACAATGGCGTCCAAGATATCATCGATGTGCTCGGCACCCAAGATTTCTGCCGCCTCCGACTCGGTATCGGTCGACCGGCTGAGGTCGTCAGAATCTGCCCGCCCGAAACGCTCCGAGAGCCAGGCGTATCGGTGCGAGCGGGCATCCCGAGCCACGACTATGTGCTCGGACATCTCTCGGACGAAGAATATACAAAACTCGAGGCGCTGTTCACCGAGATGGAGAAAGTGCTCCGATCCCGCCTCGCGACTTGATTCGATAGAAATAAGAGTGGACAAAAAAAGCCGGCCGATGGCCGGTTTAATAGTGTCTTTGAAGAACAGGATTCCGCCGACAGCCGAAGAAAAGTCTGTTTGCACAGGCCTGACTTCGCAAGGGACGGGCGATAGGAGGGTATCACCCGAACGCTCTCGGCGGAAGCCTATACTCCAAGCCACTTCTCATAGAGACCGTTTTATTTTCCCCCCACCCTAGCGCGAGCGAGTCGTCCTGTCAATCCAAGCAAAGAAGAAGGCCGACAGTGGGGAGCTGTCGGCTAATGCGCGTGGCGCAAATTTTTCAGGCTGTCCGTTGCTGTACTGCCTCGTGGAATACTACTTTGTAGACCGCGAGTGCCGCGATAATGGCAAGGATGAAGAGACTGAGGCCGATCGGCACTGCGAAGAACGCGGTGACAACGATGATGACCAGTGGTAGAAAAATGAAGGTCAGTACCAGGTGTAGTATGGACTTCGTCTCCTCGCTGACCCACAGGATCCCCCAGATGATGCCGAGATAGGCGGCTGTCCCCATGGACAAAGCCTGGAGTTCCGCCCACTGGCTCACTTCCCCGGCCGCCATGTTGTGGTCATAGACCACGTAGCCAACCATGACCGAAACCATCACGATGCAGATGCCCGTTGACAGCG
Organism: Candidatus Moraniibacteriota bacterium; assembly: GCA_049290235.1. Taxonomy (GTDB): domain Bacteria; phylum Patescibacteriota; class Minisyncoccia; order Moranbacterales; family UBA1568; genus SSEF01. Next base: position 17,017 of record JBATNG010000034.1, on the reverse strand, counting down.
CGACTACCCCCTTGACAAGGGTCCTACCGATTATTCCCATGACTTTCCTCCTCTGAGTGAAATGGGCCGCCTGATAGTTACATTTCTCAAGCGGTTTGTCAATGAATAAAGAAAGAGCCCCGAGCGGGCCTCTTCTTTGCTAGATTGAGAAGGGAGAGGTTATTTCTTTTCCTCTTTCTTGGCATCTGGCTTACCACCTTCGGCTGGAGCGGCGCCTTCAGGTGTTTCCTTCACGACACCCTCCACCTTGGTCACATCCATCTCGACTTTTTCTTCGAGGGACGACATCTCAGCATCGGTGCGTGGCCGCATGACCGTCGCGACAATCGCATCGAGAGTGTCGAGCATCTCCACGCCCGCGGGCAGGACGATATCGGAGACTTTCACCTGACTGTCAAAGTCCACGAGCTGGGCAAGATCGATAACAAATGAGTGGGGCAAATTTTTCGGGAGACACTTCACCTTCACCTCGTCGAGGTTGCGGATGAGCACACCACCGAGTGCCTTCACCGCTGGAGACTCACCGGTGAATTCGAGCGCGACATCGGTCTCGATTTCCTCATTCATGTTCACCTGGTAGAAATCGATATGCGTGAAACGACCCGTCAACGGATCCACCTGGACGTCATGGATGAGTGTATTCACTGACTTCTGCCCATCAGTAGAGAGTTCGACGAGCGTACTCTCACCAGCCGCCTTGTACAGCTTGGTGAAATCGATCAAGCGGACGGCGATGTTCATCGAGGGCTGGCCGTGGCCATAGCGGACCGCGGGGATGAAGCCATCTTCACGGAGCTTGGCGAGCGCCTTGCCTGTTTCCTTTCGTTCGAGCACATTCAGTTTCAAGATGTCCATACGGCTTGTCAGTAGAGTTTAAAAAAATTGCTCTGGCTTGTCTAACGGATGAGTTCGTCGACACCGCCATGATGTTCCTTCAGGAACTGGTGGACCGTCAGCACTTCATCACTCGAGATCGCTTCACCTTTGAAGAGCCGTTTGGCCTCGCTCTGCTCCAGGTCCGTCAGCACTCCCATGGAGATGACCCCGACTGGCGACATCGAGACATAGACCAAGGTCGAGGCACCACAAGCCTCACAGGTGAGATGGAGCGTCGAGCGCTTGTCTTCCTGGTCGAGGAGGAGCATCTTGGCTGGCCGGTACTCTTTGCTGCAGACCGGGCAGTGAACGAGCGCTTTCAGGTTTTCGAGGTTTGGTTTCATGCCGTTATTCTAGCAAAAAAGGCTTTGCAACAGCAATTTCCGAGCAAAAGTAGTGTACCAGAAGGAAAAGATCCGGTCAACACTGCTTCCAGACAAAAAGAAAGAGAGCTGGTCAGGCTCTCGAAAAGTTTCTATGACCACGCGACGGGGTTCAGTCTTTGTATTCGACCCAGATGCACGCTTCGAGGAGCGGCCGCAGGTGCGGATTGCGCTTGGCACTGATGCGCCGAAACACGGTTTCCTGATTGATCCAGCCGAGCTTGATGGCCAGGGCGAACATCGCTGCCTCGTCCCACTTCTCGGGGAAGCCAGAGAATGACAGCAGGTATTTACCCGCTCGGATCGCACCACCCCAACGCGGACGCAGCACCTCTTCGCCATCGATCACGACCGTGGCCTTGGGATTACGGCTCCGGTAGCTGGTCAGGTGCATGTGATGCAGTGCAAGCCGAGTTGCCTTCTCGAGCGCAAACTCTTGACGCTTAAGCGCTTTATCAAGCGGCATAAACCCCCACAAGAGACCCGCGATGATCGGCGCGCCATCATCAAATGTCCAGGTAAAGTAGCCGCCGGTGCAATCCGGCCGACCTCGCTGGTCGAGGAGTTCTTTCGCCACGGTCAGCACACGGTCGACGGCAGCGATGACACCAGAAACTGTTGCCCCCTGAATATATACTGGGTCAGTCATTTTCCACCTCTCTTCTTTCGGTTGGTTGAAGAACTTGCCCTTGATTCCAAGGACTTCACACTCTACAGCTTTGGATATTTCTCGTCAAGAAGAAAGAGGGTTTTGTTGACTCTCTTAATCCTGCTCACATTTTTGTAAACCGTTCGACCGTCTTCCCCTCCCACTCCACCGCTTCGCGCCACTCACGGAGCGGCCGGGTAAAAAGCGGTGCTGCCGGATACTCATACAGCGGTACATAGACCACCATCCATTCTTCGTCATTGGAATGCAAGGCGAGAGACTTCACACGATACGTATCACCTTTGTAGTGCTGGTAAACCTCGCCCTCTTTCGGGGCACCTGCGGGTAGTGGTACGACATGGCCTTTCATAATCGAAGCGCTTTACACATCCAGGTTCTTTACGTTCTTCGCATGCGTCTGGATGAAACGACGACGCGGTTCGACTTCATTGCCCATGAGGATATCGAAAAGTCGGTCGGCCTCCTCGGCATCATCGATCGTGACCTGCAGCATGAGCCGACGATCCGGGTCCATCGTGGTTTCCCACAACTGTTCCGGGTTCATTTCTCCGAGACCTTTGTACCGCTGGATATTGATGCCGAAGACGTTTTCCCCGCCTTCGCTGTTGGCCTCAGCGTTCTCGGGGACCTCGGCGACGGCTTCTTCTTTTGCTTCGGTGGCCTTCTTTTTTGCGGCTTTAGCAGTCTTGTTGGCTTCCGCGATCGCCTTCATCTCTTCGACGACTCGGTCTTTCTCCTCCTCGGTATACGAGTAACGGATGTCTTTCCCTTTTTGCAGACGATAGAGTGGCGGCTGCGCGATGTAGATGTAACCGCCTCGGACGAGTTCTTCGTAGTAGCGGTAGAAAAAAGTCAGGAGCAACGTCCGGATATGTGACCCGTCGACGTCGGCGTCCGCCATGATGATCACCTTGTGGTAACGGAGGCGCGAGATATCGAGTGTCTCACCGATCCCGACCCCGAGCGCGATGATGATCGGCTTCAGCGTATCGGACTTCACGACCTTGTCGATGGTTGTCTTCTCGACGTTCACGAGCTTGCCTCGGAGTGGCAGGATGGCTTGGAATTCGCGGTTCCGGCCCTGTTTGGCACTACCGCCGGCCGAATCGCCCTCGACGATGTACACCTCGGAACGGCTCGCATCCCGGCTCGAGCAGTCAGCGAGCTTGCCGGGGAGCGTCATCCCCTCCAGGGCGCCTTTACGGATGACAGCGTCTTTGGCGGCGCGTGCCGCGATCCGGGCCCGAACCGTCAGGACGCACTTATCGACGATCGCGCGAGCGCTGTTCGGATGTGTCTCGAGGTAATCAGCGAAGGCTTCGGTGACAACAGACTGCACTGCCCCGCGAACTTCGGAATTGTTTAGCTTGTCCTTGGTCTGACCTTCGAACTGCGGGTTCGCGAGCTTGACCGAGACGACCGCCGTCAGCCCTTCACGGAGGTCTTCCGCGGAAAAGGCGCCTTCTTTCTCTTTGATGAGATTATTTTTCTTCGCGTAGTCATTCATGACCCGAGTCAGGGCCATCTTGAAACCGGTCACATGCGTCCCACCGCCGGGATTCACGATATTGTTAGCAAAACAGAACATATGCTCCTTGAAACTGTCCGTGTATTGAAGCGACGCCTCGACATAGATATCATCGATGGTATTTTCTACGTAGAACGGCATGTCGTTTTTCACGTCCTTGCCGCGGTTCAGAAATTTCACGAATGAAATGATACCGGAATCGAAATAGAAGCCATGTCGGACCGCCAAGTGTTCGTCTGTTTCGGTCAGGACCTTGCGTCGGTCCTCGCAATGAATCTTCACCCCCTTGGTGAGGAAAGCCTGATAGCGGAGATATTCGAGGATCTTCGACCAGCTGTAGGCGATCTCGGGGAAAATCGCGGGGTCGGCCTGAAACGCGACTGTCGTCCCGGTCTGGTCGGATTTGCCGATCGACTTCACGCTCGCCTTCGGCTTGCCCTGCTTGAATTCCTGTACCCAGATCTTCCCCTGCAACTTTACCGTCACACGCGTATGGAGAGACAGAGCATTAACAACCGATACGCCGACGCCGTGGAGACCGCCGGAGATCTTGTAACCGCCCTCACCGCCGAACTTGCCGCCGGCATGCAGCACCGTGAGTACCGTTTCAAGTGTTGATTTTTTTGTCTGAGGATGGATCTCTACCGGGATACCGCGGCCATTATCGATGACTTCAACCCAGTTGTCCGGCAGGAGCCGCACGATAATCTCATCACAGTACCCGGCCATCGCTTCGTCGATAGAGTTGTTCACCACTTCCCAGATCAGGTGATGCAAGCCCTCGGGCGAGGTCCCACCGATATACATGCCCGGACGCTTCCGGACTGGATCGAGCCCCTCCAGGACCTGGATGGACTTGGCGTTATAATTGTCAGCTGCTTTCGGTTTGGCCATAAGAATAAAGGGAGTCTATGAGCGATTGAATTGTCGGATCGTGAACTCGGTGAGGAGGATAAAGGCGAGCGCGAGCAGTGCTACCCACCAGACCAGATACCCGAGGAATTGGGTGAGCGCCATGCCGGCGATATAGACCCCGATGAGCGCCCCCTGGCGGAAAGCGCCGCCAAGATACGCCTGAGCGGCTGGTTCAGCGAGGAAGAGACGAGCGAGTGAGACGAGTCCGAGTGTCACGATAGCCGTAGCCAAGAGCCACAGCGAGAAGAAAAAGAGCGTCTGTCCTGCGATCGTGAGTGTCACCGGATCAACTCCAAAAATGAAAACGCCGAGGACGCCGAGGGCCACGAGCGCAATGAACCGAAGGATGATGACTACGGTGTGGAGTTGCATCAGAGGAAGGTACTTGCCAGCCCAAACACTAGTTCCAGTATACGGTTTTCCTGACTCCTTGGCAAGACTGCTCTTGGCTTATCTAAAGGAAAAGCCGCTCGTTTCTGATCGGTGAGCAGGCCTTCGGAGCCACTGTTTCTACGCTCAGGCGCGGGAGACGTAGGTCCCCTTTTCCGTGTTGACGATGACGCGGTCTCCCGTCTTGATGAAAAGTGGGGTGGTGAGTGTCATGCCTGTCTCGAGAGTCACGACTTTGTCCCCGCCCGAAGCCGTATCGCCCTTTATCCCAGGCGGCGCATCCAACACCGTGAAGGTCATCTTGATCGGCAATTCGATATTGAGCGGTCGCCCATTCCAATTCAGCATCGTCACTTCGGTCCCATCGATGAGGTACTCGGCGAGCGGCCCGAGGACGCTCTTGTCGAGCGTGAACTGGTCGTAGTCCTCCATATTCATGAATGAGTACTCGTCACCCGTATGATAGAGGTACTGCGCCTTCGACTTGGCGACCTCGGCTTCCTCTACCTTGTCCTTGTCCTGAAAGGTGTAATCGATAATCGCACCGGACAAGAGGTTTTTCAGTTTCGTCCGCATCACCGCCCCGCCGCGACCGAGGAAGCTATGCTGATATTCCACGACAACATACGGCTCCTCGTTCCAGAGGATGCGCTTGCCGGTTTTGATTTCCGTGAGATTGAGCATAAAAATAACTTACTAACTACAACCGACAACCGACGACTTATGAATCTAGTTTCTTTTTGAAACCACCAATTTGTTTTGCGATCCCGCTGGCTCTCTCATGCACGAGAACGAACTCTTCTCTACTGACGAGCTTCATCCCCTGAAGAGTCTCCGCTGCTGCAAGTGTCTCATAGAGTGAGCCAAGGGAAATCTCCAAGAAACGATTCATCTCTTTGTCTGACGACTTACCACTTCCTTCGGCGATATTGAGCACTACCGAGAATGATGAGCGCACCAGTTGACTCCCCAAGTCATACCGGTACTCTTTTGGCAGCGCCTGAACCAATCCCAGAACGAGAGTAAAAAGTTCTTGGGCGGATCGATACACCGGCCAATCCAAAAACCGAAACTGTTCCATACAAAAGTATTGATTGTAGGTTGTCAGCCGTTGGTCGTTGGTTGATTATTTCACCACGTAGGGGATAAGTGCCATGAACCGGGCGCGCTTGATCGCGAGCGCCAGATTGCGCTGCTCAGTCGAAGTCAGGCCAAACCGCTTCGGCGGATAGATCTTTCCTTGGGAATTGAGGAAACGGCGGAGGAAATACGCGTCCTTGTAGTCGATGCGGCCGAGTTTCTTCCGCGAGTCTTGGTCGAGGGTCATAGAGATTTAGCTGGTAGAGATTTAGCTGGTAGCTTCTTCGTCTTTCTGAGGAAACAGGATATTCTGTGCTTGTTGTTGGTTACAGGTTGCTCGTGGCCAGTTCATTTAGAACGGGACGTCTTCGATCTTGATTTCCTTTTCATCATCGAGATTGATGGTTGGGATCTCCTCTTCATTGACCGGTGCAGCATTCTTGGACGCTGCCGCCGGGGTACTTGATTGCGCCCGAGGGCTGCCACCCGCCGACGTACCTTGCGCCCGCGAGCCAAGCTGCATGTTCTCACCGACGACTTCAGTTGTCCGGCGCTGACTGCCGTCCTTGGCGGTGTACTCACGCGTCTGGAGCCGACCCTCGACGAAGAGTTCCTGGCCCTTGGTGAGGTACTGCCCGGCGATCTCCGCCTGCCGCCCCCAGAGGATGACCGTGTGAAATTCGGTCTTCTCCTGCTTCTGGCCACTCTTGTCGGTCCAGAAATTATTCGTCGCCATACCGATGGTCGCGACACTCTGTCCAGTCGGTGTCGTCCGGATCTCCGGATCGCGGGTGAGTCGACCGACGAGGATGACTTTGTTCACATTCATAGCTCTGTGTCTTAAGAATTACGCTCTGCACGTAAAGACCAAAATTAGATATCGAGCTTTGCTTTCAGTTGAGCGTCGATCTCTTCCTTGCTCGCCTCTTTGACTGGGGCAGCCGGGGTGGCTGGCATGGCCGGAGTCGCGCCGCCTCGCGGTTCGCCCATCGGTCGTTCGCGTCGGAAAGCGCCACGAGCCCGCGGGTCTTTCTTAGTATACTCGGTGCGCTCGATCGGTTTCAGCTCGGGCAACGTGTCCGCCCGGAGGATGAGCACGCGGAGCACCGTCTTCGACAGCGAGAACTTTCGATGGAGCCGAGTGATAGCATCCCCCTTGGCCATCTCGGCATCAAATTCCTTGGCAGAAAGTTCGCTCTTGTCGGGCAAAGTAAACCGACGAGCGATATAGATACCGCGCGTCTCCCCTTCGACTTCATACGCGAGCTTGCGCTTATCCTGAGTCTCAGGCGCGAGGAATTCCGCTCCCTCTTCACGACAGATTCCTTCGACTTCGGCCCGGATAGAATCGAGCATCGGCTCTTTCCCCTCTCCGATCAAATAAAATAATTCGTACTCACGCATACTGAATCAGCTAATAAATGGTTACTAAAGTAAATAAAAACCCGAGAACAATCGGGAAAGTCAGCGGGACGGGCGGACTCCTATCTCTTCGACTGGCTCAGAGCGGGAATCTGTCGGACTTTCTCAGTTGTTGCCTGATGGTATCAGAGTATCTGTCCCTTGGCAAGCCACGTCTCTCGAGTAGCGACTGTGGCAAGCCATCACATCAATTTCGTCCAGTAGCTTCAGAAAAAGTGCTGTCTCAGGACATCATCTCTGCAGAAGCGGCACCGAGTGTGGTACCGAGACCACAACCTCAGTTTACGCCCAAGCCCGCCCGCCTTCGATTACTCTACAGCAAGGCTCGCCGGCGCAGCGGGTGGGGTAGTGTCGGCACTCCCTTCCGGATCAGCAAAGTATCCGTTGTTTTGCAAAAATGTCAGGCTATCAGTGGCAAAGATACCATCGATGTCATAGTAGTGCTCTGGCGCGTCGTACGCCGGCTGAGCGACCGTGCCGTTTCCATTGATCCTCGACAGTGTTGCACCGCCGGCATTCTCAAGCGTGCGTCCAGTATAGTCTGAGACGAGTGTACCATTGATCCAGAGCTGCAATCGGCCATTATATCCGTTATCCAATGTCACTCTCGCGACGACCGCATACCACTTGTCGTAATCCACCATGTACAGATTGGGGTATGTGTACGGCGCGACATTCTGACGCATTTCGGCCGGCCAGAACACACCCGGTGATGGGCCACAACTGGGGCAATAGGTTGGGCTCACGTAGTTCTGATACGTGAACTTATGGTTTTGTCCATTACCCGGACTGTTCGCATAGCCTGACAAGATCATATGACGGAGGTTGTCACCATCGATCTCTAACATTTTGGAATAACTATCCGGTTCACCCGTATCGTGAAACACATCGATGCTACCGACACGCCGATAGCGAATGAACGCTCCCCAATAGACCGTGCTACCGTTGGCCAGCGACGCTGGACTCCCGGCCGAGAATGTTGAACTCCCATACAATGCTGACCCATTGTACGCCTGGTAGTTATAGTCGTGCTGCAAGTTGTAGTTGTGAAACTGCACGAACTTTCCTCCACTCGGACGCCCACCTGCAGACTGATACGTAGCAGTTTCACCACCGCATGTCACCGGACCAGGGCACCAATACTCGAAAAAATACGGGCCAGCCGACGTGTTTCCAGCGCCCAGACTACTGCCGACGGTACCAGATTCGTTTTCGTTCAGATACCACGTGGCGGCGTGGGTGATCACCGGTAACGCAAGAAGCAAGACGATAATCAAAGTAGACCGAACGCCTCGAGTGAGGAGATGGCCTGCGTTTTCTCCAATCTGACCGAGCTGCTGCATAGTACTTGGGTATAATTTTTATCCGGCGTAAAAAACTACTCGTCTCAAGTTAGAAAAGCTTCTTGTAGTTGTCCGCCCAGTAGAGGACACCGTTGATATAGGGGGCATAGCTCGTGCCGAGATATGAGGCCGCCGCTTTCTTCCAGGCGCTCCGACTCCCGCTCGTGACACCCGGTGTCTTGGACAGTTTGGTGGCCATCGCCATCACACCGTCGGTCAGGTTCCACGGATCCGGCGGATTGTGGCCAGTCTTTGAAGCGACCTGCGACTTGTACCCCATCCAGGTGTCCGGCATGAACTGCGCCACACCCATCGCACCGCCGGTCCCCGTGTAGCCACTCGGATTACAGGAAACTTTTTTCTTTTTGTAATCGTAACCGAGTTCCTTCGTGATCGACTTGAAGACTTCGCGTCGACGCTGAAACGTCGCCCAGGAAGCCTTGGAAAGTTTGCCCGACTTGTAGCGTGACTCTGCACCCTTCTCTACTTCGGCATAGGTGCAACCGCCGACGTTTTTGCCGAGGTTGGTCTCCATCTTCAGCATACCCATGAGGAAACCCTTCGGCACACCCGTCTTTCCGCTGGCGTACGTGACGGCTTCCTTGATGTCCCCTGCATCATACGACCCACCGGTGAGCGCGTTCAAGTCGCTCTGCAATTCGTTCAGTTCTTTACTCAATCGGGACACTGTCTTGGCGACATCTTCGACATCTCCGAGCGTCTCTTGCTGATCAGAGACGAGGGCGATCTTTTCGACAGCCTTCTGTTGAAGCAGCGTCTCATGGTCCTTCTTCGCATCCTCGAGCGAGAGCTTCTCTGACTCGGTATCTGCCTTGGTCAAAGAGAGCGAATCGAGCGCCGTCGAGATCTTCTCCCCGACGGTCAGAAGCTTGTCCGGGTCATTGACCACGTCGGTGAACCGCTCCTCGGCGACCAAAACGCGCGGCAATGGCCACTCCCCCTGATAGTACAACTCCCGCATGAGTCCGGTGATGATTTCCTTTTTCCCTTCGATCTGCCTTTCCAGTAGAGCAACCTCCGCTTCCTTGCGCTCGATAGTATTGGCTGCCTGCTGGATCTTGATCTGGGCCTCAGCGATAGCCCGCTGAGTGGAAGACAATGAGGCATTGATCCCTGCCAACTCAGATTCCAACGCCTTCTTCTTGGCTTCAGCCGCTTTGAGTTTCTTTTCAACATCCGAGATATCATCTTTGATCTCGTCCGGATCATCTTGAGCTGAAACCAGCGGCACGCTCCAGACAACCCCCCAGATCGAAAGCAGGGAGACAAAAAAAGGAATCAAGCGATGCTTGTTTGTTTTGATACGCATATTCTCATTATACCGCATACAAAAAGAGGCCCAGGAGAGCCTCTTTTGTCATTTTCCTACTTCGATGCCTCCAGTTCGAGCTCTTTCACCCGCTTCCAGATGGCCTTCTCGATCTCTTTCCCCACCTTTGGATTCTCCTTGAGGAAGGCCCGCGTCTGTTCGCGCCCGACGCCGAGCTTCACCTCGCCGAACGAATGGGTGTTCCCCTGTTTCTTGATGACTTCATACTTCACGCCGGTATCGAGGACATCGTCGCTCCAGGAAATGCCTTCGTTGTACATGATGAAGAACGATGTCGTTCGAAATGGTGGGGCAACCTTGTTTTTCACGACCTTCACATTGACTTGGTTGCCGACGACTTCTTCACCCTTTTTCACCTGAGCGCTTTTGCGCACCTCAATCCGGACCGAGGAGTAGAACTTCAACGCATTGCCACCCGTCGTCGTCTCGGGATTACCAAACATGACGCCGATCTTCATGCGCAGCTGATTGATGAAAACCACGACGACGTTCGACCGAGAGATGATCGCCGTCAATTTCCGGAGGGCCTGACTCATGAGTCGCGCCTGCCGGCCGACATGCTGATCGCCCATCTCACCTTCGATCTCTGCCCGCGGCACAAGTGCCGCCACCGAGTCGATGACGATGATATCCACCGCGTTTGAGCGGACCAGTGTCTCGACGATATCGAGCGCCTGTTCACCCGAGTCCGGCTGCGAGATGAGGAGTTCGTTCACATTCACGCCGATACGCTTGGCATACTCAGGATCAAGGGCGTGTTCGGCATCGATGAACGCGGCGACCCCACCGGCCTTCTGAGCATTGGCGATGGTGTGAAGTGTCAGTGTCGTCTTGCCAGATGACTCCGGACCATAGACTTCGACGATCCGACCGCGCGGGACACCGCCGATACCGAGCGCGATGTCGAGCGACAGCGATCCCGTCGGAATCGCCTCGACATCCACCTTCCGGACATCGCCGAGTTTCATGATCATCCCCTCACCAAACTTCCCCTTGATCTCGTCGACAACCGCGTCGACACTCTTCCTCCCATTACTGACTGCTTTTTCCTTGGCCATACACATGTGGATTTATGGATTAGCACTGACCGCATCCTTTGTATATATCTTCCCACTGACAGGGACGGCTTCTTTCCCAACCAGCTCAGCTGGACCATCATCGAAACTTGTCTCCGTGTGCGACGCATCGTCGGTCGACAGTCGCACTGGATCAATGAGGCCAGCAAACCGCTGCTCTTTCCCGGGGAGCAGAGTGCCACTATACAACACCGTTTCGCCGCTCGCAAGTGTGACATCTACCGCTTCCCCGACGGCTCGGACGGTGAACGTAAAGCCTGACGAAGGAGGCTCGGTGGTCGGTGTAGAGGGACTGTTCTCGGGACGGCTCTCGATCGTGACCGTCGCTTCTTTCATTTTTTCGAAACGGTTGGTTGCCCGGACGACGATACGATTCATGCCCTGTTGAAGTGTGATCTCTTCGCTGAACTCGCCCGTATCCGTGACAAAAACCGGCTCGCCGTTCGCTGTCACGACCGTCCCTGGATCAGTCTGTCCCCGCAAAGTGATCGCGGACCCCGGGAGTGTCGCCCCCGAGAGCGGCTCTGTGATGAGGAGACGCGGCTCAGCGACAAAACTCCGGAACTCAGCAAAGAGATACGTGAACGTCCCACCCAAGACCAGCGTAAGGAGTATGATGAAAACCGTCCGCGGCGTGATAATCCATACGTTCATCGCCGGGTATCGGACCGCTGTCGACGCGACCGCTTCCTGGCCGAGATTCTCCCGGATATGCTTCTCCTTCTCGTACAGCTTCAGAAACGCCTCATCCTCGAGACCAAGGTGCCGCGCATAGCTCTTCAAAAACCCCTTGACATAGACTTCCGCCGGCAACTTTTCATATTCCCCGTTCTCGAGGTATTCCAGATATTTGGCCTGAATCCGAGTCGCCTTGGCGATCTCAGCATAACTCATGCGGTACTGTTGCCGGAGTTTTTTCAGTTTTTCCCCGAGAGTCAGCGATTCGACTTTCTTGCGAACAAATCCATCAGTCATAACGATGTGAACCTAGAAGAGAGAATCAAGAATACGGTATTACGGAGAAAAAATCAAACCGACAATATCCTCGTCGTGGTTTGAGACTCATGCTTTCCGAGCTTCACTAGAGTTGCCACTTTTCTCGCGCCGCCTGATCCGACAGTGGATCGTCACCATACTGTTTCCCCTCCTCGAGAGTTTTCAGGATCACCTCGCGCTTCTTGTTCACCTCCGGCCCGACGACACCGCGCTGCTCGAGCGTCTGCATGACCCGCGCCGCTTTCGGATAGCCGATTTTGAGAAATGTCTGGAGATACGTCGTCGACGCACGCTGCGTTTCCACAACAAGTTTTTTTGCGGCTTGATAGATCGGATCATGTTCATCCTCATCCGCTTCACCGACACCGTCGAGGTCGATCGGGTGTTCATCTCCCCCGCCGAAATCCTCACCGATCTCATCCATTCCTTTTTCAACTTTTTGTCGCTCGAGAAAACGCACCACCTTTTCAACTTCATCCTCCGAAACAAATACGCCCTGAATACGTTGAAGAGTCGATGTCTCGGCCGAAGAATAGAGCATGTCGCCATTGCCCAGAAGTTTCTCGGCTCCACCCGTATCGAGGATGGTCCGCGAATCGACATTGGATTTGAGTTTGAAGGAAATCCGCGCCGGCATGTTGGCCTTGATGAGACCCGTGACGACATTTACCTCGGGACGCTGGGTTGCGAGCACCAGGTGAATACCCGCTGCTCGGCCTTTCTGTGCGAGGAGAATGATCGATGATTCAACTTCCTTGCCGTGGGCCACCATGAGGTCCGCCATCTCATCGATGACGATGACCACCTGGGGCATCGGGGCGAGTTCCTCTTCGCGGACCTCGCTCGACTCAGTATCGACGACCCGCTTCTTCTCACCGCGGGCCAGCTTTTCACGATACGAGGAAATATCCCTCGACCCGACGGCCTCGAGCGCTTTGTAGCGCCGCTCCATCTCACCGACCGCCCACTTCAGCGCATTCACGACTTTGTGATTATCGACGATGACATCGGTCTTCAGATGCGGGATACCCTTGTAGAGCGACAGCTCGACCCGTTTCGGATCGACGAAGATGAGTTTCAGATCTTCGGGTGAGTTCTGATAAAGGAGCGAGAGGATGAGGGTATTGATACAGACACTTTTCCCCGAGCGAGTCGTCCCAGCGATGAGGAGATGTGGCATCCGACCGAGGTCCGCATACACCAGACGCCCCGAGACATCCTGACCGAGGATGATGGTCAGGTTCGAGTGCCGTTCGCGGAACTCCTTCGACTGGAGGAACTCGCGGAGACGGACATTCACCTTGGCCTTATTCGGCACCTCGATACCGATGAGCGACTTCCCAGGGATCGGTGCTTCGATCCGGATATGCTGCGCGGCGAGGGCGAGGGCGAGATCATTGTGGAGCGGCGTGATACTGGAAATCTTCACACCAACCGCCGGCCGGAAAGTGTACTGGGTCACCGTCGGGCCGACTTGGACTTCGCCCGGCTCCACATCGATATGGAAATGCTTCAGGGTTCGGATGATGATGTCTTTGTTCTGTTCGATATCGCCACCGCCACCCTTGGCATCGGACGCCGCCAAGAGCTCGAGTGGTGGGAGCTCCCACTGGACACGCCGACGCTTCGGCCGGATGAAGGCTGGGACCAGGACCGTCTCCTCTTCACTATTCCCACCCGACATTGCCCCGTCCCCCTTTTCGGGCGCCGTTTCCGTGCCCGTTGATTCATTCTCAGCAAAGCGGATATTTTGGATATTGCCAGTCGGTTGGACCGCCGGTGTTTCGGCTTTCTCCTCGATTACGTCCAGTCCAGGACTGGAGATCTCCGCCGACTGCAATGCTCCTTCGAGCGACAGTGCTGCATCTGATGTCTGAGAGGGAACACCTTCCACTCTCGGCATGTCCCCAGTCGCCCCGTCCGCCACTACCGGCCGGAAACGCGCCGTCACCCGCTCGAACCAGTGCAGGAGCGACACATTGAATGCAGCGATGACTCCCGACACGAAGAGGGTAAAGAGTACTACGAATGCTGCGATCTTCCCCATCGCGCCGGAGAGTAGACTTGCTAAGAGATACCCAATGAAACCACCTCCCTCACGATCCAGTGCGACCGAACGGAGTGTGGCGGCAGTATCACCGAGAAAGAGATGTGATAGTCCGAGAAAGGCGAAGAAGGCAAAACCCAGTCCCGTATAGCGGATGACATCAGAGAGTCTCGTCTCATGACGACGGACGATGAAATACCCAATGAGCGGCAGGAGCGGGATGAGAAGCCATTTGCTCCAGCCGACCGTCACTCCGACCAAGCGATCAACTACGCCACCAAATGATCCCGCCTGACCGATGAAGGACAAGAGACACAGAATGGAAAAGGCAAGGAGAAACAGAGCCACAATACCGCGTTTGGCATCACTGCCGAGCCCTTCTCGCCGTTTCTCATCCGGCTTTTTTTCGGATTGATCTTTCTTTTTCCGTCCCATATATCGTTCAGTATAGCAGCCCGACCACCGTCAAATCAAAGCTGTACTCCCCGCCGCACCGAAAAAAGCTAAACGAGTCTCTACCTGGACACTCCCTATTTTTTTCTTCCGTGAGAACCCTATTCTAGCGCCTATCCCATCTCACGCGGATCATGAACAAGAACTTACCTACGGCGCGGTGCCACTGATACAAGGACCGAAGCCATGGACGACGACACTCCCGTTGACATTCACGCAGTTCGGGGCGAACGCAGCCTGGACCGCAGCGAGGCTGGTATAGGTCGCACCATGAATCGTCCAGGGGAAAGCGGGGGTACTGTTCGTGCCTGTACCACTCACTGAACCTGAGCCAGAGGTTGTGCCAGTCCCTGAACCTGAGCTGCTGCCACTTCCTGCCGTGCAGTTCACTGTGGTACCTTTCATACTCAGGGGTTCATTGATCTTAAACACACAACTCGGTCCACTACAACTCTCACGTATCCTCAGGTTGAGATAGTAGAGACTATTCGTCATAAGGTGGCACTGTCCAGCACCATCACCTATCACAATTCGCGGTGCTGAAATTTGAACACCGCTCGTTTCGCAATCAGCATCCGTCGGTGAGAAATCCCCCGGGGAGAGACTCAGGGAAACATCGATAGGGTAACTGATGCCACTACCTCCGCCACTGTTGAATGAGAAGTATTGACCCTGGGTGTAGCTCGCTCCAACACGGTACCGCACACTCACAACATCACCGGATGCCATGGCTGCACCCGAAGAGTTCTGCCCACATGAGACTATTGTCTGACTTGGGTCAGGATTGAGACAGCCTGGGACATAAGTAACATTGGATTGTACGAGTCCACCGGTTGGATCACCTACGGTGACGCGAGCAGAAGGTCGCCAGGTGCCAGTTCTCGGATCACCTGGCGCACCAGCCGAGCAGGACGCGGTTGTGCCTGTCCCCACAGTCGGTGCCGGACATGATGCACCGGCATGCGGGTCGCTTGTGATATCGATACCGACAGGGAGGATTGCGAACATGCACGACCAGACAGAACCACATGTCGTTGAGAAATTGACATATCCCGTTGAAGGTGGAATACAATGCTCCGCGTCCAAGATGACTGTGCCTCCGGAATTACTGGTACACGCAGCAGTCGCTCCCCCTCCTGGGGTGGATGAAAGGGAAATCCTGGTCAACCCCGCACTGCCACTACCTTCAAATTGTCTGGTTTGAATGTTGCCTGTCCCTGCTATCGAAGTATAAGGAATGGAGACGATTCCACCAGCAACTCCGTAGACATATACTTTCGACCCGACGTCATGGTATTGAAACGGCACCGTTGGGTAATCATAGACATTGGTCGAATTCAGCCGTGTCCCAATCCGACAATTCCCCACCCCAGGGAGATAGACTCCTCCGTCCGTCCCTCCACCCCCATCACTCCCACTCCCTCCCGAGCACGCCCCCGTGACAAAGTTCTGCCCCTGGAAGGTCATCGTGGCACTCGTCCTTGGGGTGTAGGAAAGGATCGAAGCATTGAGGGTCACTTCACAGTAGTTGCCCTGAGCATTCGTCAGGCGTTGGGTCCCTGGACTCAAGACCTGGAAGGAGCTGCCTGTGACACTCCCAATCGGGACGGTGATCTGAGGGGACAGATCAGCTCCCCAACCGAGGAGACTCATCCGACAGGTGACTCGATAGGTAAGCTGGTTGTTGGCATCAACACTCACTTCCCAACGGACGGGCAGGTTGTTGCCGGCTTGGGTGAAATCACTCACCCAGCTCTTGCCATACAGGAATTGGAGAGACCCCGGATCGGGACACATCGCCCCGGTCCCCGGTGTACTCCCAGGATTCGCAACCGTCGTCACCCCCACCACATTCGACCAGGGTGAGACTCCAGCCGAGGTGATCGCACGGACATGGTAGGAATAGCTGGTACCGGGAGTGAGGGTGGTGTCGGTAAAACTCGTGGTATTGGACGTACCCAGAGAAGTAAAGACGGTACAGGTCAGTCCCGTACAGCGTTCCACCTCATACCCGGTCGCTCCAGGCACTGCTCCCCATGAGAGGATTGCACTCGAAGCAGACGGAGCCGTCACACCAAGGCTCGCTGGCGAAGCGATGGGAGCAACAATGACCGCGCCGGATGTATCTCTGGGCAAGGTGACGAGATCACCTCCACCTCCCAGGCCTCCACCCGTGCCACTCGCTCCACCTCCGCCCGTACTAGGGGTGGGGGTGGTTGTAGCCACCGCTCCCGTCGAGAGGGATGTGGTACTACAGCTCACCGTATCCCAACCGGTCCGGATGAGATTGGTGCTGGTATTGAAGATCGGGAGGGTCAAGATGAAGTTGACTGTGACCCAGGCTAAGAGGACGATGCACAGTCCAATCAAGGCCGCGATCATGCCTCCTTTAGCAAAGGTCATCCGACTCTCATTCCCACCCGAGGTGAGGTAGACGAAGGCCATAGCGACGATGGCGGCAATCGCCACAGCGGCCATGATGTTTCG
>JBATNG010000033.1:0-1767 GCA_049290235.1 Candidatus Moraniibacteriota bacterium | reverse complement strand
ATGAGAAACTCAAAGAATGTCCGATCACGCTTTACGGGTATGCCCCATTCAGTATCGTGGTAACGTTCATACAGAGCATTCTCCGCTGGCACCCAGTGGCAGCGGATCTTTTCGATCGTCGGTTGGTGGAACATATCGGATGAGACGAGGTGTCGTTCGGAAAATTTCTTAATACTGCGCAGCACGGGGAGCATATACTTACCCTTTGCCAGGAGCCGATAGGTGACTGATAATTTGTCGACAGTTTCCTCGCGACGTTCGAGAATCCCCGCTGCAACGAGTTGCTTCAATCGTCGGCCGAGCGTGACGGGGTTCATGTCTCCGAGAGCGCGTTGGAGTGCGCAGAAACGCATTTCACCCGCGGCGAGGGTATCGATGATGGCTAGCGTTTGGACATCGCCGAACATCTCCAGCGCCTGTTTTGGGCAGCCGGTTGAGGTGAGCTGTTTCTGGGGCGAGGCTCGATGCATAGTGATACGGTTCGCGGCAGACAACTGAACAAACCCGACAAGAACTCTGAAGAGGGTACGCTCCCAGTATACATCGAGAGCACGCAGATTTCAGTGGTGATCCACGAGTCGTTTGAGCGATGTACCAGGTATACTTCGTGACAAAAAGAACCCCGGATAAGGGGTCCGGGGGCTTTGTGCGGATCGGGTATTTAGGGAGCCGGGATTTCGCCAGGGGCGGGCGGTGTTACAGGATCCTTCCCATAGGGGACGAAATACTGGATGTCTGCTTTTTCTCTCGCAGCGTTGATCCAACGGTCGGCTTCTTTGCCGAATTTCTGGCCGCTCAGCTGCTCTTTGATCTTGGCGCGAAAGTCTTCCTCCGTCATGTTCTTGGGGACGGTCAGCTTGGACTTCGTGATGTAGTCGTCGATATCCGCATCCGTGACGGACAGGGCATCGCCGAGCAAGCGCTTCAGCTGCTGCTGGGTCATGATTTGTTCGCGGAGGTCGTCGAGCGTCATGCCTTGCTGGGCCAATGCGTCTTCAAGAGTGACATTCTGAGCGCTCACCTGAGTCTTAATATTTTCGATCTCTTTATCGATATCGGCTGAGGCGACGGTCACCTTCAGCCGGGCGGCTTCTGCAGCGATGAGCCGTTCCGTGATGATGGAGTTGAGCGCATTTTCACCGCCCTGTTTCTCGAGCTGGCGGACTACGGCGAGACGACTCACAGGCTGGCCATCGACAGTCGCGGCGACAAAGAGGCTCCGATAGCCGTAGGCGCTGCCGAGGATGACGGCGGCAGCGAAGGCGAGGATGAGGGTCCCATTGCTGATCTGACGTCTCGGTCGAACGGTCTTCTTCGGAGTAGTGGCAGTCTCGGTCGGCTGAGCGACGGTCTCTGATGGTGGGTTTTCCATACACGAAAATTGCGGATTAATGCCCTGAAGTATAGCAAGAAAACGACAATCCGTCGAAGACCGGGTGAACTGATGACAGATGAGACTACTGTAGCGGGAGGCGGTACGGCGGGAGGAGTCCACGAACGAGGCCGGTCAGGAGCGTTGGTCTGATGCGTTCAGAAACGACCACTTTGTCGTAGATGTCGGGGAAGACAGCGTGTGCCGAACTTCGCTCCCGGAGCCGTTCGTAAAAATCATTCCGGTAAATACTCCAGAACTCTTCTCGAGTGTAATAGCTATGGGCGTAGAGTACTTTGCAGCCTTTGAGCTGAGTGACAATTTTCTCAAGTCTCCGATTGAGTGTAACGAAAGCGGTGTAGGGGAGGTCGGCTTTCCCCCAGATGCCGACATTG
>JBATNG010000032.1:0-18682 GCA_049290235.1 Candidatus Moraniibacteriota bacterium | reverse complement strand
ACCAACCGACGATCGAAAAGATCCGCTGCCACTGGGTGCCAGCGGAGAATGCTCTGTATGAACGTTACCACGATACTGAATGGGGCATACCCGTAAAGCGTGATCGGACATTCTTTGAGTTTCTCATACTCGAGAGTGCCCAGGCCGGACTGTCCTGGGAAACCATCCTGAAGCGGCGCAACGGATACCGCCAGGCCTTTGCCGATTTTAACCCGGTCGAGGTCGCCCGATTCGGAAAGCGCGATATCGACCGTCTCATGAAAGACCCCGGCATTATTCGAAACCGGCTCAAGATCACCTCCGCCATCAGCAATGCCCAGATCTTCATCGCCATTCGTAAGGAGTATGGGACATTCTCGAACTACGTTTGGAGATTCGTCGATGGACAGCCCATCCGCTCACCGAGAAACAGGTCGCGTATCATAAGCCCCGAGGCAGACGCGCTCGCCGCTGACCTGAAGCGTCGCGGTTTCAAGTTCTTCGGGCCAGTGATCGCCTATGCCTTTCTCCAGGCGACCGGCCTCGT
This sequence comes from Candidatus Moraniibacteriota bacterium, assembly GCA_049290235.1. Classification (GTDB taxonomy): domain Bacteria; phylum Patescibacteriota; class Minisyncoccia; order Moranbacterales; family UBA1568; genus SSEF01. The sequence goes on along the minus strand of JBATNG010000032.1, from coordinate 18,156 downwards.
CGATGATCATGAACCGACCTGTTTCCTCTCCCGTTCTAGTACTTAACCCTAACGACTCTCTCCTCGTATGAATACTCTCACTCTCATCGGTGCTCTCCTCGCCATCATCGGAGTCATCGGCAGTATCATCCCTGTCCTCCCCGGCCCGATCCTGGGCTATGGTGCCCTGGTCCTCCTCTATGTCGCCCGGGGTTCCGCCAGTATCACACCGCTCTCGCTCAGTGTCTTCGGCATTCTCCTCATCCTCGTCACCATCCTCGGATACGCTGCCCCCATTTGGGGAGCACGGTTCTCGGGAGCGTCCCGGCACGGACTCTGGGGTGCCGCTATCGGTGCGTTCCTCGGCCTGATTATCCTGCCCCCGCTCGGGCTCCTGCTCGGAGCCTTCCTCGGCGCCGTCATCGGCGAGCTCGTGACCAGAAAAGATGGTCGGGCCGCACTCAAAGCCGGCATCGGCACCCTCCTCGGATCCGTCATGATTATCCTTCTTCAAACTCTCTTTGCGATTGCGATGGCCGGCTACTACTTTCACATCCTCATCCGTGATTAATCCCATTCCGCTATGAATATCCGCACCTTTCCGGCAACCGCTCGCGGTCATATCACCTGGGACTGGCTCGACACATATCACTCGTTCAGCTTCGGACACTTCTACAATCCCGAATTGATGGGTTTCGGCGCGCTCCGCGTCGTGAATGACGACACGATCGCTCCTGGTCAAGGCTTCGGCCAGCATCCTCACAACGACATGGAGATCATCACCATCCCACTCTCTGGCGCTGTTGAGCATGAGGACAACACGGGCGCCCACGGTATCACTCCCACCGGCTCCGTCCAGGTCATGTCAGCTGGCCGACATGTCGCACATTCGGAACGGAACTCTTCAGCCACCGAACCACTCACTCTCTTCCAAATCTGGATCGAGCCCAAAAGCTATGGCATCGATCCGCGCTATGCCGAAAAAGCGTTCAGCCCACAAGAACGTGACGGCCACTGGCAACTCCTCGTCTCGAATGACGGCCGGGATGGATCACTCACTATTCACCAAGATGCCTTCATCTCGCTCGGCCGATTCAAGATTGGAGCCGCCTTCGCCTATCCGCTCCGCCGTACCAACAACGCCGTCTTCATCATGGTAGTCGAAGGAAAAGCAGACATGGCTGGACAAAGCCTCGGTCGACGTGATGCGCTCGGCATCGAGGCTGCGACCACTATCAGCGGTACCATGACGGAGGCTGGCGAGCTCTTGGTTATCGAAATTCCAGCGTAGTACAGAAAATCTGTCTGCGCCCATAAGAAAACCGCCCGATCTCTCGGGCGATTATCTTTTCGGAGCTTAGGCCTGGTCCCGGTTCTCGAGAGGGCGCGCCTCGTTGACTGTCAACGTGCGACCATCGAGTTCCTTTCCGTGCCAGAGTTCGATGGCTTTGGCTGCCTCTTCCGGAGTGGACATCTCGACGAACCCGAAACCGCGTGAGCGGCCTGTGGCTCGGTCGATGATGATCTTCGTAGAGACAACAGTACCGGCCTGCGAGAAGGCGACCTTGAGGTCTTCTTCTGTGGAGCGATACGGGATGCCACCGATGTACAGACGTGTCGACATAGTGTGAAAAACTCTCTAGTTATGCAAACGACGTAAGACGACCTTCTGGCTTTCTTTCACGTAACCAGCGGGCACCCGAAAGTGACAGACACCGTACACGCCGAAATTCCGACCGAGAAACCTTACTGTTGCCCCTAGAACATAGCATGAACAGGCTGTAAAGGCAAGAGGGAAGGGATATGCTACAATATCAGCGAAACCTAATCTCTAATCATTGCTGTATGAAGAAAACGACGCATTTCGCAGTATCGCGAGACAAACAGGGAGGCTATCGCTGGAAGCTCGTCGGCGCCAATGGAGAGGCAGTCGCGACTGGGGAGAGCTACAAAACCCGGACCGCTATGATGAGTGCCGTAAAGAAGCTCTCTGTCTGGGCCGCAACCGATCGCATCGAGGAAGCGAGCGAGAAACCGGCAGCGAAGAAAACCAGTAAGAAGGCCTAGCCCGCGAAAGCGGGTTTTTCTTTGCTCGCTGCATCAGCCTGAAGTGTCCAGCCATTCCGCCGGACCAGCCATTGGAAGATAATCAGTCCGATATTCCACGGCAGCATCGACAGTATCACGACCAGAATGGCTGCCGGGTCCCGGAACAGTGTCTCAGCAAGGAATATCGCCAAGGTAAAGTTCATGTACGAGAGAGCAAGCGTCACAGTAATGCGATCCCTTCTTGAGCGCCAGTAACCGATAGCGTAACAAGCGAGATGAAAGCAGATAAGCAGCCCCGACATAATAAGGAATGCCCTCAGCGCCTCGCCACCTCCGAAGCCATACTGTATCGCTTGGCTGTTTTTCGAGACGATCGTCGCGATGAGGAGCCAGAGCGCGAGGATAGAACCCACCCGCGTGAACGACTGTCCTCGAGCGATTAGCGTGCGTCCGAACAGAAAGAACCGGACGACCTGAGCAATCGCGAGCGGCACCACCATGATGAACACCAGTGTCCGGAACATCGTCCCTGGATCAAAAGCCGTCGATACGCCGCCAAGCAGACCGAGAATGATCGGGAGAGTAATCACCGAGAGGAGTGATGTCCCCGCCGTCAGGAGGAGTGCGAGTGGCACATTCCCTCGCACCATATCGACGAAGAGCGGCGATGTCATCCCCGCTGGCATCGCCGCCAAGAGTACCAGCGGTACCACGAGACTGGGGAAAAAGAACCCCGCGATGAGATACACGAGAAATGGAAATACCACCAAACGGAAGATGGTCACCGCTGCGAATAACCTCACATCCCGAAGTTCCGTGAGTATCGCGCGAAAATCGATCCGAAGGCCACTGGTAAAAAAAATGAGCTGGAGCAAAACGCCCGTCAGCCCAGAATATGGAGCAAACCAGGCCGGGAAGACAAGACCGCAGCCCAAAGCCACCACCAATCCGAAGAATGGCAAGTCATCGAGTCGGCGATGGATACCCGTCTGTAAGAGCGTCATCGTGCATGAATGAGCGATTGGATATCGGGAGTAATTCGGTCCGCGATTTTTCGGTAGCCGGCATCATTCGGATGGATGGCATCACTCATCAGTGCCGGATCACCGAAAACACCTTGGAGCACATCTTCAATATAGAAAGAGTCAGTCTCAGTCGCCAGGCTCTCATACCGATCATCTGCCCCTCCACCAATGATACCGCTTCTCACGCCAATCAGCACGGTGGCCGCACCGTCAGACTGAAACGTTGTGATCAGTGATCGAAGATTTTCGAAGATCTCGTCACGCGGGACCTTTTGGAGGAAATCATTCCCTCCCAGAAGAATGAGCACGAGTCGCGGATGGGCAGCCTGCGCGGTGTCAACCCGCACGAGCGCCTGACGTGTCGTATCGCCAGCGACACCATAATTCAGCACCGGTTCACCGAGGTGATGCGAGAGGAGCGCAGGGAGGTCATGCCCCACAGTCGCCCCGACACCCTGAACGAGACTATCGCCAAAGAACAGTATCGGGCCGGTCGAGCGCAACGGGACATTTTTTACTGGCGCCGTGTGCCAGAAATAATACCCTGCCGCGATTCCCAAGCTGAGGAGTATCAGACCAAAGATGATTGTCTTCATGTGATTTGGACGCGACCGGAATTAATTGACTGCAGCAATTATGCGCGGAGTCCACGTCCGGTTTTGAAGAGGTACCAGGTATAGCCGAAAAGGCCGACGGTCAGACAAATGAGCAGCCCAGCTGCAAAGGATACCGATACGTCAGAGACCCCCAGGAAGCCATAACGAAAACCGTTGATCATATAGAGGATCGGATTCCAGTGAGATACCGCCTGCCAGAACGGCGGCAGCATCGTGACCGAATAGAAAATGCCGCCGAGATAGGTCAGTGGCGTCAGGACGAAATTCGGTACGATGGAAATGCCATCAAAGCTGTTGGCAAAGACGCCATTCAAAAGTCCGACCATCGAAAAGAGGATCGAGGTGAGCAGCGCAAAAAGGAGCATAATGAGTGGATGAGCCATAGTGATGTCCGTGAAGAAGCTCGCCACCACCATCACGAGCGTGGCGATGGTCATGCCCCGTAGCACCCCGCCCGTGACATAGCCAGCGATGACAACTGGATACGGTGTCGGCGATACCATGATCTCTTCGAGCGTCTTCTGAAACTTGGCGAAATAGAATGACGAGACGGTGTGCATGAAGGAGCTCATGATGACCGACATCATGATCAGTCCGGGTACGATGAATTCCATGTACGAATACCCATGGATCGGCGCGATTTGCGAACCAATGAAGCCACCGAAGATGACGAAGTAGAGCGACATCGTGACGACCGGTGGGAGCAGTGTCTGCGACCACACCCGCAGATACCGGATGGCTTCCTTTCGGACGATGGTTATATAAGCGACCCAGAGTTCTGTCGGGTTCATAGGTTTAGGATTTTTGCGTTTTCTGAACGAAGAACTCCTCGAGACGGTTGGTTTTATTCCGGAGACTTTTCACTTCGAGACCCAGCCCATGCAGCGCCAGGAGGGCTTTGTCGAGGGTGTGGTCTTTGGTCAAGGTGAGTTCGACTGACCGATCGCCCGCCGCCGCCCGAAACGGCTGGAGAGACTGGGTCATGTCGGCAGTCAACGTGCTCCCGAGGTCAAAGACGAACGTCTCCTCCTCCATGGAAGCAAGCAATGACTTTATCTCGCCGCGCTCGACGATCTCGCCCTGATTGATGATAGCGACGTGCCGACAGAGCTGTTCAGCTTCCTCCAGATAGTGGGTCGTCAGGATGATCGTCACGCCAGACTCGTTCAACTCACGGAGGAAATCCCACATTCCCCGCCGAAGTTCGATATCGACTCCGGCCGTCGGCTCATCGAGGATGAGGAGTCTCGGCTCATGGACCAGCCCACGCGCGATCATAAGCCGGCGCTTCATACCACCAGAGAGGGCCCGTGCCTGTTCATGCCGCTTTTCCCACAAGCCCAGCTGTTTCAGATATTTCTCTGCGGCAATGAGCGCACGTTTCCGAGGGATGCCATAGTAACCAGCCTGATCGACGATGATATCCTCGACTTTTTCGAAAATACCAAAGTTAAATTCCTGCGGGACAACACCGACATGTTGTTTCGCTTTTGCTGGCTCATCATCGATGGAAAGCCCGCCAATCTGGACTTGGCCGGCATCTTTATTCACGAGACCGGAGACGATACCGATCAGGGTCGTCTTTCCGGCGCCATTCGGTCCGAGCAAAGCGAAGAAGTCCCCCTCTGCCACCTCGAGATCAACCCCTTTGAGGGCCACGACACCGTTACTATAGGTCTTTCCTAATTGTTTGATCGAGAGTGCCAACGCCATACCTATACTTCAACATTTGGCTTCAGCGGGAGTGTGCCGATATAATCCGCTTTCCCGAGCGGCACGCCCTGATTGCGGAGAATATCGTACGCTGTCGTCACGTGGAAGAAAAAATTCGGCAGATAAGACTGCAGGAGCGCCTCTTGCCCCAGGAGATAGGTATCCGGGACATAAGGAAATGGGATGTGGCGTCCTTCAGCCCCCTCAAACTTCTCCCGATCCAAAGTCTTCAGATAAGCAACAGTCTTCTCTGTCCGTTCAATCAGCTCCGCGAAGGTTGCCTCAATATCTTCCATCTTGGGGGGCTCTTCGCCAGCGAGCCGGGCCGAGATGGACTTCGCATTGTCAGATGCGATCTGAACCTGTTTCACCAGTGGGAACATATCCGGAGCGAGCCTGGCCTGGAGTACATCCTCATCAGACTTCCCGTTTTCAGTCGCCCAGGTCTGCGCCTTCGCGAGTATGCCAGCGAGATTTTCAAGCATTGCGATAAAGACTGGTACCGAAGCATCATAGAGGTTCATATATTTTTCTTTACTGGATTATGGTCCGACAGACAGATGAGAAATAACCTCTTTGTCAGCGGATCTCATACGTGAGTGTCACGTTTACGGTGGTTTCATCGGTTCCGGGCTCGAGCGATGGAGCCGGTACATTGACAGCGGCCGACTTCGCGCTTAGCATATCACCTTCACCGCCGAAACCGGACCCAGTCGGCGTCTCATAGATGGACACGAGCTGTCCTATCTCGAAACCTGCGTCCTCTGCGATCCGAGCCGCTTTTACTTTTGCTTTCTCGATGGCCTCCTTCCGAGCATCCGCTTTTGCTCCCTCTTCATCATCGACGGTGAGCGTAACTTCAGAAACACTGTTGCCACCCTTGGTCACTACACCCGAGAGCAGGTCTCCGATCTTTTCGGTATCGCGAACCGTCACGCGGAGCGTCTGCGTCAACGTATAGCCACTGATGCTCGGCTGTGGACAAGTCGACAATCCAGTGCAATTCGGATAGTCATAACGCGGTGAGAGAGTGTATTCATCCGTCTTGAGATCCTTCTCTGCAACAGCCGACTCTTTCAGGAAGGCAGTAACGGCATTCATCTTCTCCGTATTCTTGACTTGAACATCAGCGACATTTTTCCCTCCATCCGTCACAACTGAAACCGAAAACTTGGCGACATCTGGTGTGACTTCGATCCGTCCTTCCCCATCCGTCGAAAACGTCCGCGTCGGATATGTCTTGTCTACCGACCGTGCGTATTCGACCGCTGCGAGGAGGGCGGCAACTGCGATGAGGAGCCACGCCAGTGATTTAATCGAATGCCGAGTTGTTTCTTCGAGCATACCCAGGGCGATGAAGTAATTATACGTACCCCCAGTATATCATCCCCATTCTCGTTGCTACATGCAAACGGCACAACGAGTCAGAACCGACCACTCAAGTTTACATCTGTGACTGCAGCTGATTGATTGAATCATTGAATGCCCGGGTCGTGAGTGAAGACCCACCAACCCTGTCAATCGCTGAAAGCTCGGAAAGCTTCTTCCCCTTCACCACCGTCGGTAATCCCTCCGCGAAAGCAAGTTGCCGTTTCTTGGAAATATCATTCGTTGCCAGCACCGCGGTCTTCGCATCGACGATCACGCCCGCTGCATCTACGGACAGAGTAAAGCCAACCTGATCCTCGCCCCCCGGATTCTTATAACTCGCTTTTACCGAAACGTCCTTAGCTTTCACCGCGTCTGTCGCCAGTCCAGTGGAAGACTGCACGGATCCCTCCGGTGCTTTCGACGTTACAGTTTTAGTTGTATCACCTGACGTCGTGGTTATCGGTTTGGTAGCCTCATCCCCCTTGGAGGGAACGAGGAACTTCACGGCTGCGACGAGCAGGGCAAGCGCCGCGACACCGAGAAAGAGCGTGCTCTTTTTGATTTGCGCCATACTCTAGAAAGTAAAGTGTTAGGTACTCCCAGTGTACCGCTTCCATCAAAACCATCAACCCCTGTCACTCATACCGGAGCGCATCGATCGGATTCAGCCGGGCCGCCCGACTCGCCGGATAGTACCCGAACACGATGCCGATCGCGGCTGAAACGAGGAAAGCCAGGGCGATTGAGTTCGTCGAGATTTCGGCAGCGATACCGTATCGATTCATGACGTACGAAATGACGAATCCCCAAAAGATTCCGAAGAATCCGCCCGAGAATGTCAGGACGATCGCCTCGGCCAAAAATTGCAACCGGATCTCTTTACCGCGCGCACCGATTGCTTTGCGGAGACCGATTTCTCGTGTCCGTTCCGTCACGGAGGTGAGCATCATGTTCATGATACCGATACCCCCGACAACCAGCGATATCCCCGCCACCGCGCCGAGGAGAGTCGTAAAGGTGCTCGTCACCGATGATGCCGTCGCCACGATTTCCGCCTGATTCAATATCGAGAAATCCGCTGTCTCATTCGACGCGATACCGTGTGCTTCGGACAGTGCCGCTTTGACGCTGGCAGCCGCAGCCGTCATATCCTCACCCAATTTGATCTGGACATTGATATTGGAAAGATAGGTATTGCCCGTCAGGAATTGTTGCGCTGTTGAAACCGGGATATAGATCACGTCATCAGAACTGCCGAAACCCGAACCGCCGCGCGCAGTCATCACGCCAATGACCGTAAAATCCACCTTACCGATTCGGACTTTCTTCCCGATCGGACTCTGCGTGGGGAATAATTCCGCCACGACGTCCGGTCCGAGCACTGCCACCTTCGCCAGCGAGCGTTCATGAACCTCGGTGACAAATGACCCCTCGGCCAATTTAATATTCCGTACCGCTGGATAATCACTCGTCACTCCCGTTACGCTCGTATTAGTATTCTTCCCCAACGCGGTCACCTGCTGACCTCGTGACTGAGCCTCCGAAGCGACCGCTGCGACTTCTGGCAGTTTCCCAAGGAGCACCGCATCATCGGTTGTCAGCGACTGAGCCGAGCCCTGCGCCCCTTGCACCGGAGAACCCGGCCCTTGCTGAGAACCCGGGCGAATGATGAGGAGATTGGATCCGATCGCCTGGATATTCTGCTGGATGGCGGTCTGGGCTCCTTGTCCGATCGCGACCATGACGATGACTGAGGCGATACCGATGACGATACCGAGCACAGTCAGACTCGAGCGGGACTTATTCACCGTTACGGCCGTATAGATTTCCTGTGTGAGATCTGTCAGGTACATAGCTGTATTATATCGTCCGCTTGCTACTCGTCCGGATATCGCTCACGAGTTCACCATCGCGTATAGAGAGGATGCGATCCGCATGAGCCGCCACTTCGTCTTCATGGGTGATGAGGATAATTGTATGACCGAGCTCGCGATTGAGTCGTTCGAAGGTCTCCAGAACCTTTTCGCCGGTCTTCGTGTCGAGGTTACCAGTCGGTTCGTCTGCCAGGATGAGCGCCGGATCATTGACGAGGGCGCGAGCGATCGCCACGCGCTGCATCTGTCCGCCCGAGAGCTGATTGGAGCGATGTCCCCAGCGAGCTTCATCGAGGCTGACCGCCCGGAGCGCATTCGCCACCCGCTCGGCACGCTCAGCCACCGGCACCTCGAGGTAAATGAGCGGCAACATGACATTGCGAAGGGCAGTGGTCCGTGGCAACAGATTGAAAGATTGAAAAACGAAGCCGATCTTTTTCCGACGGATAAGCGACTGTTCGTCCTCTGACAGTTTCGAAACATCCCGCCCCTCGAAGAGATACTCCCCCGACGTCGGCGTATCCAAGGCTCCGAGAATATGCATCAGGGTCGATTTGCCACTCCCGCTCGGACCCATGATCGAAACGAATTCACCCTTAGCAATAGTAAATGAGACGTTCTTCAGCACCGTCGTCGTCTGATCGCCGTTGGTATATGCCTTGGTGATGCCACGACATTCGAGCATAGCGATCAATTACGTTGTTTACCGCGCAAATCCGCCTGACCGATTTGTACCTCCACCCGATCCGCGGAAGAGATTGAGGATACTCCCCTGACCGCTCGGGGTATTCGGGCTGCTCGACTCATTAGCTGTTGTCGAGCTTGGGAATTCAATTGTCGCCCCTTCCGAGAGTCCGCTCACGATTTCAGTCAAGGTCTCATCTGAGAGACCGATGACCACCTCACGCTTCTCCCCGACTGCCAGGGTCGAGCCTTCGGTATCGGCTGTCCCCCTGGTCCGCGCCCGGGTACCACTGCCGATAACCGTCACGGTCGTCTTGCCGTCGTCAGTCGTGAGGGCCGCATTCGGCACCACCAGCACGCCCGTCTTTTCTGCGACAATGATATCCGCGGCCACACTCATCCCAGGTTTCAATCCCTCCGGCTGTTGATCAAGTTCGATTTCGGCACCGTATGAAACCACATTTTGGGTAACGGTACCGATAGTGTCAAGCTTAGATATCTCCCCAGAGATCGTCACGTTTGGAAGCGCGACAAATGTCAACTCCGCCGTATTGCCCTCCGTCACTCTGGCAGCATCGACCTCGTTCAGCGTGATAGAAACATGGAGCTTCTTTGAGATAACCGAAGCAAGTACTCCAGTTTGCGAAATCGTATCCCCGCTATCGACCGACAGTCCTGTGACGATACCATCAAATGGAGCCCGTACCGTGTAATCCTGCAATCGGTCCCTGACCTTCTGCAAAGCGATCTCACTCTGTTTGACCGAGTCCTGGGCGAGCTGGCGCTGACGCGCATGGTCCCGATCGAGCTTGGGGTAAAGCTTGGCCGTCTGCTTTGCTTTGATCTCGGCCTGATGGACATCGAGCTCAGCCTTTGCCACGTCGCGGCGAGCATCCTGATTATCGAGAATTGCAATCACTTGCCCCTTCGTGACTGTTTGATCGTTCTGGACGGCAACCGTCGTCACTTCGATTGCATCTCCCGCGACAACTGGTTTGAGATCAACCTGCGAGTCTGCTTCGACTTGACCACTACCCGCGACGAGAACCCTCAGGTCTGATTTTTCGACTCTGGCCGTACGCGGAGTCGAGACTGACGAAGTCGTACTCCCAGATTGAAAGAAGATGGTGTACGCCCCATACGACACCACTGCGACGAGAACAAGGGTGAATACCCAATGGTTCCGGACGAACGACACGCTCTGAGTGAACATCATAGGAGTACATTCGACAATTAGCGGGAAACACCCCATAGCGGCGGACCCCCACCGGGCAGATCAAAGACACGTATGAGATCAGCTGTGACCGTCCCGTCATCGCTCGGCTTACCGAGCACGGCCACTCGGTCACCTACTGACAACGCCTCGAGATTCACTCGATCACCTCTCTTATGGTAAACCGTTGAATCCGTCACTTCAATACTGTTTTCCTGTCCCTCGGGACCACGAACCGCTATCGTTCGGTCAACAATCGAGAGAACCTCTCCCACCACGCCATGTCCGCTCCGGAAGGAATTACCCTCCATTTTTCGAAACATACTTTCCATCATCTCTGGGTGTTTAGGTCCTATGAAGTTACGTTCGTAGTTCTCACCGAAACGATAGGAAAACCGCGCTTTATGCAAACCGGCAGAGAAACCAATCGCGAAACTCGCCACCGCGATGAGCATCACTCCGACGACTGCCGCAATAAACACGATGGTACGAGACCGAAAGAGATGATGCGATGAAGAAACCACTGGACTGCCTTTCGATGTTTCCGACGAAGTGATCCGCTTCTCTACTGGTTCAGATTCCATATGGTTACAGATGAATAAATATTACTGACTCACGCTGAGTTGGAAAGGTCCACGTTGCATCGAGAGATTGAGATACCTGGAACGGTAGGCAAATGAGACCGCCGTAAGGAAAAGTGGTGCAAGAAGGAGCAAGGCCGAGGCTGCAGGAAACGTCTCGACCAAGGACAAGAGAAAATCCTCAGAATAGGAGAGTACCAGCGAGAAGTCGGTTGAGAGGAGCGACACGATCTGCCAGAAATCCGAAGCGAGAAAACTACGGCCGACAACGAAGAGGCTGATAGCGAAGGTAACCAATGAGAAGAAAGCACACCCCGTGGCAACCCGGGCGCGGAACCGAACCTGTCGGTTTGCCTCGCGCTCGACCGCCGCCACGATACGACCGGCGAGCCCTGGCGGGAGCTCGGGTCTCAGTGTTTCGAGGATGCTTTGGTGAGTCTGGGACATAAAATATTGCTCTGGCAGTAGTACGTCTTTCAGTCGGTTTTGGACCCGGACGAGAGATGTCGGCGGAGCTCAGTTATCGCCCGCTGATGACGGCTCTTCACGGTATTGTAGGGCTCCCCCAGGATATCGGCTGCCTCATGTAGTGAAAAGCCCTCAAGATACACCAGTGCGATAAGTGCTCGATGGGATGTCGCGAGGAGGTCGAGAGAGTGTCTCACCTGGGTCACCGCATCCTCGCGCATGAGCAATTCATCCGGCAAGAGTTCCTCGTCAGGGATGTTTTCAAACGGTTTGTCGTCCCCTTCCTGAACGAATGCCGAAAACGGAACGGCACGCTTCTTCTTGAGCCAGTCGTACGCCGAATTCTTGGCAATCGCAAATAGCCATGTCCGAAACGGTTTTCTGACATCATAGCGACCAAGATTCCGCCACACTTTCACAAATGTCTCTTGCGCAATATCCTCGGCGCTCGCCGGGTCACGGACCAGCTGAAAGATAAAAGCATACACCGAACCGAGATGCTTCTCGAGCAGTGTCTTGAACGCATGCTCATCACCCGAGCGGTAAGCCTCCACGAGTCGAGCGTCCTCGGCGTGGTGCATGTAGGGTAATTGTCTCATTCATCTTCAGCTGGGAGGTCATCACTCGACAATCTCCCAAGCAGGGTATCAATATCATGGAGAATCGGTCCGACTCCAGCACTCGCAGGTGTATGCTCCTGGTCCGGCTGTTCCTGCTCAGCCAGGTAAGAACGTTCGGCTGCTTCAATCGCCTGTCTTTCCCGTTCGGCCAGCCGTGTCTGTTCATCTCGAGCAATCCAATACATGACCCCGACCGATGCCGCCAAGAGTAGGACCGAAATGCTGACCGTGCTGTACCGTATGAGTTTACTGTTCATGGAGAGGGATTCTCTGCCGTCCGCAAAGGTATCAAGATACTGGTTCGATAGTAATCGAGCACCTGGTCCTTGGCTTGGATGACTTTCTGTCTCGCATCCCTTCGTATGGTGCTGCGCGTGGTTGGAGAATCCCCTGATGTTCTCTCATGCACTGACCGATACGTGTCGTATGCCGCCAGCAGCGCTTCAGCTCGTTTCTCGAACTCAGGGAAGTGTGCCTCAATTGACTGCGTGTCCACCCCGCGATCCTTCAATGATTGAGTGAGGAGCTCGGTGCGTTTCCACAACGCCACAAGATCGCGCTCTTTTTTCTCACGGAGGCTACCCAACGTCACACTACCTTGTGCATCGATTGGAGGGAGTGCTTCTGAAACTGGTCGGGCAGTTTCGTCCTTCCTCGGCGGCGCGGGTACGTTTGTTCCAGTCGAAACCGATCCAAAATCATTCTTTATCTCTTCGATCTTCTGCACACATTCTGCATCAGAGTATCCGGTATATTCCTTGCACCGCTCAACATTCATGTATTTTTTTATGAGTGTTGTGCACGTGCTTTCACCGAAGCCAGTGCGCTTCTGGCACTCGCCTACTACCAGCTCGAGGGCGGATGCTGCGTGCAATAGAGGCGCGACGACAGACAGACACGCGGTCGTGCCGGCAAGGAGAACAAAAGCTGTACCGATAATCCTTGGCATACAGAAAAGTGAGTGCACTGTCCCTCTAGTATAGACTACTGTTGCCGCCGGCAGAGAGACGCAGCATCGGGGCTATCCAGAGACAAGCACTCTCACCTTGCCCAAGTCAAGTCTCAACATTTCTTGTCAAGCCACTGTTGAAGGATGATGCGAGCAGCCTCCGCGTCATCCTTTTTCCCGACATGCCGTTCGCCTCGCAAGATGAGTGCCTGCTGAGCTAACTTCGTCGTAAACATCTCATCCTGATACGCGATCTCGACTCCGTATTCCTTCGCCAGCTGCCGACCCAGCCGCTCACCAGGGTATTCCACCGCCTGCCGATTGACATGCGAAGGGATACCGATCACGACCATGCGTATCGCCTCATTCTCAATCAAACGCCCAAGCCGCTCGATTAGCCCGGCATCATTCTGTTCGGTCACGAACGGAATCGCGATACGTGTTTCCGCATGAGCCAGCGCGATACCGATATCATGGGACCCCCAATCGATGCCGAGAAAGTTCACTCCGCGTGGCTGGTCCGTCATAGAGTAGTCAATACTTCGCACCCATCCGGCGTGATGAGCACCGTGTCCTCGGCGTGGGCCGACAGTTCTCCGTCGCGGGTCCGGAAAGTCCAGCCATCCTGAGCGAGCTCAACATGGAATGTCCCCCTATTCACCATCGGCTCGAGAGCGACCGTCATCCCAGTCGCAAAGTGGAAGTCCGGCAACCCCGAACCGAGATAATTCGGGATTTGCGGCTCTTCGTGGAGTTCACGACCGACACCATGACCGACGAGATCGCGCACGCAAGCGCACCCGGCCGCCCGAACGATGCCCTCCACTGCCCCCGCATAGGCTGCCAGCGATGAACCGTTCCGAAGCGTGGCGAGTCCCGCTGACAGAGCCGCCTCGGTAACCGTCTTGACATGTGTCGCCTCAGTCGAGGCTGTGCCGATAATCTTCATCCGCGCCATATCCGAGACCATCCCCTGAAAACGCATCCCGATATCGATTTTCAAAAGATCGCCGTCAACGAGGATACGCTCAGACCGCGGGATACCATGGACGACTTCCTCATTGAGGGAGAGACACACCGCGGCCGGAAACGGCGGTGCACCCCAGGCCTTCCCATACCCCTTGAAAACCGGTTCCCCGCCCGCTTTCCGTATGAGCTCTTCCGCTCGTTCGCCGAGCATCCCAGTCGATACGCCGATATCTGCCGCGGACAAGAGTTGTTCTACAACCCGAGCGAGCCGGTGGCAAGACTCACGCAGTGCGGCGATCTCATCGTCGTTTTTTATCCAGTGTTTCGACATATCAGTCCGGTCGGACATGTTCGAGGATAAATTTGAAGACTTTGTAAGTCTCCTGGTTCCCATCGACAGTGAGGAGATGGCTGGTTGATTCGAAATATCGGATAACCGGCAGCGTTTCCCGATGAAATATCTGGTGGCGTTTCCGAACCCCCTCCTCGGTATCATCCACCCGTTGCGCGATGTGTCCACCGCAATACCGGCACGGTTTGGTACTATCAATCAGATTCTTACCGAGGATATAGGTGCGTTTGCAACCCTCGCAAGCATAGCGTTTGGAAATACGTTCGACAGAAACTGCTTCGGGCACATCGATGAAAATTACTTTATTCAAAGTCCGGCCAGATTCTTCCAGAACCTGGAGAACTTCGTCAATCTGATTCTCCCGTCGCGGGATGCCGTCAATGAGCAGTCCGACGGTCGGGGGCACCGCATGCACGGCATCCGTCAATACAGCAAAGACAACGTCATCCGGCACAAGCTCATGCCTGACATTCATCGCCTCACTTACCTGACGACCAAGCTCAGTGTCATGCGAAGCGACGGCCCGAAGCTCGGCGCCGATATCGATATGCGCCAAGTGGAGCGAACTCTTGAGGAGTTCCGCCTGCGTACTCTTGCCGCTCCCTGCCGAACCGAGCAGGATGTAGGTGTCTTTCAAAGGCATAGTGGCTTGATTAGCGTGCAAAATATTGACTTTATTAACAGAGGATATGCCGTGGTTGTTAGGATTTACAGATTTCGATGAGATATGAGGAAAGTCCGAGTACCGGAGCGAGGTGTACTCTGTAGTACACCGAGGAGGAACAGAGGATTTGACGAAATAGATCGCGAAATCTGCAAATCCTAAAGTCCTTCGTAGCTCCGCATCATGAGCTGACTCTGAATATGCTTCACGAGTTCGAGGACGACCGACACGACGATGAGGATACTAACGCCCCCGATCGAGAGTGCCTGAATCCCCGTCATGCCCTGGACCGCGATCGGGAGGACCGCGATGACTCCCAGGAACAATGCACCAGTGAAGGTAATCCGCGTGATGATATGGTGCAGATACTCAGCCGTCGACATCCCCGGCCGGATACCGGGCACATAGCCGCCCTGCTTCTGGAGGTTCTCGGAAATCTTCACCGGGTCAAAAACCACCGCCGTATAGAAATAGGTGAAGAGCACAACGAGGACGAAGTACGCGATGCCATAGACCCACTGGTTCTGCAGAAAGGTCGCGACCGAAATTGCCAGTTCGGCAATCCGAGCGTTCGGCGAGGTAACGAAGAAATTCGCCAGCATGGTCGGAATGAGGATAAGCGACACAGCAAAGATGATCGGGATGACACCGGCTTGGTTCACCCGGAGCGGGAGGTGGGTCGCCGAACCGCCATAGACACTCGAGCCACGCACCCGTTTCGCATAGGCGATGGGGATAGTCCGTTGGCCTTCATTGATGAAGATCACCCCCGCGACCGTGATCAGCCCCAGTGCGAGGAACACGAGATAGGTAAAGAACTGTGATGGATCCCACGTTGCGATAAGCCGGGATGCCCCCGTTGGCAGCGCTGCGACGATCCCCGCAAAGATGAGCATGGAGACACCATTGCCTAGGCCCTTTTCCGTGATAAGTTCACCGAGCCACATGAGGAAGACCGTCCCCGCCGTCGCCGACAGGATAATCACCACGATCGTAAATGGTGAGATATCCGCGAGGATGTTCTGCGATCGCAGAAGCGAGATCATACTGAACGACTGGAGAGCAGCCAAGGGCACGGTCAGCCAGCGCGTCCACATATTGAATTTTTGCCTCCCCTGTTCGCCTTCTTCCTTGTACAGCTTTTCGAGCCGCGGGAATATCGTCTGCATCAGCTGCATGATGATGCTCGCAGTGATATATGGTGCGACACCGAGGAGCACGACCGAAATATTTGATAGCCCGCCACCAGAAAATATATTGAGCAAGCCCAAAAGCGCGTTGTCCTCAAACAGCCGCTTCAGCTGGAGGACATCTACACCCGGCAATGGGATATTGGCCGTGAGACGATAAATGACGAGGAGTCCCACGATGAAGAGTATCTTCTTGCGAAGGTCCGGGGTGCGGAAGATTTGAGCGAAAATATCGTACATAGATGAATCAACCAGGCCAGCCCAACCAGCCACAAAACATCCTCATTTTAGGCCAAAACCGACAAAAGAGCAATCCTCGAGTCCCTCAGTTCAACAATTAATTGCAACACTTCTTTACGCTAAGCTGGAAACAGTTAAAGAAGTGACCTATGCACAAGGAGAAACGGGGCTTTATCCAGCTCACCCTGGATGAACGGATCCGGATCGAGATTCGGTACCGGGATGGGTGGAGTCTGAGGAAAATCGCAGCAGAGCTCGGAAACAGGAGAACGGCCGGTACCGTCTCCCGGGAGATCAGGGACAGACCCAGAAAGGGTCCGAGTCGGTATCGGGCTCGAACCGCCCATGTAGCAGCCCTCTTGAAACGGACAAGCAAAAGAGAGGAGCATCTGAAGAACGAGACGATACGAAGCTACACCATCGAGAAGCTCAAGATCGGTTGGTCGCCGGAGCAGATCAGCCTCCGTCTTCCACTTGATCATCCAGATGCCAGCATCTCTCACGAAGCCATCTACCAGTACGTCTATGCGCAGATCCACCGGGATGGGAATGGGTCCGTGAAGCCGGGGCGTGAGGATCTCCGACCCTGCTTGCCGCGACGGCACAAGCGGAGAGCGAAGAAGGGCTTCCGCAAAGCACAGAAGCTGGATCGGAAGGAGGGACTGCCGTCCATCGAACTCCGTCCGAAGGAGGTAGAGGAAAGACAGTACATCGGACACTGGGAGGATGACTGCATGGTGTCGCGACAGAGCAAGGACCGACTGAAGACAGTGAATGAGCGGCTCTCTGGCATCGTCTTCATCGGGAAGATGTTCGATGGGAGTATTCTAGAATCCAATCGGGTTGTTTTGAAACGACTCAACCATATCCCTTCGGCATACCGGAAGACCCTCACTCGAGATCGTGGTAGTGAAAATCTCGGGTACCGGGACATCGAGGCCGGGCTTGGGATACGGTGTTTCTTCGCACATCCGTACAGTTCTTTCGAACGCGGATCGAACGAGAATACCAATGGACTCATCCGACGCTTCTTCCCCAAGAAAACAGACTTTCGCAACGTCTCGGATGAGGAGCTTCAGGAGGTCGAATACCTACTCAACTCGAGGCCGAGGAAACGGCATGGTGGCAAGACGCCCTATGAGGTATTCTATGAAAAGACCGGTGTTGCATTAGATTGTTGAATGTACCGAGGGTCGATTTGCGCAAAAACTGCAGATGTGGTATCAAAAATAGGTTGAGCATGGCATGTTTGTTGCTTGACAATTGAAATGAGAGGGATCGAATCTAAAGTTGTTGTTTGGCTTTGTCGTTCTTCTTGCAGGAAAGAAAGTTGATTGTTTCTTGGCAACCGCACCAAGAGGAAAGGAGTGTGTTATGGCAAAAAGAAAAATCGCGCGGGTGGTCGATAACTGCGTTGAACTTCAGATCGAAACGCACGACGTACTCACAAAAGAAGCGGAAGCGTATCTCACCGGTCTTGCGAAAGACCCAACAAAACGCGAAGCATTTATCAAGAGTACGGGCATCATTGGCGCTGATCGCAAGCTAACCAAGGTGTATAAAGGCCGAGGCACGCGATCTCACGCGTACTAGTGATT
>JBATNG010000031.1:0-8784 GCA_049290235.1 Candidatus Moraniibacteriota bacterium | reverse complement strand
ATCTCCAAATCGCCGAGAAACGCCGTCTCGAATTTCACAATGCCCCTGAGAAGACGCCGGAACTCTTTGAACGACTTCTCCCTGCAGCCCTGCTTCTCGGCGTGTCTGATATCTGGGCCAAGGAGTTTGCTGACCTCACGATGTCCGAGCCACAGTGGTATCATGGCGGCTCGGTCTCCTCATTTTCTGCGACGTCATTCGCGTCCGATCTTGGTGGTTTCAACACCACTGCCGGCTCCTCGCTCGCCTCAGCGCCATCGGGGAGTGGTTCAGGTGGCGGCGGATCATCGGGTGGCGGGGGAGGTGGTGGAGGTGGCGGAAGTTGGTAGACGAGTCTCGACAAAGTGGGGATCACAAACTATAATGGGCGGGCACCTCTGGTGCGTGCCCATTTATTTCTTCACTTGCGTCTATGGCCACCGCTTATTCACACTCAAGCAAAAACGTCGAACTCACCTGGCTCTATCTCAGCATCTTTTTCCTTGCGGTCATCGGGATCGGCTATCTCTTTGCGCAGGTCTATGGCAATAGCTCCATCCTCTATATCGCGGTCGCATTTTCTGTCCTGACGAGCTTCGCCTCGTACTGGTGGAGCGACAAGATTGTCCTCTCTATGGCGCATGCCACGCCGGTTGATCGCGAATCAAATCCGGACATCTACAACCTCGTGGAAAATCTCTGCATCACGGCTGGCCTACCGGTGCCCCGCATCTATATCACCGAAGACGCAGCGCTCAATGCCTTTGCAACCGGACGCGATCCGGAGCACGGTGTCGTTTGTCTCACGACGGGTATCCTTGCGCGGCTGAACAAGTCAGAGCTCGAGGGTGTCATCGCCCATGAGCTGTCGCATATCAGGAATCGTGATACGCTCCTTTCGACGGTCGTCGTCATCCTCGCGGGTTTTATTTCGATCCTTGCCGACATGTTTCAGCACTCGCTCCTCTTCCGCGGGCGTGACAACGACAACCGTGGCGGCGGACTCGTCCTCGTCGGTATCCTCCTCTCTATCCTCGCCCCGCTCGCTGCACTCCTCATCCGCATGGCCATCTCGAGGAAGCGCGAACTCCTCGCTGATGCGTCCGGTGCACTCCTGACGCGCTACCCCGAGGGCCTCGCCTCAGCCCTGGAGAAAATCTCGAGTGATCCGAAGCCGCTCGATACGGCCAGTGGCGCGACCGCACACCTTTACATCTCAAACCCATTCAAGTCGGGGAGTATCATGAAACTTTTCATGACTCACCCACCGGTCGAAGAACGCCTCGCTGCGCTCCGGGAAATGAACCTGGATCGATAAATCAACACAGCTGGTCCCAAATAGAGCGAGCAGAGTTTGTGTTTCGATGTTTTGTTATTGAAAGAGCTATGGCCTGGTCCACCTTCGGTCAAAAGAAAAAATCAAGCACGCTAAAAGCGGGGAAATCCGGCCGCTACTACTTCACGCTCCACTCGGAGTACAAGATGCGTGAGTATCATCTGTCGCGACAGCGCGTCATCCGCATCATCCGATCGCCGCAGCGCACCGAGACGGGGATCGTCGAGAACACCGTCGCCGTCATGCAGCCCGCCTCGACCAAACGGACGAATGGCAAGGAGACCTGGTCGCAGGAACTCTGGGTCATGTACAAGGTACAGAGCGCGAGGCAAGAATCAAGAAGTAAGAATCAAGGGGCGGAAAACAGGGAACGGAGAGGAGAAAGCCAAGAGCAATCGAGGATGAGTAGTTTTCTCTCGCTGCCGGAACTGAAGATCATTTCCGCCTGGCGGTATCCGGGAGTGAGCCCCGAGCGTGACCCGATTCCGGCTGATATCTTGCGCGAGATAGCGCGAGGGCTGGAAGAAAGCGAACTCGCTGAAGAAATGGCTCTAAAGAGTCAGAATATTGGATAGTGATAGGGAAAGGCTTGGAAAAGCCTTTTTTGTTTTGGTTGCCGTTACACAGATACATTGGTATGGTGGCTTGTTTCAGCGAAAATACAATAATATGCTTTAAATAAGCCATAAATACATAATCCTGAGTTGACTCAGGGACGATTTTGGTGTATACTGTTCTTTCAGTACCTTACACGATTTTTTCAATGGAGATGGATACGAATTCGTATCCATCTCCCCTCAACCGGAGGACGTGCTGAGGAATGTATTCTCGAAGCACGAAATCCCGAGAGTTTGAACTTTTACAACCAGGTTTTTCACACGGTCAAGGAGGCCGTTAACCATGAATGCAATTATCATTCGTTTCGCCGTCGCCGCCTTGGTTCTGCTCAGCCTTTCCGGTTGTGCTGCTCCTCAGCCCTATATGGGGCGCGGGGGATACGCCGGTCAGGATGATCGGTACGGCCAAGGGTTCACCCGTTACCAGCGGCCAATTCCAGCCGGATACGTCAACGCCGACACCCCTTACGAGGGGATGCATGGCGGCCGCTGCTATCACCTGGGCTTCATCCTCCCGAACAATGAACCGTGTCTGTCGGGACAGGTAACGGCGGGGCCTGCCAACCTGGCGGCCTATGGGCAGCCATCGCAGTACGGGACGGCGTCTGGTGTCGTACCGACCCTCGGTGGGGGCATGAGTCCAGAGTTCGCTGCTGAGCTCCTCGCTGAACTCGAACGCCAGCCGAACCCATGCACGGCACAGGAAAGCACGATGAGCACTACAAAGGGTGCGATCATCGGTGGCCTCGTCACGGCCGTCATCACGCGTGATATACGTTGGGCCGCTGCCGGTGCAGCTGTCGGTGCATTCGGTGGCAACGGTGGCGCCACCAGTCGGTGCCAAGCGTATACAGATACGCGACTAGCGCTCCGCGCGACGGTTGACGCAGCCAAACCACGCTGCCGCGACGAGCTGCACCAGCGTGAGGTCAACGGTCAACTCATGACCGACAAAACCCGCGACTGCGGCGCGACCGAGGCGAAGGACTTTGACCGGATCGGTGAAAACCGACCGACCAGGCCACTCCCGGCGCGGATGCAACGTCCGCCGGAGTCAGAACTCCCGCCGAAGTAACATTCGTTACGACGGCCTCCATTATGGCGATTATCAGAACTCACCCTGATGATCGCCGTTTTCTTTTTCCTAATTTTTTACTAACTCTGAATCGGCGCGTGTGAACGCTCGCGACAAATGCTGCTTTTCAGGTATACTGGGATGTGTTCATGATCGAGACAAGGAAGACTGCCCGTCGATCACTCACTCCCGCGTGGGGGTGCTTGTTTTCTCGGGTTGTTCCTCCTCTGTAATCTTCACCGCTAATCACTACGAGAACGTATGAAACACACGAAAATAATCGCGACACTGGGACCGGTTTCTGGGAATAAAGAGATGATTGGTGAAATGGCGCGAGCTGGAGCGAACGTCTTTCGTCTGAATTTCTCGCATGGGGATTTCGATTGGCGCCGATCGGTCATCCAGGCAATTCGCGAGGTTTCGGAAGAAACACAGAATCCACTGGCCATCCTCGCCGACCTGCAGGGGCCGCGCATCCGGACCGAGGTCATGTTTCCGATCGATGTGAAGAAAGGATTTGCGCTGCGTGTCTGCGAGCTCGCCGAACGGATCCGTTTCGGTGCCGAGGAGCCAGTCGTCGCGCTCGATACGCCGGGCGTATTGGGCAAGGTCGCGGTCGGTCATCGTCTCCTCATCGATGACGGCCTCATCGGCCTCACCGTTACGAATGTCGGAACGGGTTTCATCGAAGTACAAGCCGAAAATGATGGCACGATCAAGAATCGCAAAGGGGTCATCCTCCCAGATACACCGCTCGACCTCCCCATTCTCTCGAAGAAAGACAAAGAAGATCTCGCCTTTATCCTCGAAGAAGGGGTGGAATATCTCGGCCTCTCATTCGTCGGGTCGGTCGCGGATATCGAGAGCGTGAAACGGGAGATGGACTCGATTGCTGGACCGGTGGCCAGGAAACCGCTTATCTGTTCCAAGATCGAACGGAAAGTCGCGCTCCAGCATCTCGACGACATCATCCGGGCGAGCGACGCGGTCATGGTCGCGCGCGGGGATTTGGGGATCGAGATGCCGGCCAGTGAAATCGCGATCCTCCAGAAACAGATCATCGCCGCGAGTCTTCGCGAAGCTCGGCCGGTCATCGTCGCGACGCAGATGATGCAGAGCATGGTATCGAATCCGCGGCCGACTCGAGCCGAAGTCTCGGATGTCTCGAACGCCGTCATCGATCATGCGGATGCGGTGATGCTCTCGGAAGAAACCGCTGCGGGCAAGTATCCGGTCGAGACAATTGCGACCATGAGGGAAATTATCGAGAAAACGGAAGAGTCGCCCTTCGACGATCTGTACCAGACGCTCGATTTGAACCTGAAGACTGAATACGCTGTTATGATCCGGAGCGTCTATGAGCTGGCTCAGAGCTTCCGCGTGAAGGCCGTCCTCGTCCTTTCGGTAAGCGGTTTCACGGCGCGACTCCTCTCGCATTTCCGGCCGGATGCGCGACTCCTCGTGGCGACGAACTCGATGGAAACGTGGCGTGAGCTCGCGCTCGTCTGGGGAGTGGAACCATACCTCTTTCCTGACGATCAGAAACTCGAGACACTCATCGAGCGATTTATCACGAGCTTAAAGGAGAAGACCGTGCTCGTGCCGGATGATCAAGTCGCGATTTTTTATGGCCGGACACCCGAGCAATCCACAATGAAGCTCGTCGGTGTGCGGACCGTGCACTAGGGACTCGTGGGTGTATACTGAGGGTAGTAATTCATTGGTTTTACATCATATGGAAGAGAATGCAAACGGTGCCCCGCAACCGGGGAGTACCTCTGGTGCCGGCCAAGAGCAGATGAAGCAGGAAGTCATGGGATTCGTCGGCAAGGTCGAGGCCTGGCTCGATGAGTACATGGTGACCAAAGCCCCGTTCCAGATCCCGATGGGCGGGAAGGAATTTCTGGCGAAGATTGCTCCGTATCTGATCATCATTGGTGTCGTGGTTTTTGTACTTTCACTTCCGGCATTGCTCGGACTCGGCGCCATGTTTGGCAGTTTGGGGATGATGACTGGCAGTGCTGGCTGGGGCTTTTCGGCCTTGGTGTCGCTCGTCACCAGTGCGATCACGGTCGGTCTCGAAGCGTGGGCGGTCCCAGGGTTGTTCAAGCGGACACATGCGAGCTGGCGGATTCTCTTTTACGCATCGCTCATCTCGCTCATTGGCGGTATCCTTTCGTACAATCCAATCGGCGCGATCATCGGCGCAATCATCGGCTGGTACATCCTGTTCCAGGTGAAGGTACTCTACAAGAACTAATGCCGGTAGTGGAGCGGGCTCATCTGACGAGCCCGCTTTTCATTTCTCGGAAAGTCGGCTAGAATGCCTGCGTTTTCTATTCAGAGAAATAGGAAAGGTGGTCACGCTTGGCGGGATTGAAGGCACCGCTCTCGCCACCGCCTTTGGCGGGGTCCCGCAGAAAGCGGGAAAAAGCGGAGTAAAGTCAGTCTATGTTAATAGTCTGTATTCTCAGGAGTACAATTCAACAGAGGTTTTATATTGGGCACACCAAAGACTTAAGCAAAAGAATTCAAACTCATAATGTAGGAAGTGTTCGTTCTACGAAAGCGTATCGACCGTGGAGTACTATTCATACTGAGACTTACTCCAGTAAACAAGAAGCCCATGCAAGGGAGATGCAGATAAAGTCCTATAAAGGAGGGGAAGCCTTTAAAAAGTTGATGAATAAAAAAGAAGCACAGAAAGTTTAATCATTAGGAAGCGTGGCCGAGTGGTTGAAGGCACTGCTCTCGAAAAGCAGCATACCGGAAACGGTATCAGAGGTTCGAATCCTCTCGCTTCCGCAGTCAATAGTTTTTCTGTACGGGGGTCGTAAAATTGGCATATCAGAGGGATTGGCGGGGGATAGATTTGTGATAAAATATACTCATGGACATACTCAACAATAAAAAAGTGCGGGTCGTCATCATCGTTGTGCTCTTGGCGGCGGCGCTCTATCTCTACTTCACCCTCTAGGCGGAGTAGTTTTTTTATCCATCAAGGACAAGCGTATGGTTGATATGCAAAACATGCAGACTGAAGTCAAGGAAAAAGCGAGGGCAGTGCTCGATCGGGCGACGGACTACAGCGGATCGCCCAAGCGTAAAGTCGCCAAGGGCATCATCGGTGGTATCATCGTGCTGCTCCTTGGGGCTTTGGGTCTCGAACTCTCCAACAACGACTTTGACCTCGGCTCGATCCTGTCGGGTAACTCCGTCTCGGATTCGAAGGTCATGCGCGATGAAAAAGGCAATCTCCAAAAGGATGCCGCGGGCAACCTTGTCACCCGAGTGATGCGCGACAAGGAGGGGAATGTCGTTACGAGCGGGGGAAAATATACCGATGAATACAACTGCGACGATTTCGCAACGCAGCCGGAAGCCCAAGCGTTTTTCCTGAAAGCGGGCGGTGTGAACAAGGACACGAACCGACTCGATGGCAACAAAGACGGCGAGGCTTGCGAGAGCTTGCCCAAGGGAAGTAAATAGAGACTGATTCTTCGTAATCATCAATAATATACGCACTCATATGCTGAAAGAATTCAAACAATTTCTCCTCCGTGGAAATGTCGTCGACCTGGCTGTCGGTGTCGTCGTCGGCGGTGCCTTTGGGACGATCGTCACCGCTTTGGTCAGTGATCTCCTCACTCCACTCATCGCCGCGATTGCCAAGGTGCCGGATTTCGGCGGGTTGTCGTTCATGCTGAATGGGAGCGAATTCATGTATGGCCACTTCATCAATGCTCTCATCTCATTCGTCCTCGTGGCCGGGGCCGTGTTCTTCTTCGTGGTGAAGCCGATGAATCTGCTCATCACCAAAGCCCGACAGGAACCACCGGCCGATCCGACGACAAAAAAGTGTCAAGAATGTCTGAGTGAGATACCACTTGCTGCGAAGCGGTGCGCGCATTGCGCTCAAACCGTGGCCTGAACCTCCTACGAGTACATCGACCGAAGCGAAGGAGCGCCCAGTAGGGTGCTTTTTCGTGATAGCATGGAGATATTCTCTTAACCTTATCGTTCTACCGGTATGGATAATCTGCGCGTGATGCGTACATCGTCGGATTGGTCGAAGCTGGCCACCAAGACGCTGGCCTGGCTGGTAGTCGCCGGAGTGTTCGTCGTTGTCTTTGTCGCGGTCCGGTTCATTTTGGATGCCTATTGGAATGCTGAGCGGTTGAAGGACGTCCAGACAATCACAGTCGCACTTCGTCAGTACGCGGCGGATCATGATGGCAGGTACCCAGCGGATCTCGAAGCCGAGGAAAAGCAGTTGGGGAGTAGCTCCATCGGCTGTGAAATTGCGACCCCGCAATGTTCGGTGTCGGCTTCGAACTGCCTCAATCTCGCGACCGAACTCAAGCCCTACCTGGGCGAGATCCCATCCGATCCCGCAAAATGGGATGATTCACGGACACGGTATACTGTCCGGGTCGAACGCGGCGGCGGGTTGCTGGTGACCGCCTGTGATTACTCGAAATGAATCCCTGTGCATGGGCCACTCGCCGAGCTATCGTAGGAGCCCAGTAACTGGAGAGACTGCTGCTGTATCGGGGATGGTATACTAGAGAAAAGTCGACCGAAGCAATGTCGATTCGGGATCGATGCCAGCACCGGCATAAACACCAACGCATATGAAAGCACCCACCAAAAAGCTCGAAGAACCCGAAGCCGCGCCCGAGACGCCAAGCGCACCGCTCACAGATGAGGTAGCGCCGCCAGAGAAGTCGGCTGATTCTGTAGCTGAAATGGTATCGAAAAAAGAGCCGAACGAGGCATTTTTTGGAAGTATACTGTTGTTCTGTTTGGTGTTGTCACTGATCGCTGCGACGGGCTATTTCGGTTACGCTGGGTATCGGTACTACAAGCAGACTCAGGCAGAACGGGCGATTCCTTCGATCGAGTCATTGCCGCGGGCCGAGATGCCAGCAGTCACCGAAGATAAGAAGTCCGAATCGACTGAAAAGCCCGTGGCCCAAGTGCCGACCGAGCCGTCCTCGGCAGTCGACAAGAAGACACTCGTCATCAAAGTCTTGAACGGTGGCTCAGCCAAGGGTGTGGCAGGTACCTATGCCGAGAAGCTCAAAGCTGCTGGATTCACAAAGACCACCGTTGGCAACAGTTTCGCGAACTACGCTGGTCAGACACTCTTCTATGCCAAGGGACAGGAAAGCGGGTCCAAAGCACTCAAAGATGAGATCATGAAGGCATATCCGGCCCTCATCACTAAAGAGGCTCCGGCTGGAGATAAGGATGCTGCTGCCGCGACCTTTGTGCTCATTCTCGGTCGCTAGCGGTCTTCGCCTCACGTTTGTATTGCTCGTCATGAACACGTTGTATCGTTGTCTTGGTTTCCTGCGCAAAGCAGTGGTGCTCCCACTCGGGACATCACTCTTGTTTGCGATGCCAGCCAGCACCAACTTTCAATTGAAGGATTTCGGCTATGGCGGCGGCGGGGTGGCCAATGGAACGTCATCGAACTATGCGATCGAGGGCATCGCGGGTGAGCAGAACGCGACCAAGCTCAGTGGCACGACCTATGATCTCGGTCCCGGGCTGCAATTCACCAATCAAGCGAATGTGCCGCCAGCGCCGACCTTTACCAATCCAGCCAATTATTACAATAAGCTGCGGCTCACGCTGGCGACCGGCGGAAATCCGAGCGATACCTTGTTCGCCATCGCCATTAGTACGGATAACTTCGTCACGACGAACTATGTCCAGAGTGACAACACGGTAGGAGCTACACTCGGGCTCGAGGACTATCAGACCTATAG
>JBATNG010000030.1:0-5589 GCA_049290235.1 Candidatus Moraniibacteriota bacterium | reverse complement strand
CGACCAGATCGGCCAGGACACGTCCTCGGGACCGGTGATGAAGTGGTAGTGGCCGTGCTCCTGGCAGCAGTATAGCCGGAAGTGCTTCGGGGATTCGGAAGGAACGGTCATGAATTGCCTCCTTGGCAAACAGAATTTGGTGTCAAAAAAATAGCCCATTTTTGGCTATTTGTCAATGAAAAAATAGATGAGAAGCTCTATTTGGACGAGATACTTGTTGAGCGAAGATATTTTAGTCTTGGAAATACACGGAATTTAAAAATATGGTCAAGCAAGAGGAACCTCGTGATTTCTCTCATTAGTATTTTCATGGATAACAGAGCCGTGGTATCAGACTTATATCCTGAAAGAGTGGAATTAATATCGTATATTTTGGTTTTTCCTTCCTCTGGATTAACGCTTTCTTTAGCAGATGGCGGCATACCACGATGAACAGCTCCATGCCGAATTTTCTTAAAAACCTCTTTAATGATTTGAAAATATTCATCCGCTACACCACTGTCACCAATAATTTTTAGAAGACTCTCATTAAGCCAATCATCTGAGGAATACTTATAATGCTGGACTTCTTTTCTTCCACAGCATCCACAATCAAACTTCTTGCTACACCACGGGCGATCACCAATTATTTTTTCGATGATCGAATAGTACAATACCGTTTGCCAATATGAATAATCAATTATTTGGCGAGATGGGATACTGCTTCGTGTCTCGAAATGAGTAAGATAAGTTGTTACTAAATCAAAATTATCTGAGTCTAAATTCAGAAAATTGTCGTATAACTCACTATAGTCGAAAGCTGCCCGGCCTTTTATTTCTGATTTGTATAAAAAATATACTTCCTGCAAACAATTCTCATAATCTGATTTATTTACAGATACACCACCCTGCTTTAGCTGATAAGTATGAAAATTATCGTAAAACTCAACCGTCTGATGGCTATCAAACAAGAGTGAGTGGAACATAACCCATTTTCTAAAGTCGTCCGATCTTGTAACACCAGAAACATTAATTGTATCTACCCACATTTTGAGACCTCCTGAATACTCAACCTCTGACCTTCCTTCGGGCCTTACGACAATTCCACTACTAAGAAAAACTGACTTTAGCGGTGAATGATTTGTCGGCAGAATTAATGACCCTACATCATCCGACATACTCACTTTTTTTACTAAAAGCTTTAAGGATTTCTTTGCGGAGCCAGAGGCGGTCGGATGAGGCATAGTCCCCTTCGAATTTCACACCCAGTCCCCGCTCAAACACGCTCTTTAGCTCGGCGTTTTCACAGTAGAAATGATTCCGTCGTTCGGACAGGCTCGGGACACTCATGATCCAGTGCGGGTGACCAAAACTCTCGAGTGCTCGCTTCACCTGTTCGCTCTCCTTTTTCAGGAATGCTTCCCCCGCCCAGAGTTCGAGCTGCCCGATCGTAAAGGGAAACGGCACCGTTGGTATCCGGAAGACTTTCGTATCGTCGATGATCGTCTGCACGACATCGCCCGTGACGGCCTCCTCCTGCTCGGCGAAATAATCAGCGATCCAGTTGTCTGGTAGTCCTCCACGCTTCCAAAGGGTGGCAAACGCGCGCCGGTCCCGCTCGTCGGTGATGACCGCACCAAAGTTCAGCGTGTTCGACAGGATGGCCACCGCGAGGAGTCGCGCCGAGAGCTGACTGATATCATCGGCCTTTCCGCGTTTCTCATACTCCTCCCAGACGAGCGTGGCGCAGGCGCCGATCGGTTCGATATGCGAGTGCTCGCCGAGTTTCTCCTGCCAGTACGTTTCGAATCCCGGGTGATGGTCGTACACCTCTGCGATAGTGCCCGCCGTTGCCGCATGGGCGATGTACTGCGGCTCGGACACATCCATGACGACGAACTCGGCATCGGTCGTGCTCGGTGTAGACACATAGTCGAGTCCCCACGCGCGGATGGTACGAGTGACGCTATTGTTCAGTGCGCCTGGGAAATACGCCTCGGCGGTCCGACTCTCGAGTCGGAGGAGCTCGGCGTACGCGATCACGCATGCGACCGCATCGATATCCGCAAACGCCTGCCCCGTCGTGACGATCGTGTGTTTCATGCCATTGCCAGCCTAAGAAGAGAAATCAGGAAAACAGCTCGAGCTCGATGAGAAGGCCTTTGTATTTTTCGAGGATGTCCTGGGCTTGTTCGCGGTCGAGAGTGAAGGCCGGTTCGTTCACGATACGGTTGCGGATGGCGTGGGCCTCGGACAGGCCCTGATAGCTCTGGAGCTGACCTGGATGCATGTTCGCCAGGCGCTCAGACATGTTTTCGCCATCAAAGCCGGACTCTTTCAGGAGACTATCAGCAAAGTGATCGGCTTCCAGGATGGCGACTTTGTAGTGTGACGGATTGTCGCTCTCGAGCCGGCGTTCGATGGATTCCCATTTCTTGGTCGCTTCGTTCTTCCGGATGAGCGGACGAGCGGTGCCGTAGATCTGGACCTTCAGGTTGCCGGTGACGCCGCGCATCAGGACGAGGAGGATGACATCCGCGATGAGGACGAGGGAATAGACGACGAGGAATACCTTCAGCACGGTGAAGACTGCCGACTGGCTCACGATAGACCAGATCGCCGGGATCATGCCGATGGCACCGAGCGCGTCGAATTCTGTACTCATATGGCTTGCCCCGTTACAAGCTTACGGAAATAAAGCGAAAAGGCGCGATCGAAAACTCACTTCTTGTAGTATAACCCAAAAACATCGAAACAAAGCTTATAACGGGGTGAATATTATAGCCGAATTTCGGACCTTTTCTCTGCTACAGACTCACCTGCTTGCCCGCCTGTTCGTATGCGTGGGCGAGATTGAGGATAGTCTGTTCTTCGAACCACTCTCCCATGAGCTGTCCGCCGAGTGGGAGCGCTGCGCCGTCTTCGACTGCCGTCCCGATGGGAAATGAGATGGCCGGGACGCCGACCAAGTTGGCCGTGACCGTATAGATATCAGAGAAATACATCGTGAGCGGATCATCCGTCTTGGCCCCGAGGTTGAAGGCTGGCTCTGGCGCGGTTGGACAAAACACGGCATCGACGGTCGCAAAGGCATCCTGAAAATCCTTCCGCAGGAGCGAACGAACCGCCTGGGCTTTCTTGTAATAGGCGTCATAGTAGCCAGACGAGAGCGCATGGGTACCGAGCATGATACGCCGCTTCACCTCTGGTCCCAGGCCGACTTTGCGCGTGTCGAGATAGGTCTCGAGCAAGGTTGAGGTCTTTTCAAGCGAGTCCTCGGCATCATTCACCGACAGGCCATAGCGGATCCCGTCGAAGCGGGCCAGGTTGGAGCTAGTCTCGGACGGTTGGATGATATAGTACACCGGCAGCGCAAAACGGCTGTGTGGGAGAGACAACGGCACGATCTCGCAACCGAGCGAGCGAAAGGTCTCGATCGCCTGTTCACTCGCGGCCTTCACTCTGGGATCAGGGATATCAGTGAAATACTCATGCGGAATACCAATCCGTTTCCCTCGCACATCCGGGTTGAGCTTGGTTTCGAAAGCCTCCTCTGGTCGATCCGCCGCGGTCGCATCGAGCGGGTCAGGACCGGCGAGACGTGAGAGGACGATGGCGATATCCTCGACGGTCTTACCGAACGGACCGATCTGATCGAGACTCGATGCCATCGCGATGAGGCCCGAGCGTGAGACGCGGCCATAGGTCGGCTTCAATCCGTACACGCCACAGAACGCGGCTGGCTGGCGGATAGAGCCACCCGTGTCCGAACCGAGGGCATAGACCGCCATATCGGCGGCGACGGCGACGGCTGACCCACCCGAGCTGCCACCCGGGACCCGTGTCGGATCGAGCGGATGTCGCGTCGGACCATAGCCACTGTTTTCAGTCGAGGCACCCATCGCAAATTCATCCAGATTCGTCTTGCCGAGGATGACAGCGTGAGCGGCGCGCAGCTTCTTCACGGCAGTCGCATCATAGGTACCGATATAGTTGTCGAGGATTTTCGATCCCGCCGTCGTCCGCTCCCCCACCATCACCATGTTGTCCTTCACCGCACCCGGGATGCCAGCAAGGAGGTCGATGGTTTCGCCCCGCGCCACCGCCGCGTCTACCGCTTCGGCCTCAGCAAGCGCCTCGGCTTCGCGCAGCGTGAGGAAGGCATGAAGAGTCGCATCGCGTTCCTGGATACGCGCAAAATACTCGGCGGTCAATTCTGTCGCTTTTTTCTTGCCGCTCTGGATTTGTTCGTGCAGTTCGCGAATCATATGTGACTAACTTACCACTCACCACTAACAACCAACAACAGAAATACTAAGTGCTCCTTCATCATCTTTACCATGCTGTGTCTTTCGTCGTCTGTCGTTGGTTGTCGGTTATTCAGAACACGGACTTCACTTTGAAATAACCGTCCTTTGTGTCAGGTGCGTTCTCAAGGATACGCGGCGCTTCTCCAGATAGCGAAGCGACATCTTCCGCTGAGCGGTCGGATTCAGGCGCCATGGACGTTTCGGTCGGCGCACCGGAAATATCTGCCTCCTTCAGCTCTCCGAACCAATCGAGGACCGCCGAGAGGTCACGCTGAAAATGTGTCACTTCGGCATCCGTGAGACCGACGCGAGCGAGAGTCGCGATATGTTTTACTTCGTCAGTTGAGAGCATGGATAAAATGGTGGGGTTAGGGGGTAGGAGATAGTAAACCGAGAAACTCTTCCTCGTTCAAGATCTTTACCCCGAGTTTCACGGCATTGTCGTACTTGCTGCCGGGATCGGTTCCGGCCACCACGAAGTCCGTTTTTCCGCTTACTGAAGAGCTTACTGAACCGCCTAACTGTTTTATCTTACGCTTGGCCTCATCCCTTGTAAAGCGCGTAAGTTCACCGGTCAAGACAAAGGTTTTGCCAGCGAGCGGTGCAGCTTCGGCATGAATAAGTTCTGGCAAGACCATCCTCACGCCAGCGGTATCGAGCGCGCGCAGAAGCTTCACATTCCGTTCATCCATGAACCACTCCGCCAGACTCGCGGCGGATTTGTCCCCGATACCATCGAGAACCGTCCACTCTTCGGGTGAGAGTTTCTGCACAAATTCGAAGAGCCGTTCGGGAGTAATGGTCTTGGTTTTGACTTGGGTCGCGACAAAGCGAGCGATGATCTCCGCTGTTTCCTCTCCGACATGGCGGATGCCGAGCGCAAAGAGGAAACGTTCGAGCGGCACTCGCTTGGCGCGTTCGATCGACGCAGTGAGCTTTTCGGCAGATCTCTCAGCGAAGCGCTCCAGTGGCGCGATGTCGCCTGGAGTGAGCTCAAAGATATCGGCCAGAGTCGCGATGAGTCCGGCCTCCATGAATTGCTCGACGATTTTCTCCCCCATCCCGACGATATCAAAGCCCTTCTTCGACACCGCATGGATGATCACCTCACGTTCGACGGCATAGCAGCGCGCATTGGTGCAGTAGAGGGCCGCCGAGTATTCCGGCTCACCGTTCTTCTCTCCGATGACCCGGCGCTCGACCGGACTCTCGCATTTCGGACATGTCGTCGGCATCGTGAAGCGCTTTTCTCTGCCGCTGCGGAGTTTTTCCATCACCGAGACGACTTCCGGGATGATGT
>JBATNG010000029.1:0-7207 GCA_049290235.1 Candidatus Moraniibacteriota bacterium | reverse complement strand
GTACCTGGGCCTTGAACGCAGCCACACTCGCCTTCTGTCGCGCGCTCGAGAGCGAAACGAGAACGATCGAGGCGAGAATGCCGATGATCGCGATGACGATGAGGAGTTCGATCAAGGTGAAACCTTTGTATGTTTTATTCATAATTCTCACCTCCTTTCCTATTTGTTTTTATTTTCGCACATCTACAGTATATCGTATCCTTCACACCCTGACTAGAAATGTGTCAACCCCGTTAGAGATCGCTTACCACTGAACGAGGGACGAATTCCATATCATCATACCCACCTCCGATGTCTTGTTCAAATTATGGCGCAGTGTCTCTAACGGGGTCAACCCCACGGAAAGTGACCAGTGCCAAGAAACCAGTGACCTGAGACTCTCATCCCATCGTAACAAAATTTCTGAAGATTTCTCTTGTCACCTGTTTCTGGTTGCTCGCCTACATCTGTCCCGCGATATTGTAAATCGGCATGAGGACGCCGACCGTGAGAATACCGACGCCGATACCGAGGAAGACGATGAGGATCGGTTCGATGAGGGCGGTGAGATTGCGCGTCATCACTTCCACCTCCTGATCATAGAACTTACCGATGCCATCGAGCACATGCGCCATGGTCCCCGTTTCCTCGCCGATCTTCACCATCTGCGAGACAATCGGTGGGATCTCGACCGGAAAGTGCTGGAACACGCCGCTCATCGCCCCGCCAGTCTTCACTTCCTCGGCGGCTTTCAGCATGATCTGGGCATAAACCGTATTGCCGATGACATCGCTCGTGATCATAAGTGCCCGGACGACCGGAATACCGCCCGCCATCAGCGCTGCGAGATTTTCTGCCAGCCGCGTGATATAGACGTTTTTCGCCAAAGTCTTGAAAACCGGCAGATGCAGCACGATCACATCCCACTCACGCTTGCCGCTTTCCGAATTGAAATAGTAGTAGACCGTGATCACGACACCGATGAGGGCGATCAAGACCGCCCACCAGTACGCATTCATGAAGTCTCCGAGATTGATGAGGAGGGTGGTATACCAGGGCACCGGGACATTCAGATCCTTGATGAGGAGCGTGATCTTGGGCAGGATAAAGGTCACGACGATGAAAGCGATCGCGCCGGCCACCGCCAGGACGAACGCCGGATAGAACAGCGCCCCCCGGACCTTCGAGGTGAGGTGGTAGTTCTTTTCGATACTGTCCGCGACGAACTCGATCGAGTGCTGCAGATTGCCGGATACTTCGCCCGACCGAACGAGGTTGATCGTCATCGCATTGAAGACCGTCGGATGTTTCTCGAGCGACTCAGAGAACGACATCCCATCCTCGATATCGTCCTCCATCTCGTGGAGCACCGCCCGGAGGAAACGATTGTCTGATTGCTCGCCGATCGTCCGGAGCGATGTCACGACCGGCACGTGCGCCTCGATGAGAGTCGCGAGCTGCCGGAAAATGACCATCAATTCCTTCTGCGAAGCGCCCTCCCAGAGTTTCTGGACTTCCCGCAGCATGCCTTCGATGCCACCGCGCTCATCGGACACGACCTTGAGTGGGATCAGACTGTTCTTCTGGAGGATCTCGATCGCCGCCTCGCGGGAGATCGCTTCGACGAGCCCCTCCTTCAGGTCACCCGTCTCTGTCTTGGCTTTGAAATTGAATTTCATATCTGTTCAGTGTCAGGTCAGAAACAAGCGGCCTGAGATGAGTTACCTTATTTATCTTCCTTTCGGACGAGCATCGTGAAGTAGTCCTTGTTCTTGGCATAGGCGGTCGCATCATCGATCGTCACGATCCCCCGACGGACCAGATCAGCGAGCGAGCGATCCAACGATACCATCCCCTCTTTCATACTCGTCTCGATGACGGAATCGAGTTGATGAACTTTGTTCTCGCGGATGAGGTTTTCGACCGCATGATTTTTGAACATGATCTCGATCGCCGGGACGCGGCCGCCGGAAATCTGTGGGAGGAGACGCTGCGAGACGACACCGAGGAGGACATTGGCCAGCTGAAGCCGGATCTGATTCTGCTGGTGGGCTGGGAAGACGTCGATGATACGGTCGATCGTCTGAGGCGCGTCATTTGTATGGAGGGTCGCAAAGATGAGGTGTCCCGTCTCCGCGGCCGTCATCGCTGTGGAAATCGTGTCGAGATCGCGCAGTTCGCCGAGGAGCACGACATTTACATCCTCGCGCAAGACCGCCCGAAGCGCCGAGGAAAAACTCTTGGCATCCCGGCCCACTTCACGCTGGTTGATGATGCAACGATCCTGCTCGTAAACAAACTCGATCGGATCTTCAATCGTGACGATATGCTTCTCATCAGTATGGTTGACGTGGTCGATGAGGGCCGCCAGAGTCGTCGACTTGCCATGGCCGACAGGACCCGTCATGAGGACGAGCCCCTGGCTGACGCTCGTAAAGTTGTAGAGCGACGCAGGTACATTGAGCTCTTCGAGCGAACGGATCTTGTTCATCACGAAGCGCATCGCGATCGAGACATAGCCCTTTTGATAGAAAATGTTGACGCGAAAACGCGCCCGGTCCTCGAAATTGTACGAGAGGTCGGTCTGGCCATCTTCGGTCAACTCAGCTTTTTTGTCCTCGGTCAGGATGATTTCAGCCAATGCCTTCGTATCCGCCGGCGTCAGGATCTTCTCCTTGGTGAGCTGGTGCAGTTTGCCATTGATGCGAAGCGTCGGAAAACGGCCGATGACAAAATGGACATCCGATGCGCCCTGCTGTCCCACGATCGCGAGGATACTCTTCAGCCGTGCTTCGATATCCAACTGTTCCATACGAAAACTTTTTTTATATCGGTCTCATGCTCTACTCTACCACGCCTCACTCCTCGTCGACGAGTGTCCCCTCAGTCACGCGTTCGACTTCGGCGATCGTCGTGATGCCCTTCAAGACTTTCAGAAGACCATCGACCTTCATCATGAGCATGTGCTGATGTGTCGCTTCCTTTTTCAGCTCCTGCTCATTGGCCGTTTTATCAGTGATGATGACTTTCGCCTCATCCGTCACCTCGAACACTTCATAGATTGCGATCCGGCCCTTGAATCCCGTCTGGCCGCACACTTCACATCCTTTCCCCTGATACACCTTGAGGGGTGCTTGCGCATCGAGATCATAGGCCTGGAGCTCGGTCAGCGGGATCGCCGTCCGAGCCGCCTCCATACGCTTTTGCATCCCTGGCGTGAGCGCCGCCTCCTCCTTGCAGTTCTCACAAATCCGTCGGACGAGGCGCTGCGCGGCAAGTGCTTGAATCGACGAAGCGAGGAGAAACGGCTCCGCCCCCATATCGATCAGCCGCGGGAGCGCTTTGATCGCATCGTTCGTATGCAAGGTCGAGAGCACCAGATGGCCCGTCAGCGCAGCATGAATCGCGAGTTCGCCGGTTTCTTCGTCGCGGATTTCGCCGACCATGATGACATTTGGGTCTTGACGGAGGATAGAGCGCAGTCCGTCCGCGAACGTATAGCCGATCTCGGGCCGGATTTGGCTCTGGTTGATGCCCTCCATGAAGTATTCCACCGGGTCTTCGAGCGTGATGATATTGCGTTCTTCCTGATTCAGAATCTGGAGAAAGGCATAGAGTGTCGTCGATTTCCCGGATCCGGTCGGCCCGGTGATGAGGATGATGCCATACGGCTCCTTGATCTTCCGCAGGAGCACCTCACGATTGCGTCCCCACAGCCCCAGCTTGTCGAGGTCGGCCATGTTATTGCTCTTGTCGAGGATACGCATGACGACTTTCTCGCCGTCGATGACCGGCAGTGAAGAGACCCGGAGGTCGATCGTGTTATTCTCCGCGACGACACGGAATCGGCCGTCCTGGGGCTTGCGCTTCTCATCGATCTTCAGATTGGCGAGGATCTTGATCCGCGACACGACCGCCTTGCCGACATCGTTCGGGAAGACCAGGGTGGCGCGGAGCAATCCATCGACGCGAAATCGGACTCGATAATTTCCGTCAACCGGTTCGATATGGATATCACTCGCTCGCCCCTCCATCGCATGCTTCACGATGACATCGACGAGCTTGGCGATCGGCGCGTCTTGGAACATCTCCGGCAAGGCGCTCGCGCCAGTCGTTTCAGTCTGAATCTGGATCGCCGAGTCCTTTTCTTTCTTCAGGGACACGATCGCTTCTTCCAAGGCGCGATCCGTGCCCGCATAGGCCTGCATGAGTTCCTCAAACGTCTCCAGCGAAACGAGCGAGATCTTTATCTCGAGACGTTCCTTTTCAGCGATGAAACGGAGCACATTGAGCGCATCGAAATCCTGTGGGTCGACCATGGCGACCGACAACACGCCTTCCTGACGATCGAAAACGGCCATCTGATATTTCTTCGCCGTATCTTCGGGAAGGATGGAGAGAATGGCCTTATCGATCGTTTTCGGCGCTGCTTCCAAGAGCGGGACACCGAGACGCTTCGCGACAGCATGAACATCCGTCTCGGAAATCAATCCCGTACCGGTTGTGACGCCAGACGTTGTGGTCTCCGGGGGCATGGGAAGTGCTACTCAAACGGATTGGGCCGCCCGCCCGCCCCGCTGTCGAGTGGCGGCAGTGGGCTCGTGACAAAGGTAAACGCCTGCTCGGCTGGTTCGAAATCCATGGTTGCTGATTGGAACATCGGCTCAGTCAGTGGTTCGCCCACCAGCTGCTTTCCGACATAGGGAAAATTCGCCTCAAATGTCCCGATGAGAAAATTCGGCAGTATCCCCTGTACCGCCTCATCCTCGGCTGGAGTCGCCTCCGGCTTGCGGTACGCGATGGCGAGATTCGTCGTTTCGTGCAATCGGTCGGCGTGGTATACCCGACTGAAGAAATCCTTGATATTCGGATAGGCGCCAAACACGGCTACTTCGGCCTTATAGCCCTGCGGTGTCGCCCGTACGGCAGCCTCGGCATGTGCCGTTGCCTGCTCGGGTGACATCCCTGCATTGAGTGCTTCATCATAAGCGGAAGCTGACGTCTGAGTGACCGGCTTCGGGGTGATTTTGACACCCGAAACGATCACCCCCGACTGCTGGGCGAGATAGTTGAACATATCGACGACGCGTTCCTCATCGAGCGCGCTCGGGTAATACCGGTCCACAAATGAGACCATCTCGCTGCGTTCAGCGAGCGACTGGCTGAGCGTTTGGATATTCCCGGTGATCAGATCGGCCTGCGCGAGTTCCGCCTCGGCGGTCGCCATTTCGGCCTGTTTCGCGAGGATGGCACTGATATTCGGCTTGATATACCCGATCACGAGGACGACCTCGAGAATGACGAATACCGGCAGGATGAGGATTTTGAGACTCATAGGAGAGGATTAAGAAGCGTTCTCTAGAGGAGTAGCTGTCAGCGGGAGCTCGAGCTCGAATTCTATCTGACCAGCATCATTGTATTTCACACTCTGGACATGGACGCTCGTTACACCCGCTGCCTGCTTGTAAGCGAGCATTTGCTGAGCCAGATACCTCAGATTCGTTGTCACTCCCTGAATGCCGAGTGCTGCGCCAGTCGTACCGGATTGACTCCGCTGATACTCAGTCACTCGAATCATCGGAAGTGTCAGCTGTTCCAGCTCTCCCAGAGCGTCTCTCGGGTCTGGATTCGCTCGGACACCAGTGCCAATCGCTGCCAAGCGAACATGAAAATCTGTCACTGCATTCGACTGATTATTCTTCATCGCCACCTTCCGTTGAACCAGCTCCGCTTGAAGGCTCGTGAACTTTGCTTCGAAGGTGCCGAGATACCAGTACGATCCGCCATACAGACCCAAGACGACGACAAAAATCGCGACATTAATAAAAAATCCGCGATCGAAAAAATTCCCCTGAGCGAGTGCCTGCTTCTCCTTGATAGACTGCGAGAGATTGATGCCAGCCATGACGATTATATGTATCTGTGTTTTTATTTTTTCTTGAGCGAACGATTTGCCCCTTGGAGGGCCAGCCCGAGAGCGACGGAATACGCCGTCCCCATCCGTTTCACGGCCGCCTCGAGTTCCGGCGGGCTCGCCACCCGCTCCCACGGGTTGCCGATCGTGACCGGCAGTTTGAGCGAAGCGCCATAGTACGCCACGAGACCCGTGAGACCAGCTGTACCGCCTGAAAGTATTATACCATCAATCGGACGATCCGGATGTTTTGTCCGATGCAAAGCGACGATGCGTTCCATCTCCGACCCGATCGCCTCGAGGGCAGGAAAGATGAGCTTTGTCCCCGGCGTATTCAGATAATCCTTACTGCTCTTCTTGAGCGTCTCTGCGCGTTCCTCGGAGATATTGAGACCCTCGGTCAAGGTCCGCGTCACATCGCGGCCCCCGACATCCAAGTTACGACTCACTTTGACGAGACCATTTTCGACGAGGACGAGATTGGTCGCGCGCGATCCGATATCGGCAACGAGGAAGATGCCCTGATCCCCATCGACGATCGAACGCACCAGGGAAAACGTCTCGAGCTCCAAAAGCTGCATCTCGTAGCCGACTGATCGGATATAACTCTCATAGCGCTCCACTTCTTTGTTCAGCGCCGCGACCAGGAGAACTTCCACTTTATTCTTGCTCTGATCCGCACCAGGCATCGGTATTTCGCCGACGATTTCCCAGGAGAGAGCCACTTCTTCCAACGGCGAGGGAATATATTTGTGCGCTTCGAACTGGATCGCTTCCTGCAATTCTTTCTCGCTCATCTTCGGAAACTCGACCAAAGCTACCAGCCCGATGAAAGCCGGCATGGCGACGTACACCTGTTTCGTCTTGGGTACGAGCCGATCGAGCAACGCACGGAGATACGTCGTTACCCGGGCGTCATAGTTACCCTGGGTATCTTCAATGTTCTTCTCGACCACCGAGAGATTGATCTCCGCGTAATTACTGAGTTGTATCTCGCCGTCTTTGACCCGGAGCTCCACGGCCTTGATAGAGGACGTGCCGAAATCGATTCCGAGAAATGTAGGTGGACTGAATCCAAACATGGAATTTTTATTTCATTGCTACTATAGCACAGCCCGACGATTTTTCGGAAGAAAAAAGTTCATGCTATAATTTGCTCAATACAAATATCTCCATGCGCCTCCCCCTCTTCGTTTTTCTCGCGTTCCTCATCCTCTGCACAGGAACGCTCTCACTCGTGCCTTCCGCCTCAGTCGAAGCTGGCATCATCCCTTGTGGCCTCACCACGGATGATCCGAATCAAGAGGGAAACCA
>JBATNG010000028.1:0-21829 GCA_049290235.1 Candidatus Moraniibacteriota bacterium | reverse complement strand
CACTCGTACTCCTCCTCGTCTTTTCCCCGATTGGTTTCGCTTCGGCGCTCCTCCCGGGATTCAACAAATACGGCCAGGAGTGGTGGAGTAAGTTTTGGAGCTATGCGCTCTTTGGTCCGGCCGCGGCGCTCATGCTCGTGGTGTCGCTCAAATTTCTCGAGGCAGCATCGCGGACGTCGGCCGTGTGGACTTCGGTGAATCAGGTCACGACCAATCTGACGGTCGATGGGAGTGGCGCGACCATGATGAGTAATATCATCTTCTTCACGATCCCGATCATCCTCCTCTGGGCGACCATCGGTCTGGCCAACAAGTTCGCTATCGCTGGGGCTGCGACCGTCGTCGGTCTCGGCTATGGCGCTGCCCACTGGACACGGAAGAAGGTACAGAATGGAGCCATGTGGGCTACCAAGAAGACAGTGCTCAATCCTGTGACGAGAGGTGTCGGTCAGGGTGTTGCCCAGCGCTTCAATGATAATAAGCTTGTGAAGTGGGCGAAGGCACCGAGTAAGACAGAGGCGCGAGTGAGGGGTGCAGTTGGTACTGGCACTGTAGCGGGTGAACTGAATAAACTTCATGAACAGCAGGTAAAAAAGGAGATTGACGAGCTGAAGAAGAATAAGACAAGTTATTCCGACGCTCGAGTGGGTATGACAAGAGGGAGTCAAGCATCACGTCAGGCAAACGCAATGTATCTTGCTCAAAATGACGATATCCGAAACGCGAGTGATTTTAGAGATGGGCTCGCTGCGATGGCAGGTAATGCAGAATTTACGAGCGAATTTGTTAAAAAATCCCAAGGAGCCATTGATAACGTCACGGATTTGGCGACAGCCCTCAATGCCTTGGGCACAGATAGTAAAACTGCTGCAGCAGTTATTGATAAGGTAAATCCAGGTGCTCTAGCTACAACTGATGCTGAGTACACCTCACTGCTTGCCTCACCTGCCTTGACATCTCCAGCTTCGCAGAAGCAACTTCAGGCAAAGATGAAGAAAGAGGGTCGATCAAGCGCAGTGATAGATCATGAGGTAAGGACAACTGGTGCGAGTATGGTGTCAGTAGTTGATCGTCATTTGGACGGTATGACAGTCGAAGAAATAGCGAAACAAGATAGTCTCCTTCGGAGTAATCCTGATGCTCATGGCTACGTGCTCGCTTTGAGGGCGAGCGATCCAGCGAAGTATCAAGAGATTAAAAATAAGATGAAATCGGGTACGAGCGCATTGTTCCCGTAAGCCCGTAATTAATGACCGTCTTTGTGAACGTCGAAACACCGAAAAGCATTCTTTACTTCCCCATGCTTGTTTCCGAGAACGGAACAGATGATGTTATGCTGTCTGAAGTCTCAGAGTCTCTTTGGCAAAAACTCAGAGGCTTGCGGTCTGAAAAGCGTGATATCCTTGTCTCTCAAGAGCTGCCTCAAAGACTTCAGATGCTTAAGGAGAAATTGGCTCTGGATGAAAAGGTCGTCGGGTATATAAGTCTAGTAATACGTAAAATATTTTTTGGAGAGATAGATATTGCTGGGGCAGAGACTAAGATGAGGCAAATGTTCGTGACGAGCGGAGTAGGTGATCCGAACCAGGCGAAGGGAATTGTCGAATTTATCCAAAAGGAGATACTGACCATAAAGCCAGTAAAGACAATCGCGCCAGAAGAAGCCCAATCAATTGAACCAATTGTCAAAACGATTCGGTTGCCGCTATTGAAGGCGATGAGTGAGTATCGGCATTTGTCGGAGCAGATATTGACGGGTGAGAAGATCAAGCTGAAGTCATCACCCGAGCCGGTGCGGCCATCGCTCGGCAATTGGCTGCGGAGCTACCGCGAGGAAATTGGCATCGGATTCCATGAGACGGCTAAGCGAGGGGATTTTCTTTTTCAATCACTGAATGGTAAGCGTCTGTCCAATGATGCTCGGGCGCGACTCAATCTGATCCTGAAATCGGTCGAGGAGGATTTTCCTCTGGAGATCGATACGACGCGGGAGGCGATCATTTTCCCTGCTGGGAGTGATGCGTCGATGGAGCTCACTCAGGTGAAGTCTCAGCCGGTGAATCCGGTTATCCGTCCGCGAGGCGTGCCGATGAGCCCGGCACCGGCGGCCATGCCGAAAAGCACTCCGACCATAGCGACGGTACCAGTCCCCAACGCGACTGTTTCAGCGATACCGAAGGCGCCACTCACGCAGACGTTCAAGCCGCTCTTCGGAAAAGCAGCAGCTCCCGAAAAAAATGTCTCTGGGGAGACACTTCACTTCTCGACGGGTCATGTGTTGCCTGCGGAAAGAGAAAATGCTCCGGCCGCTGCGGATGTGAACGAAGCGCTCCGTCAGATGCAGCATCCGACGCAAGGTATCCGGCGTGAACCAAAGGCGCCGCTCTCGAAGAGTCCGTATTCTATCCGACCGCTCGGCGCGAGGAATGGCGGCAACGGAGATGCGTGAATGAATTCGGTCAGGTGATCGCCCTACCAATGGATTTGGGTGGTGGTATACTGAGAGGTGGAGACTCTCTTTTTGTTTTGTGAATTAGGAAAACAGGATGGTCTCGAATACACAAGCGTTATGATGTTCAGCGTTCCTCAGTTCATCGATGTCGAAGACAAGATCGCCGGCCCTTTGACCTGGCGGCAGCTCTTGTGGATGATCGGTATGGGGATCACGCTCCTCGTGCTCTACAACATGATCGGCACGACCGGATTCTTTGTCATCGGCGTCCCGCTCATCCTCCTTTTTTCCGCTCTCGCTTTTTATCGTCCGCATGGGACGCCGCTCATCGTCTTCTTGTTCCACGGCTTTTCTTTCCTCTTCCGTCCCAAAGTCGCGGTGTGGGAACGTCCGATGGCCCGGGTGCAACCGACACCGGCGGCCGCTCCGCGTGTCGCCGAAGCGCCCAAGGAAAAGCACATTACGCAAGAAGAGCTCCGTCGTCTCGCCAATATCATGGATAGTCACTAGCCTTTGTCTATGGAACTGCTCTCAAAGAAAAAATCAACCGGCTCGAGCACACAGCGTTATGTGGATGTCGAAGAGGTGCGTGATGGCGTGCTGGTGCTCAAGACAGGTGCGCTCCGGGCGGTCCTCCTCGTTTCTTCTATCAATTTCGATTTGAAGTCGAGTGAAGAACAAGATGCCATCATTTCCCAGTACCAGAATTTCCTCAATTCGCTTGATTTTCCGGCGCAGATCGTCGTGCAGTCGCGGCGCTTCAATATCGATCCGTATATCGAACTCCTGAAGGCGAAGGAAGCCCAGCAGATGAATGAGCTTTTACGTTTCCAGATGCGGGAGTATCAGGGGTTCATCAAGAACTTGACCGAGATCTCGAATATCATGTCGAAATTCTTTTATGTCGTGGTGCCGTTCTCGCCGGTAGAAAACACCCAAGGCGGATTCTTCCGGAAAATCGGCGATATTTTCAATCAAAAGTCGACGGTCGGCTTGAAAAACGAGCTGTTTTACACCTATCGGACCCAATTGATGCAGCGTGTCGAGCATGTTGTGGCGGGACTTTCTCCGATGGGGGTGAGGGCGGCGGTGCTCGAGACCGAGGAACTTATCGAACTGCTTTACAATAGCTATAATCCATCGCTCTACGCTTCATCGATTGTGAAGAACATCGAGGCGATCGAACTTCAATCCTAGGTATGTCACGAGAACTCATCATTTTTGACCGGCCGATCAAACGGGTACCCGTGGTTGATCCGATGAATATCACCCGGCCAGGGTCGGGTCAGCCGTCGGTTGCGCCGCAGCCGATCACACCGATCGACGAGGCTCCGACACCAGTCGTGATCCCACCGATTTCCTCGATACCGCCAGACGTCGCCTTGGCTCGGGTGCGTCGGTCGAGGGTGTCAGCGGTTGCCCCGAAGCCGAAGTCGATTCCGAAACCGAAGCCTTCGGTCGCGATTGAAACTGAACCCGTCGAGCCGCCGGCTGCAGCGGTGAAAGCTAAAGCGCCAATCAGTCGCCGCAAGGTCAAGCCGATGGTCACGCCCGAAATCCCTGTCCGCGAAGAAACTCCTATGAGAGCGGCTGCCCCACTGCCGGAAATGCCTGTCCGTGAAGCGCCGGTGCAAGAGCCTGTCTCGGTGCCTGATTATGAAGCGCTCCTAAAGCCACAGGAAAACCGTGAGGTCTGGGCCAAGGAGGTCGTGTCACACGTCTCACTCGAAGAACGCGCTCCGCGTCCGAAATCGGAAAAGACTGGCGTGCTCGGCGGACTCTTCAAGCACAAGCCCAGGGTCCTGGAGCTCGATGAAGGTCTCGATACGGAACAGCTCTATCAGAAGGGACTGGCGACGATCAAGGATTTGATCGCACCGCCTGCGATTCGAGTCACTCCGGCGACCATGCAGATCGGCGATGTGGTGGCTCGGACGCTGTTCGTCATCGCGTACCCGCGTTTTCTTTCGACCAATTGGTTTTCTCCGATTATCAACCTCGATTTCCCCATGGATACGGCGCTCTTTGTCCACCCGATCGAGACGGCCGAAATCCTGAAGCAG
Organism: Candidatus Moraniibacteriota bacterium; assembly: GCA_049290235.1. Taxonomy (GTDB): domain Bacteria; phylum Patescibacteriota; class Minisyncoccia; order Moranbacterales; family UBA1568; genus SSEF01. The sequence goes on along the minus strand of JBATNG010000028.1, from coordinate 17,314 downwards.
CTCCGAAAGTCGGCGACCCAGGTGCAGTCACAGATGAATATTGAAGTCGAGGAGGGGAAGATCCGCGACCCGGTGCTCGAAGCGGCTCTCCAGAATATCGAAGAGCTCCGCGACCGGTTGCAGCAGGGGACGGAGAAGTTTTTCCGATTCGGGCTCTATATGACGATTTATGGTGCGGATGAGAAAGACCTCTCACAGAAAGAGCAGTCCGTCGAAGCGCTCCTCGAAGCACAGCTCGTCTATACCAAGCCTGCGGTGCTCCGGATGGACGCTGGGTTTGCTTCGACACGGCCGCTCGCGAGTGATGCCCTCGATGTCGCCAACAACTTGAATACCGAGCCGCTCTCGACGACCTTCCCTTTTGTCTCGTCCGATCTCTCTTCGAATGAAGGCATCCTCTATGGCATCAATCGGCACAACAACTCGCTCATCCTGTTCGATCGTTTCAAAATGGAGAATGCGAACATGGTGGTGTTTGCCAAGTCGGGTGCAGGAAAGAGCTATACGGTGAAGCTCGAAGTGCTGCGGGCGCTCATGTTCGAGTCGAGTGTCATCATCATCGATCCGGAGAATGAGTACAAACACCTCTGCGAAACGGTCGGTGGCGCCTTCTTGAAGATTTCGTTGAATTCGGACATTCATCTCAACCCGTTCGATATGCCGAAGGTGAGTACGGAGGATGAGTCGGATGGCGTGTTTCGGAACACAATCGCCAATCTCATCGGCCTCCTTCACCTCATGCTCGGGACGCTCTCTGCCGAGGAGGATTCCATCCTGGACCAGGCGATACGTGAGGCGTATGCCATTCGTGACATTCACGAGGATTCGAACTTCGAACCATTGACGGCCCAATCATTTCCGACCATGTCTGACCTGTACGCGGTCCTGAAGAATATGGAAGGGGCGGATGTGATCGCCGCTCGCCTCCAGCGCTATACGGAAGGGATTTTCTCCGGCTTTCTCAATGAACAGACCAATATCGACACCAATAACCAACTCGTGGTATTCAATATCCGTGATCTGGAAGAGGAGCTCCGGCCGATCGCGATGTATATCATCCTCCAGTACATTTGGAACGATATTCGTTCGAAGCTCCGCCAGCGTTTGATCGTCGTCGATGAAGCCTGGATCATGATGCAGAATGAAGACGCTGCCTCTTTCCTCTTCGGGATCGCCAAACGTTGCCGCAAGTACTACACTGGCCTGACGACGATCACGCAGGATATCTCGGACTTCATGTCGTCTCGCTATGGTAAGCCGATCATCACCAACTCTTCGATGCAGCTCTTGCTTCGTCAGTCGCCGGCGTCGATTGATTACATCACGGAGACGTTCTACCTGACGGATCATGAGAAGTTTCTCCTCCTGGAGTCCAATGTTGGCGAGGGAATCTTCTTTGCTGGGACAAAACATGCGGCCATAAAAGTGATCGCTTCGTATAGTGAGGATCAGATCATCACGTCGGATCCACGCCAGCTCCTCGAAATCGAAGAAGCCAAGCGGGAATTCGATGCCAACAATCCCTAGCCCTCTATGGCGATCGCAACCAACCCAAGTCCGGGAAGTGTAGCGTCCACCGCAACCGGGGAAAAGCCATCTCTGATTCTCTTTGGTGGTCTCGCTGTTATCGCCCTCTTCAAGGACTTGCTTGACTTGGTCGGTCTCGGATCACTCCCGCTGATCGGGACCGTTGTGACACTATGTTTCTCATCGCTCATTTTCATGCTCCTATTCTTGTTCGACCGTTCGGGTGGACGAGGAAACAAGAAACTGGCCCAGGGGATGGTGATGATATTCGGCACCCTGATCGAAGGTCTCGGTTTTGTGCTGAATTTCCTCCCACTGGAGACGCTGACCGTTATTTTCCTCTACATTATTTCCTATCGGGCGTGGAAAAAAGCCGAGAAGGCTGGGGCAGCGAGTCAGCAGGGGCAATCGAGGAAAATGCGACTCCAACAGGTACAGATGGCTCGGGCGGTGGCGAAGCAGGAACAGGCAGCAGCCGAGGCTCAGGTGGCTCAGGATTCTGCGCCACTCGCCGCCAATCAGGAAGCTATCCAGGTGATGGATCAAGAACGGGCCGCGGCTCAGGCGATGTCTTTGGCACCGCTCGTTATTCCCTCGCGGACGCCGCTGGCGAGGCCAGTCACGGCGACCAGGCAGCCGACGAACGAGCGTTCGAATCCAGCACGTCTGGGTATATATGGAGCGGGGCGGATAGCCGCCAATGATGCATCGTTCGTATCGGGGCGAGAGGCCGCCAATGATGCGACGTATCGGATCCGCGCGGCTGGTAGTCGGATGTCTCAGGCAGTGCCCGCGACGAGTCCGTCCTATCAGAAGACTCCTCGCTTCAGGCCATCGAAAGCATAAGCAGATGGTTCCGGTGAGTTGTCGCGTGCGGCAGGGGGATACTAAAGTCAATCACAGGGCAGTGCGAGAAATACATCAGGAGGGTATAATAGGAAGAAGTCAGATAATTGGCGTCCTATGGAACGATGGGTTCAGTTAGTTGCTCGGCAGAAAGAATTTCTCGGTACGATGACCGTGGCTATCGGATCGATAATGGTGTTGTGGTTCCTCGATGAGCATGAAGGCGTCAGCCCGATGCTCCAAAGTACCATCGCGGCGATCGGTATCTTTCTCATTATGCCGATTGTGTACTGTAAATTTCTGTTGGGGCGACCATTGTCTGCCCTCGGCTTTCAGAGGGGCAATGCCTGGGCCGGCATCGGGGGGAGCATTTTGGCATTGATTGTCGCACTGGTCGCCTTGTTCGTATTGTGGAATTTCACCCCTTTCCTGAGAGGATATCAGCTCCCGGTGGCAGTCGAAGAGCGATTTCTCATCTTTGTTCTCTATGAGATTCTCCTCAGCGGGTTCATAACGCTGCTGTTCGAGGTATTTTTCCGAGGGTTTGTGATGTTGCTCTGGCTTCAGAAATGGGGAGTCTGGTCCGTTGCAGTCCAGGCTGCTATCTTCGGTTTTCTTGTCTATGCGAGCGGAGGGGTCAATGCGTCGATGATACCCGCGCTCATTTTCGCTCCGTTCGCCGGGCTTATCGCTTACCAATCGAAATCCATATGGTATAGTTATAGTGCATCTTGGTTCTTCTTTTTTCTGACAGATGTAATGGTGCTCATCTTTCGTTGATATATGTTGAGTCTCAAGAAACACAAAAAATTTTTCAATATTGTCCGCATTCTGGTGAGTGTGGAGTTGTTTTTTGTATCTATCACACCGGCTTCGGCGGGACTCTTTGGTGGTGGACCAGGGAGCCATATCAAGATGCCATCGATCTCTCAGTCGGCATCAGAAGTGGAACAGCGCTATCACGTGAATACCGAAGCGATCCAGGAGCAGGGTGAGACGATGAATGTCGCCAACTCCAAGAAAATGACACCGGAGGTTTCGCTCTTTTTCTCACCCTCTGATCCGAAACCGGGGGAAAAGCTCACTGCCCGGGCTCTTCCTGTATACTTTGCGTATGGAGTGAATAACCTCTACTTCACCTGGTTTCTGATGCGAGCGGGATGTGAAGGAAATCGAGACAATGCCCGGTGCGATTTGAATGGTGACAATTGGGCAGATGAGGAGGATTACATGATTGAGGCTCATCGGATACTCGCTTCTAATGATCTTGATCTGGCCAATGTGAACTATGGAGCAGATACGGACAATGATGGATATTTCGCTCGTTTTGGAGGTGACTCCCGAGTCAATGTTCCGAACCATTGCTATTACCATGATAATGCGAGTGGTGAGAATTATGAGATTGTCGATTCCGATGTAGGCGAAGTAGATTGGGGTTGCCCAGGGGGGACGCAACCGGTTTGTATGACGGGGACAGCAGAAGTTGGTCCTGGCCAGATAAACATGAGTGCAATCGGCGGAACGGCGAGTTCTGCGAGTGATGGGAGCGGTGCTGGTGGAGGGGCGGCAACTGGTGGGACGGCGACTGCCAGCGGTGAAACGTTTGACATCGTAGGAGGGTATGACTATGTGGCGGGTCTGCCGTATTGTACTCAGTCCGGTATACCATCTTGCAATGTTGGAACCCCATGTTGCGTCGCGAACCCGGCGAATGCAACATCGTGTGAGAACTCTTTGTCATATTGCTCCCGACCGGGGGGCGTGAGTCGGAGTAATGCAAATCCGATCTGCCGTCATATCTTTCCTCAGGCTCCGGGCTTCACCGCGGGGGACGGCACATATGGCGCAGATGAGGAGAGATTTTGGCGGACAAACCCTGCAGATCCGGATACGACGGACAATGGCAATAAAGATGAAGCAAATGTCGTTGGGCTTGGCCGAGACACGTTCGTCTGGAATTATGAGCCAGGGGATCGGGTCGGCGTGGTTGTCGAGGGGACATCAATGAACCCGACAAAGTATCAGGACTCATCGAACATGATCATGTGGGCCTGGTCGAAGAATAACTGTCCTAACAATGGAAATACGGGTTCATATACGCGTTCCATAGCGAATTATCAAGTGGTTATCCCGACCATTGCTCATACGATGCGTTGGTGCGCGCGGTGGAATCTCGTTGATCCGACCCAAGGTGGGCAAGCGACCAATCTCGAGCTCTCGGTCACCGCCTCGCCGGATGATCCGATGGATGATGTGACCACTCGCGGCGACGGTGATCAGATGGATGTCATGGCGATAATCGATAATTCTGCCCGTGGGATACAACAGGTGTATTACGATTGGCGCGTTGAGCTCTCATCGGACGGGGCAGCCAATCCGTCTGGTGGCTGGATCAATATCACCAATGAGCTGAATGCTCTCGCTGGGCGCAGGCTCCTCTCTCAGGTCCGTGGGAATGGCGTCAATAAGATACAGCTGGACTTGAATATACAAAGCACCGATGTCTTCAATGGACGCGCCTTTTCAACCTATCTTAGGAATGATGTCGGCCACCTGCGTTTCCGTGTTGATGCGGCCGAGAATTTCGATGGTGCCGGCGCTACCCGTCGCGGCCGGAGCAATGTGATTGTCAAGTTCAATGCGAGTCAGGATCGGATCATTGCTCACACGGTGACAGCGGCTGGTGATCCGGTGCACGTCTCTATCAATGCGGCAAATGAAATCTGCTCGGGAGTCGTGAATCCGGCGGACCCACCAGAACAGCAGGCGCTCTCTCGTCTCGACGGGAAGCTTTGTCGGGTCATCAAAAATGAAATCATAGGTTTGGAAGTCCCTAGTATCGGGCTTTCAAATTTCAGCTGGACGATTAATGGCCAACCACTTGTCTGTAATGCACGAGTTTCAGCCACAAGTTGCTTTGATGACCGTCAGGGGAATACAAACTTCTTCCCTGTGATCGGCAATGTCGGCGATACGTTCAATATAACGGTGACGGCAAATCAGGCGAGTACCGCCGGTTCAACGGAAAAAACCGTGACTATCTCCCGGACATTCCGGATTGTTCAACCATCCATCAGTATCGTGTCAAACGATGCTGCAAGTGTCTGGCCAAAAATGCTCGGTCAGTATATGGATACTGACGGGGGTGCGTATGCCGAATACAGTAAGGATACGTTGGAAACCATGGAGGGTACTACGGTGCCAGTGCGCGCTTTGTTCACGCCGGACTTCCTTGCCAATATCCCTCCGCCGCAAATAGAGCGCGCGTGGAATGTTGATGGTGTCCCGTATGGTGATATGATCACGAATACGATTGCATTCCCAGCCAACAAAATCGGTAAATCTGTTTACAATGTCACTCTCACGGCTGTGTATCGGCCAAACGCACTGACACGGCAAGCCATGGAGGATATCTGGGGGCTTTCCTCACTCGATACGACGGAGAGCTATTTTGGTGGTACCACACAAGTCGAACAACCAGATGTGACAAATATTACTCAGACCGGTGCAAAGAAATACTACGCACTCATCGCGAGCTATCTTCCTGGGTCAGTTCTCTTCTCGTTGAAAGTCCTCTTTTCGGTCGCACTCATTCTCTTCGCATCAGGTGCTGTATTTGCTGTCATCCCCAATGTGCCAGAGCCCGCATCGGCACGGAGCCGCCAACCGCGGCAGTAGAGGACACCAAAAATGACCCTTCATCAGAAGGGTCATTTGTTGATAAATACGAGTCCAGCTCCCCAGACTTAGGTGTCTCGTTACGCGTGTATTTCGGGTGCCATGGGAGAGACTCGAACTCTCAAGGGATTGCTCCCACTAGCTCCTAAGGCTAGCGCGTATACCAATTCCGCCACCATGGCAAATATATTTCTGCTAGACACTTCTTCCGCCCAGGTATGGTGTCCTATAGTGCCGTTGCTTAATTGTCTGCCGCTACCTTTCCCGCACTCCTAGAAGCGGCTGAATGCGCCGTATCTCATCAGCGAGCGCCCCAGCATCCTCGTACTCACCGTGGTGCCGCGTGGTCCGGCCATACGTTTCGCGCTTCTGATCGAGGTGAATACTACATTCTATAGAGTCAGGCTTGGATTTCACATAACAGTGGAAGCGCGGATAACCCGAGCTTCCGAGCGGTCGGATGAAGCTAGTTTCGGTCCCTGCTTCTCGTTGGAAAACATAGCCAGCACGACGGAAGAGTGTCACGGTGGTGTCCGATGGGTGTTCGATGAGGAGCTTCATAGCCAAATGGAGAATAGCGTTCAGGGGTGGGTGTACGTCTTCTCGTGACAGTCTCGTCAAGCGCGGGGAGCAGCTTTTCGGGTACAGATGGATGCGTCAGCGAAGACTATAAGCGGCACATGCTCCTCACTTTCGGGCTAGATAGCAATTGTCGGAGTGCCGGGAATCGAACCCGGGTCACACGCACCCGAAGCGTGCGTAATACCACTATACAACACTCCGATATCAGGCGACGTGATGTCGGCCGCGAATCGTTTTGTCCTCAGATTCGCGCTCCTCGTGGATCCGTTCTTGGGCGAGGCCGCGGAGTACATCGAGGTCATTATCCATGAGTTGCCGGGCTCGGTCAAGAAGCCGTTCCCGGACATTCCGCGCGGGGTCATCGATGACTTCGGCGAGGAGACAATCGAGTAACGCCCCAATTTTCGGACCGGGTGCGATTCCCAGTTCGTGCATGAGGGCTGTCCCGTCAATCTTGAGCATCTTCACCGAGGTTGCATCTTGAGAGACCTTGTCAACCATGTATTCGAGGTGACGAAGTTTATAGGGTTTGGCTTTCGGGACACCCGAACCGAGTCGGTCACCGATCCGTACCGCCATAAGGTCATCCATATTTGCCAAGCCCACGCGTTTGATGAGTCGCCGGACTGATGCCTCGGTCACTTCGCCGACATTGTAGTAGAAGAGATGATTGTCGACGAGCATCGCGGCATGATCGACGATTTTCTTGGGGTAACGCAGTCGTTCGAGGATTTTCTTTGTCATACGTCCCCCGACATGGTCATGATTGTAAAACGTCGAATGGTAGCCTTCGCCCCGCTTCGTCCGAGGTTTTCCGACGTCATGGAGGAGGGCAGCGAGTCGGACCGAAAGTTTGTCCGATGGACAGGTTGCGAGCGCGCGGAGATTATGTTCCCAGACGGTATAGATGTGGTGTAGGTTCTGGCCGACGCCGACGCCTTCGACGAGCTCCGGGATAATATGGCTGAGGAGTCCGGTTTCTTGGAGTAGTGCCACGCCTTGGCTTGGATGATTAGAGCAGAGGATGCGAGAAAATTCGTCGCGAATACGTTCAAAGGCAACTCGTGATAATGTGTCCGCTTGCCTCTCGAGGGCTGCCAGAGTGGCAGTATCGATTGACCAATTAAGTTTCTCAGCTTTCGGATCACCCAGTTCGACGACGAGGCGGATGGCGCGCATCAGGCGGAGCCCATCCTCGGAGAAACGCGCCTCAGGGTCGCCTACCGCACGGATTATTTTTTTCCGAATGTCTGACTGTCCATCATAGGGATCGATCGGCATGATCTCAGTCGTCTCGGTATGCCCTTTGGCTTGGCCTGCTATGGCATTGACCGTGAAATCACGGCGTGCCAGATCCTCCTCCACAGTCGTCACAAAGTGAACGTCATCGGGATGTCGCCCGTCGCTATAACCAGTTTCTGTTCGAAAGGTCGTGACTTCGATGATGTCGCACTCTTGTTCCAGTGGTGTCGAGGTGAGAAAGCGTGGGACTTTCACTCCAACCGTACCAAACGTATTTTCGTAGACTGAATCGGGGAAAAGCTGCTGGATCGCTTCGGGTTTCGCATCAGTCGTGATATCCCAGTCTTTAGGCTCGCGACCGATGAGGATATCCCTCAGTGAGCCGCCGACGATATACGCCTGGAAACCAGCCTGTTCCAAGGCCTTGAGTGTTTCCAAAACGGGCGTAGGGATCGGATATTGCATATATTTTCAGTCTAGCACGGGGACATATGCGAGGTTCGAGTATAGGTGGCCGCAAACTGATCGTCAAGAGTACGTTTGGGGCAAGGAAATACGTGAGGCAATAGGTCTGTGAATTCGCAGAATACTAGCTGTTTGACTCTCGCTCTGAGGGGAGTGATAATGAAGGTGGTACGTCATATATAATCAGGCATTCCCATGGATTTCGAGAACCGAAAAGTGAATACATCGCGGGAGGCGTTTGCGGACAACGAGGCAGAGATGGCGGCGAAGAAGGCGGCGATCGCCGAGGCAGCGGCATCTGGAGACTATGACAAGGTAGCGGAGCTAGCGCAGGCAGCCAAGGGGTTGGAAGCTGGTAAGAATGAGATGTTGGGAGGAACGAAGGATGAAGCAGAGACAGAGAATGTTGAGCGGGATGCGGCGTCCAAAGTGGAAAGCGACCACGCTGAAGGCCTCGAAATGAATAAGAAGTTTGAGGAGAGTAAAGCGGCGGAGGCGGCGGCTCAGGAACGAGCGAGAATCGCAGAAGAAGCTAAATCAAGCGCGGTAGCGGATGCAAACAAGTATTCTGAGCTCTTGGAAAAGACCAAGAATGGGAATCTAGGAACCGAAACGCAGCCAGTCAGAGTGGCGCAGGAAGGTCCTGTAGCAGAAAATGCTGAAAATACAGGAGAAGAGGTCGGTACCATTGTCACTGCGATGAAAAAGCAGGGATATTATAAGGAAGCATTTTCAGCGTTGAAGCCGGGGGAACAGCCATCGCCAGAGTTAGCGACCAAAATGATTTGTACCTTGATACAATCAAGCGATGCTGAGTTCAATGATTATGCGAAGGTATTAATGGATAAATTATCGTTTGATGGAGAGAGTGTGAGAAAATTTGTTGTAAAAGAAATCATGGATGGCAAAGGCATAAACGAGAAAGACTTGAGAATGATGAAGGTTGCTGATATTGATCCCGCCTCACTTCATGATGATGCAGTCAAAGAACTTGATAGTTTGTTGGATCTGGTAATACGTCGTGACGGAGCAGTTCGTTCCGTCGGAGATGTAGTGCAGTGGAGAAAGACCTTTGGTATTTCTGAAGATGAATACGCAGAGGCCCTTCGTAAGCTTTATGACAAGCAAGGCAGAAATATCGGCGATGATAACATGCGCGCACTAGGGTTTGTCAGAGAAAAGAATGGTCGTACATTATGGGCCTGGGAGAAAGAATAAGGGCGTTGCTTTTTAGTTCGCAGGTTATAAAAAAACAGCGGATTACCCGCTGTTTTCTTGACCCATTTGCCTTGACTCCAACCCTTTTCTTACAGAGTCCGGCGTTTTTCCTCGACTTGGTAGGAGATGAGGGTATCACCGACCGCAAGCTTCACCGCGCCGTCGAAGACGAGGCCGCATTCGTTGCCTTGACCGACTTCATCAGCGTTTTTCTTGTTCTGCTGGAGATTACCCATTTTTCCGGATCCGATGATTTCTCCATCGCGCTTGACTTCGAGGAGCGAACCGCGGACGATCTTCCCTTCGGCGACGCGGCCACCGATGATCATGTCGCGCTTGCCGCTTTTGAAAATGGCGAGGATGGAGAGTTGGCCGAAGTCAGTCCGGATGACTTCCGGCGGCAAGAGGGCAGCGAGATCGCTCTTCACCGTCTCGACGAGTTTGTAGATGATACTGAAGCTCTGGATGGCGACGCCACTGGTTTCGGCGATGCGTTTGGCGACCGAAGTCGGTTCGACATTGAACCCGAAAATCTTGGCGCTGCTCGAGGCGGCGAGTTTCACATCGGATTCGGTGATGCTACCGACGCCTGACGCGATCTCATCGAGTGTAACTTCCGGATGTTCGATAGCGCCGAGGATTTGCTGGAGCGCCTCAAGTGAGCCCTGGACGTCAGCCTTGATGATGATGGCAAAACGCTTCACACTCTCGTCCTCTTTGCGGATCACTTTCTTCACTTCACCTTCCTTGAGAAGCGCTTCCTGAGACTTCATCCGGGCGAGCGACTTGCCACTGACGACCTGGACCACATCGTTCACTTGGGGGACATCGCTGAAACCATAAAGAATGGCGGGGACCGACGGACCGGCTGACTCACGATTCTTGCCGGTGAAATCCTCCAGTCGGCGGACGCGGCCGAACGCTGAACCAGCGATGATATCCTGGCCGACTTTGAGCGTGCCTGTTTTCACGAGGACGGTCGCGACGGGACCCTTTTGGGGATCGAGGTGGGATTCGAGGATGACAGCGAGACCATCGCGCTTTTCATCGGCGGTGAACTCTTCGACTTCGGCCACGAGGAGGATGGCATCGAGGAGCTTGTCGATGTTGAGATTGCTCTTGGCGCTGACTTCGACACACATGACATCCCCTCCCCAGCCTTCGAAGAGGAGACCATTTTCAGCGAGCTCTTGCTTGACCCGATCAGCCTTGGCCTCGGGCTTGTCGATCTTGTTGATGGCGACGATGACGGGGAGTTTCTTCTCATTGATGAACTGGATGACTTCTTTCGTCTGAGGTCGGACGCCATCGTCGGCGGCGACGACGAGGATGGCGATGTCGGCGATCGAGACGCCGCGCTCACGCATGCCGGAAAAGGCTTCGTGGCCCGGCGTGTCGATGAAGGTGATGAGCTGGCCGTGTTTCTTCACCTGATAAGCGCTGATCTTTTGGGTAATACCACCTGCTTCACCGGCGGCGACATTTGCCTTGCGGATGGTGTCGAGCAGAGTCGTCTTGCCATGGTCGACGTGACCGAGGATGGTGACGATTGGCGAGCGGGGAACGAGCTTGCGATCTGCCTCGGTTTTTTCAGCTGCGACAATCCGGGCCAGGTCGACGAGTGTGAGTGAGCCGGCCTTCTCCTCCGTATCGGCGGTTGTCTGGAAGCCGAGATCGTTTGCGATGATGGAAGCCGTGTCAAAGTCGATCTCTTCGTTAATCGTCGCGATGATCTTGTTCTTCATGAGCTCCATGATGACATTCGAGACCGGGACATGCAGAAACTCCGCCAATTTCTTGACGGTCATGGTTTCGGGCAGGGCGACGGACTTCATGGGTTCAGTCTCGGGTGTGCTCATGGCGGTTGATTGGTCGGGTGAGTAAATTAATGATGGGAGGCGCTCGGTGAGTTCAGACTTTCTTTTCGGTGGCACTTTGTTCTGCTTCTCGGATCACGGCCTTCTCTTCCTCGGTGAAGGGGTAGCCATCTGCCTCGCCCTGTTTGACTGGCTTGGCGAAGACGCGGGTCCCTTCGCGAGTGTGGAGCGAGGAGAGGACGACACCCGAACCTTTGCCATCCAGGAGGGCGACCGCGAAACTCTGATGGCTGCCGGTTTCTGAAAAGGGATTGAACCGACGAACCGCGCATTTGTGGAGACTCCGGCTTCCGAGTTGATGGAGCGTATTCGAAATCTCAAAGAGTTCCTGGACGTCGCCATCGACTGAGGCGATGAGCTCTTTCTCTTCGAGCAGGAGTGTTTCGAGATCCTTTGCCTCTTTGCCGGAAAAAAAGATGCCGAGCTTCTTCTCTTGATCTCGGAGTTTCCGGGAGAGTAGCGCCATCCAGATGGCGAGTCCACCCAATAAAAGGAAAAAAACGCCCAGACAGGCGAGAAGAAGGGTCGGTTCGAGGAGTCGCGCGAGCATAGGCCTGTACGGGGAGCCTAGCAGGAATATGGCATGCTGTAAACCAGGTCGAGTCGGGGGAGGCTGCCCCTCAGAGTCTCATTTTGCATCTTTCCAATGCCACCACTTGAGCTTTTCCGGATCATGCTGTCGGTGGGAAGTATAGTAGACGGCACAGCGGAAGGCATAGAGGACACAACGGTCGATATGAGTACCGCGGAGCCGTTCCAGCTTGCGATAGAGCCGTTCCGGATCTTCGCGATTCAGACAGCTCGGGCGTTTTATCCCGAGATCGCGGAGGTCTCGGGCTAGGCTTGGACCGATGCCGGGGATAGATTGGAGAGAATCAGGAGAGGTTTTCTTCATAATTCTATTGTACACTGCCTGTGAGAACCTCGAGTGACCGCTCCGCCAGCACATCAGCGGGGTGGTATACTGGAAGCAATTAACGTAATATCTATGGGAAAAATCATCGGGCTGGTCGTGGTGGCAGTGCTCCTCATTGGCGGGTTCCTCTACTGGAATAGCCGGCCGAAACCGGTTGCGAACGATATGCCGCTGGCGGGTCAAATGGATCCGAACAATGAAGTGGCTGCCAAGAATCCAACTCCCATGGCGGAGGAGAAAGGTATGGTGTCCTCCCTCAAAGAAGCGATGGGGCTCGGTCAGAAGATGCAATGCACCTATGCGATGAGCAAAGGGGATGATCAGGTTGTGTCAACCGTTTTCATCGAGGGCAGCAAGGTGAAGTCGACAACGACCGTGGGTGATATGACGATGTACTCGCTCATGGATGGTGAAAACCAGTATTCGTGGACGAGTGCTTCCAAGACCGGCATGCGGATGTCCAAGGCCTGTCTCGAGAAGCTTCAGACGAGTGTGAAGGATCTGCCCAAGCCTGCTGGGGCTCCGGCCTCGGCTGAGCCTCAGGATATGCAGAAGGCGTTCGATATGGCCAAAAACGTGAAGTGCGAACCGGCAGCTGGTGCCGATTTCACAGTCCCGAAGGATGTCACGTTCACTGACCAGTGCGCGATGCTGGAGCAATCGACCAAGATGATGCAGGAGATGAAGGATAAACTGCCGGCGGGGATGACGCTCCCGAGTGCGCCGGCCCCCGTACAGTAGCGGGAGAGTCAGGAGTGCGTGCGTTTCCGATGGATGGGGAGAAAGGATTAACGCGGATCTGAAAAATTAATCTAACGATGTGGAAACAGGAGCACCAACGAAGCATCTGTATCGAAGTCAGTCGAATAAAGTCCTGGCAGGGATTTGTGGTGGCCTGGGTGAATACTGGAACATCGATCCGGTGATGTTACGTCTCTTGTGGATTCTCGTCACCGTCTTTACGGGATTTGCACCGGGGGTCATCGCCTATGTCCTCGCTGCTTTTGTCGTACCCGTGAAGTCTGCGGATAGCGCGGTTTCTCAATCACCCAAACCGTAATCATGTAATCTGGCGTTGTATGGAGAAAATCAAAGTGGAAAATCATGTTTTCTCTGGTGGGCTGTGGTGTGTTGGCTGGCTTTTCACGATTGGTTTCTTGCACCTGACGTTTGGGCAGGGAATCTTGGCCGTCATCCTTTGGCCGTATTTTCTCGGGGTCGCCCTCGGCCCGATTCTCCTCCCGAACTAGATGGGCTATCTACGGACCGCGAGTAATTCCAGGGTCTGAAGCACGGATGTGTTGGGACCCTAAGCGAACTTCTCGTCTCGGGGGTAGGGTCTGTCGCCGGAGCAGACATTAGAAATGGCTTCAGAGAGGCATTTTTTGCATCGAGTAGTAATCCTTGGTATAGTCTTCTCATGCTCCACAATCGATACACAAAAACCTGGTCCGGCTCTGTCCATAATACCGCAATCCTATCCTGATAGAGCGGAAATTTTAGCCTTTTCAGTTCCGCCTGCCAGGCGGTTTTATTTATTCTTTACTCTTTCCTTCACAGGCGGGTGCCTGTTTCCTCAGAAGGAATAGGTATATATCATCTAACAGAAATGCTATCGTTGGTTAAGTGAGATGTTTGAAAGTGGCCCAACGGACCTCTGTTCTTATGAGGGGGATTCATATTGACACCATGAACAGCTTATGATAGTCTCTGCACCAAACACTCTGTCGAGTGCCAAGGCTACCAAGACTCAGATCAGCAGGCGACGTTGTTGTAACGGTAAGTAATGCGGGTTTACCCCCAGAACCCCACCCTTTTTTTGTAAGTGTTGTGTGAGTTTACCCCTCGTTAGTCGCTCCCCGGTATGTGTGGGCTGACCCCCCCATCAAGAAACAAGGAAGAATAACCCCTGTTCGGATAATCGATAGATATAAAAGGAATGCTCGACTATGGGAAGAACTTTTTTCATCACCGCCTTTGTTGCATCGTTTGTAACCCTTGGACTGTTCTTCGTTGGATCACATCCGGTCCTGGCTGTTGGATCTCCAGCGCCATTTACACAACTGACAATCGAAGCGAATCAGGGGTCATGGGGAAATAATATCGGCGATCTCGATCATGACGGATACCCAGATGTCGTCGAAGGCGGTGGTGATCTGGGTGGCAGTGTCTATTGGTACCAATACCCTGCTTGGACCAAACATCGGATCGGGAGTGTCGCTGGAGGTGATGACCTCCAGGTTAGCGACATCAATCATGATGGATTCCTAGATGTTGTGGTAAACGGAGGTCAGATTGTCTGGTACGAGAATCCCCTGGGAAGTAGCGGTAATGTCTACGGGACTTGGACCCCACACGTTATCGACAGCACATTGGGTTCACATGATATCCAGATTGGTGATCTCAATAATGACGGGGGCCAGGATATCGTCATCCGCCAAGAAAACGGTCCAACCTACTATTATCTCCAGAACACGCCCACTTCGTGGGTGAGGGTGTCAGTTCCCCAGGCACCGAACGCGCATGGAGGACTGGTGCTTGCGGATATCAATCGGGACGGCCGCACCGATCTCGTGGAGAATGGCTTTTGGCTCCAGGCACCGACCGACCTGGTCAACGGCACCTGGATAAGACGGGATATCGTAAGTTGGCCGGATGGCGCAAGTGCCAATGTAGCCGATCTCAACAATGATGGGAGGGTGGATGTATTGCTGGCTGTTTCGGAGCGAGGAGTCGGGACCCTCACATGGTTTGAGGCGCCCGTCGATCCTATCAGCGGCACATGGATTCGTCATGACATCGACACGGTGGAAGACTTACACCTTTTCTTTGTCGTGGATGTAAATAAGGATGGCACTCCCGATATCGTTTTTGCTGAAATGCATCAGTCTGGTACGAGGCGTGTCGGGGTCTACTACAATGAAGGTTTTGGTTCGGCTTGGAGTTTACAGAATCTTTCCACCGAGGGATCGCACAATATCGCGGTAGGAGATATCGGTAATGACGGCGACATCGATATCATCGGTGCAAACTGGGATATCCACGCTTCTGATGGGGGTGCCATGAAGCTTTGGCGAAATGATATCAACAATGCCCTCTCACTCGATAACTGGACCTATATTCAGGCGGACACTTCACGAAGTGCACCCGCAACATTTGGCCTCGCTTTTGGTGACCTTGATGTGGATGGCCGGACCGACATCATCGCGGGACGGTATTGGTACCGGAATCCCGGTGGGACACTGACCAGTACCTGGAATCGGACAGACTTCGGGAGCGAAATGGACGCACTGCTTGTCACCGACATCAATCGTGATGGACAGCTCGATGTCGTCGCGCAACAGCGGGTCTCGCCGAATATCAATGTCGTATGGCTGAAACCCACGAATGCTGCCTTTACGAGTTGGATACCTATCGTGATCGGAACTCTGCCGGATGTTTCTCGCGATACTATCAGTCAAGGATCGGCCGCCACGCGGTTGGATCTGCCAGGATCCAGACAACTCGTCTTCAGTATGGACGACGGACATTACGCATTTACAATCCCCTCGGTCAACCCAGAAGCGGGGAATTGGTCACGGCTGCATATGGATACGGATGGTACCCAGGAAGACCTCACCATGCGTGACATGAATCAGGATGGGGAAATTGATCTCGTCGGTTCTTCCCATACTTCACCTGGTGCGGGTGGTCAGGAAGTGGACTGGTGGCAAAACCCAGGTGATGGATCGGGAAATTGGGTGAAACATCAGATTGGTACTGTCACAAACGAAGTGGACCGAGTCAGTGTGGCGGATGTAGACCTCGATGGTCGACTCGATGTCATCGCGACCGACACCACAAATTCGGAAGGGAGTGGTAACCTGTATTGGTTCAAAAACAATACAAGTGGCACTTGGACGAGTCAGAATATATCCGGGAGTATCGGTGCATTAAATTCGATGGATGTGGGTGACTTCAATCAGGACGGGAAGGTTGACATTATTGTTGGCGAGCATCGCGGTGGTGGGCTACGGACGCTTCTCTACGAAAACGTAGGAAGTGGTACGTCGTGGACTGCACATGTTGTCGATTCCGGAAAGGAGAGCCATCTTGGTACGCAAGCTGTTGACCTTGATCATGATGGAGATCTTGACATTGTCAGCATGGCGTATTTCAACTATTCTGCACTGCATGTCTGGAGGAATGATGGGGTCATCGTGAGTTCTGATACTCTCCCTCCCACAGACCCGACTAGTCTCTCTGCTACAGCGACCGTCTCTTCCACCATCGAACTAACCTGGACTAATTCTCTGGATAATGTCGGTGTCACACGTTACGATATCGAGCGCTGTTCCGGAGCGGGTTGCACAAACTTTGTTCAGGTTGGGACGTCGACAACGAGTGCCTATACGGATTCAGGGCTTTCCCCTACGACTTTGTATCGCTATCGGGTGAAGGCGGTAGATGCTGCTATGAATGGATCTGGTTACTCGGACATAGCGAGTGATACCACACTAACCGGTCCGCCCCCTGCTTCATATGTCCAAGGAGTCTCAGTGACTGACGATAGTCCATTTGTCTCTATATCTCAATCCCTGCCGTCTAGCACGGCCGTTGGAGGATCCATCGTCGCAGCGATATCATGGGGGGGCAGTGCCGCAGTTTCTTGTACGGATTCTCGGGGGAATTCCTACCAGGTAGCAACCACGGCTTACGATTCTGGGAACAATCAAAGTCTCGGTATTTGCTATGCTCTCAATATTGTGGGCGGACCCACAACAGTCACAGCACAGTTTGGTTCTGCAGTGATCTATCGCCGGCTTCTCGTTCACGAGTATGGGAGTCTATCGGGTCTCGATATCACCGCAAAGAATATCGCTAATGGCACCACTGGTTCCAACGCTATCACGAGCACGTCTGCCACCACTACACAGAATGGCGATCTCATCTTCGGAGCCGTGATGGATGACACTGGTACGAC
>JBATNG010000027.1:0-15664 GCA_049290235.1 Candidatus Moraniibacteriota bacterium | reverse complement strand
TGGTGTGTCCATTGGGTGCCGGAAGAAGGCAACAGGACGACGGAGCATCCGTGTTAACAACCGGACTACGCTTCACGAGGGGATTGGTTTCGGCCACCCCTTTTACATTTGGAAAAATTGAAAGCCGTCTCGGAATCCAGGTTGTTTTTTTATTGATGGGAGAGCAATCAGTCTGAGGACCCCACCCTGACCTTTTGCGTCTCATCAGCCCGGACATGCGTACTACCGGGTGAAACCGATAAAAAAATAAGAATCCTATGCTTGTCTTACGATTTTTCCTCGGAGTGGCTGTGTTTGTTACTGCCCTCCTCTCTGCCTCCGTCTATTCCACGCTGGCGGCGAAAGCGGCGCCCCCCGAAATGACCGTCGCTAAGTTTGTGGAACTGAGCAGAAAAACGGAAGCCGAGTGTCAGGAAATGATGGATCGGATGAAGTCTGGTGAGCGTCCACAGATGACGGTAGCCGATTGTGTGGAACGGACCGGTAAGACCGAGAGTGAATGCCAGACGATGATGAGCAAAATGAAAGAGGGTGGACCAGGGGAGGGCGGAATGCGTCAGGATGGTATGAAACCGGCGGCAGTCGGTGGGCAGCCAGCTGTCCGATCGGAGCTGCGTTCTTCGACACAGGGACGTGCGGCGCCAGATGTCGTCGCCGAAGCACTACCAGAACGTGCTAAGCGGCAGATGGCGGTTCGTGCTCGCTCGTATGATGTCGTAGAAGCACGATCCAAGAAATTCATCGAATACCTCCAGGGAGAGGGGGCCACTACGACCGAGATCGAAGGCTTCTTGGTCACGTTCCGGTCCAAGGCGGATGCGACACTTGCTGCTTTCGACACGTATATCGCCGCACTGAAGACATGGGAGTCTGACAAGAGTGAGACCAATACTGCAGCGGTCGCGACTGCCAAGACAGTACTAAAGGCGGCGAGCACTGAGACGAGTAGCTACGTTCGCGAGACGCTGGTCCCGGCTCTCCGCACGCTCATCGATACGGTGAATGAATAGCCACTATGGAAATAACAAAGAAGAATATTGCGTTTGGGGTTATGGCTTGGCTGTTCCTCATTGGAGCACTCGGTGGCATACTCTGGATCGTGGTAAGAGAATCGTCCAGCCGTCCGTCTCTGACGACTGCCGAGCAGGATCCGGCTATCAGAAAGACCGAGACCGTGGTTACGCCGGTGTCTGAGCGTTATGAGACGAAAGCAGACGCAAAGAAATCGCTCGACGCCATGGAGCAGTCGATCAGTGCACTGGACGAAGATATCGAGTGAATCGGTTTGTGATGATTTCGATCTTGGTTACAATCCGTTTTGTTTGATTTAGTAGGGTGGATTAATGAGATAAGGAGAGGAAGAAATTGAAAGCCGCCTCGGAGTGATCCTGGGCGGTTTTGGAGTTGACTTTATGTGCCCTGAATTTATAATGAGTAGTGTAAGTTCAGTAAACAAAGACGTATGGCTAAGCATGCGGCAAAGAAAGGCCTGGTCCTGTACCAGGCTAAGTCTGGAGCGATTGAGCTGAAGGGCGATGTGAAGAAAGAAACCTTGTGGGCGAGCCTGGATCAGATTGCTCAGGTTTTTGAACGTGACAAGTCAGTAATTTCACGGCACATCAAAAACATCTTCAAAGAAAGTGAGTTGAAGCGTCCTGCAGTTGTTGCATTTTTTGCAACAACTGCCGCTGATGGGAAAACCTACCAAGTAGAGTATTTCAACTTGGATGTTATTCTTTCTGTGGGCTATCGAGTCAATTCCAAGCGGGCTACTCAATTCCGTCAATGGGCGACTAAAACGTTGCGGGCTCATATCCTAGACGGCTACACGATCAACCGGACGCGGATTGGAAAGAATTACGATGCTTTTATGCAGGCAGTGGCCGATGTGAGGGCTTTGCTCCCGGCCGGTATGAAAACCGATACGGGGAGTATCCTCGAGCTCGTGCGATTGTTTGCTGATACCTGGGTATCGCTCGATGCTTATGACCGGGAGGTGTTTGATGTTGCTAAGCCGACAAAGAAGAAAGTAGTCTTGACTGGCGCTCGTCTGGCCGAGGCCGTCAGTATCCTGAAAGCCGAACTACTGAAGAAGCATGAAGCCACAGAACTGTTCGCACAGGAGCGGGGCAAACAAGGACTGGAGGGGATAGTGGGAAACGTGATGCAGGCTATCGGTGGCCGAGATGTCTACCCGAGCGTCGAAGCTAAGGCAGCCCATCTTCTCTATTTCATCGTGAAAAATCATCCATTTGTGGATGGGAACAAACGCACGGGTGCGTATGCTTTTGTGTGGTTTCTGAACATGACTCGGCTACTCGATGCCACACGCCTTACGCCCGAGGCGCTCACGGCGATCACGCTCCTCATCGCTGAAAGCCATCCGAGAGACAAGGAGAAAATGGTGAAGTTGGTCATGCTTCTGATCGGGAGGAAATAGCGCTTGATCGTCTCGTGTTCGCGGGATACGGGAAAATTGAAAGCCACCTCGGAGAAATCCTTGGTGGCTTTGTTTTTAATGGGCTTTGTATTCTCTAATTCGAGCGAATTGGCGAAGGAGAAATCAGCCCCGGTCGTGGTCGACGGTCTTGCTGATGGAATTGTACATGCCGACAGCGCGGGAGAGGCGGAGGTAGCGCTCATCGAGTTCGGGCACTCTTTTCGTGTTCAGAGCCATCGCCTTTCTGATATGCACGAGGGCGGCGTTGGCTGGCTTTCTCACTGGGTGCTCTACTAGTTCAGCGAGTGTGGTGTGAGTGACGGCATGAAGTTCTGCGAGGGGATACCGGAGCTCGAACTCATCCATGAGCTCGACGACTTTCCTGAAGTTCTCTAAATCTGCTCGCTCCTTTTGTATCTGTTCGTCGGGACTGGGTGCTATCGCCTCGGGTTCTACGTAGTCAGCGTCTAGTCTTTTCTTGGCCGCTGCCATTTCTTCGGGGGTATAGGGAACGGGGACAGACATGGTCCTCATGACTTCCACATCAGTTGGCATTTCCGGCGATGGTGCCGGCGCCTCAACCGAAGCTTCCTCAGCAGCACCTGGCTTGGGTGGCTCCTGTGAAGGATCTTTTTCTCCGGCCGGCTTGGGCGGTTGATCAGGTGGGGTTTCAAATGGATTTGTCATAACGGTATAGTAGCATACTCGCGGGGTGAGGCAACTGTGTTAGGATGGGCGCATGGATACGACCTGGCAAGACATCATCCGGTTTTGGTTCGAAGAATGCACACCGAAAGACTGGTGGAGCGGAGCGGCCAATTTCGATGAGCGGATCCGGTCGCGCTTCCTCGAGACGCATGCGGCGGTCGGGCGCGGAGAGACAGATGGGTGGCGCGAGTCCCCACGCGGGAGGCTGGCGGAGGTGATCGTCCTCGATCAGTTCTCGCGGAATATGTTTCGGAGGACACCGGCCGCGTTCGCTTCGGACCCGTTGGCGCTCGCGTTGGCCCAGGAAGCGGTCCGGGGTGGTCACGATCAGTCATTGGACGAGAGCGAGCGACGGTTTCTCTATACGCCATTCATGCATAGCGAGTCGCGCGTCATTCACGTAGAAGCCATGAGGCTTTTCGGAGCACTGGGCGATATCGAGTATGAACAGGCACATAAGGATATCATTGATCGCTTTGGGCGCTATCCCCATCGCAATGCCATCCTCGGCCGGGTCTCTACTCCGGAAGAAAAAGCCTTTCTGAAAACCAACAAAGGATTCTGATTTTCAGTCTGAATCCGATGATCCCTGATACTTTTTCAATGAATCTGGCTCGATGGGGAGGCAATTGACTGAGCTGTCTTTACCTCGTACAATGAAGCGACTATTGTTGGTCAACAGGAGGGTGTTATGGCAAAGAAAGAGAGTAGAGATCTTTTCCACGCTGGTCCGTATAGCGTGACAAGTGGAAATTTTGTGATTGCGGCCAACACGGGGGGTGGCTATGGGAATACGGTGGCCCGGTGCTTTCCGATTCGTGTTGACGGGAAAACCATAGAGGCAGCGGAAATCGCCTCGCTTCTCGCTGCACTTTTGAATGCCAGGATGGACAAATGTCTTACCCCTCGCAAGCGTGCAGCCCTATGGTGGGACAAGCTGCATTGCCCTGACTCAGGGATGTATCAGCTCGCGCTCGCGTATGCGGAGGGAGGTCCCAGTGCATCGCCGCAGAAAAATCCCAGAAGAAAGCGGTGAAAGGACAAAGTCCGCACCTCAAGAAGGGTTGATCACACGAGCAACCCTTCCTCTTTTTTATTTGACTCAGGTGACCAGATTTGCGAGATGAGAAACACGGAATTGGTCCCAGGGGGTTTGGGCGGTTTTCTGTTTAGTTAGGAGAGTTCGGCGGTGAACATGGGGATGCCGAGGCGGCGGCGCTTGGTCTCGCCCTTGAGTAAATGTTTCTGGCGCTCCGGCGCAGCTTTGCGGTTGCCCTCGTGTTGCGTGTGGTCATGCGCCATAAATGACGAGCCGAAGTGGAGGGTGTGTTTGCCGTACTTGGCGCGGACCTGGTCGATGCCCTGGTAGAGCCGGCGATAGTTGTCGACTACGAGCGAACCGCCGAAGAGGTCGGGCTGTGAGTTGGGGATGGTGAGTTCAGCGAGCGTGACCATAGTGGCGCGATAGAATGTGCCCGGGTGGAAGAGATCAGCGAAGGCGGGGCGCGCTACTTCCATCAATTCATGTGCGAAATTGGTCGGGCGTGAGAGAGTGAGCTCGGTCGAGTGATGCTCGAATGACTGGGTACGCAAGAGGACATAGACCCGCTTCGCCTCGAGCCCATACTGCCGGGCACGCATGCAGGCCGACTCGATATTCTTGGCAAGCTGGGCGAAGACAAGGCGTGGATCGTTTGAGGGCGGGGTGAAGGTCTTCATCTTCTGGACGGAGGAGTGGTTGCTCCGCGGCTCGGTCGCGAGAGGCATGACGCTTTGCCCCCGGAGCTCGGCCCAGATTTCTTGGAAGGGCTTTGAAAAATACTGTTTCACCCACGTTTCATCCTGGCGGACAAAATCGAGCGCCGTCTCGACGCCGAATTTCTTGAGGAGAGCGGTCGTCTGCGGCCCGATGCCCCAGACAGCGCCCACGGGCGTCGTCTCGAGGTAGCGGTGGATATGCTTGTTCGGGATAGCGGTCAGACCATAGGGCTTGGCCCATTTCGAACCAAGCTTGGCGAGGACCTTGGTCGAGGCGAGGCCGACGGAAAAGGTGAAGCCGAGCTCTCGCTTCAAGTTCTCTTGGATGACGGCGGCAATTTTGGTATAGGAGAGTTTGTGCGGCCGCTGGAAGCCCGTGATATCGGCGAAGCATTCGTCGATGCCGTATTCTTCAACATCCGAAGTGTAGCGGCGGACGATTTCGTAGAAACGTCTAGAGAGGAGTGAATAGGTCTCATAATCGGAGGGGAGGATGACGGCATTCGGGCAACACTTTTTTATTTCGAACAAACGCATGGCGCGGGTGATACCCATTGCTTTCGCTTCGTAACTCATCGACGCGGCGATGCCGCGCTCGGCTCCGCAGATGACCGGCTTTCCGCGGAGTTCGGGATTCCTTGCTTGCTCGCATGACGCGAAAAAAGCATCACCATCGATGTGGAGGATGGCACGGGGGAATCTCCCCAGAGCGATGGGGGCGGACATAGGGTTAGTATTTCCGGATGATGGCCGTGACGATTGCCTCAATGTGGAGTTCTTCTTGCGGGTAGATGGTCGGGAATTTCGGATTGGCTGGGACGAGCGCGATACGTCCTCGCGACTCGACGTGGTAGTACTTCATCGTCCACTTGCCGTCGACCTCTGCGATGACGATGTCGCCATGTTTTGGTTCGCGGCCGCGTTCGACGAGGGCGGTGTCACCGGGTCGGATACCGGCATTGATCATCGATTCGCCCTTGATTTCGAGCATGTAAGTCGCTTCGCGCCGGCGGATGAGCCACTCGTCGAGTGTCAGCGTGTCGAGGAGTTCTTCCTCGGCTGGTGAAGGGAAACCGGCTTCGACCAAACCGAGTTTGCGGATGCTCGTAAAGAGTGGGCTTGGGAGGAGTTTGCCATTCTTGTCGCGTTCGATCGCACCGGACTCCACCAGGCGCTCGATGAGGGCGGTTGTCTGCTTCATCGAGCGAGTGCGGATGAGCGACATGACTTCACGCACGGTCGGCATGCGCCACCTCTTTTCATAGAAGGCTTGGATTTTGGCGAGGGCGGTGGCTGTTTCCATAGGTGGTTTTCCTTCTCTGATTATAGGGAACATTTGTTCCCTCGTCAAATACGGCTCGGAAAAAATAGAAAGCCGCATCGGATGTGATCTGAGGTGATTTCCATTTGACTGGGACGTCCGGATTTGCGATACTCGGTGACTAGTTCTTTGGTGGCCTTCCTCATGGGAGGCCGGTTTATAGAGTGTTGTGATTACAAGAGAGGAGGGCTCCCATGCCCAAGCGTACAAGTGGCGAAGTGAACCTGATGGTCATCGCCTCCGGCAATGGTAGCGGTATGTTTTCCATCATGAAGGCTCATCACGCCGGTCAGATCCCGGAAGTCGGGCAGATCGTGCTCGTGAGTACCAAACCGGGTGCGGGTTGCATTGAAAAGGCAAATGATCTCGACTATCCCAGCGAAGTCATCACAGTAGGGAGTACGCCGTTTCAGTATACGTACGAAAAACGCGGATTTCTCAATGATCTTTCGAGGGTAGCTCAGGCCCGTCAATGTCGCCTCGTGTTTCTCGTTGGCTGCAATGTGATCGTGCCATTTGACTCCTCCATTGCCTATCCAATATGCGGGCTGCCAATGTACAACATCCACCCGGCAGACATCGATGCTCACGGGGGTCAGGGGATGCATGGCCTACGGGTGCACGAGCACGTTCTCGAGGCGGAGCTCGATCACATCCGGCGCGGCAAGAAAAGCCTCGGGTGCGACCGTTTTTTCACCTATCCGACCGTCCATGAGGTCACGGAGAGACCGGACGATGGACCACCCCTTCTGATGGGAGTAGTGGAGATTCCGTCTACGCTGTTGCAGGGCGTCCTCGATGGGACATATGACCTCAGGGCGGCTGCAGTCAAGCTGCGGGAAATCGTGCTGCCGTATGAATGGCTGATGCTACCGACAGCGGTCAGGATGGCGGTACAACAGCTTGATTCGCACTCTGGATGAGAGTGGTCTTCAGGTTTGAATGAGGGGTCTGCTGCGCGTTGCGTGACAGACCCCTTTTATTTGACTGGGACGTCCGGATTTGCGATACTCGACGGGCTGTACTTATGGAGGGTTGCGGCAATGGCGTGACCTTTCTACAGTTGTCCTTGAACAATGAACCCCTAAATGGAGGGAAAATAGCATGAGTGAAATGCGGAAAATCGCAGTCGTGATGGGATCGGATTCGGATCTCCCACAGTGTGTTGCCGGACTGGAATACTTGCAGCAACGAGAGAATGAGGGGCATATCAACGTCAGGAGTGTGGAAACTCGGAGCGTACACAGGAACATGGAAGCGCTATTCACATGGCTTTACGGTATACGCGTTCATTTCGACCCTGATGTCATCCTCGCTGGGGCCGGGATGGCGGCACATCTGCCAGGTATGCTGGACGCTCGGTTGCGATACAGTCTGAGTGATGCGAAGATCGTGGTCATCGGCGTTGCCTTTGAAAACGACCAGGACCCGGGCACTTTGGCGGCCAAGCTGTCAATCTCACATGTTCCCGGAACTCAAGTGGTGTGGCACGATAATCAGGGACAGTTTGTGGGTCCAGATGGTTTCTATCGTGCCTGTGTCGTGGCAGCCGACGGCGGCCTGCCTCAGATCGCGCTGCCTAAGGCGAGGGCACCGCAATCCCGCTCAATGCAAGAAGTTCTCGCAACGTTCAACTAGGACAGACAGGAGGCAGTGAAATGCAAACGAAACCGAAGTTTCCGCCGTATCTCAACAATCTCCCGCTGCTGCATCAGGGCAAAGTCCGGGATACGTACAGTATCCCCGGGCATCCCAATCTGCTGCTCATGGTAGCGACTGATCGGATCAGCACACACGATGTCGTTCATCAGAGTCCCGTTCCGAAGAAAGGGGAATTCCTGACAGCGATGACCGTGTTTTGGTTGCGCGAAGTATTCGAAGGAATTCCGACACATATGGTCGCGTCCGGAAGGAAGGTATTCGATCACCTCCAGAAAGACTGGTCCTGTCCGGTGGATCTCCATCTGCGGGCAATCGCCGTCCGTCGGCTTGAGATGGTGCCGTATGAACTCATCTTCCGGGCGCGGATGGCGGGCAGTCTGTTGAAGAACTTCTACAGTCGGGGGGTGGAAAATCCGTACGGGCTTGAACTGCCGTCCGGGTTGCAACTCATGAGCCCGCTTGATCCACCGATCTTTACGCCGACGGAGAAGTCCGAAACGGACGATCCGGTATCGGCGGACATGGTCAGACGACGGTATCCGGGAGCGGTCGCACTCGCCGATCAGGCCTACCAGCAAGGTCGGGAGTACGCGCTGACCAAAGGTATCAGTATCATCGACACGAAGTGTGAGGTCGGCATGGACGTGGACGGCATTCTCTCTCTCGGCGACGAGTGGCTGACTGGAGACTGCAGCCGGTTTGTCCGAACCGATGACATCGAGCTTGGCCAAGAACCACCCTGGATGGATAAAGAAGTTTTCCGGCAGGACGCGGTACGGCAGTGGGGCGGGAAGACGAAAGGTTCTCCACTCATTTTCTCGAATAAGGTGATCGAGGCCGGAATATCGACCTATCGTGAAGCCTTCGAGACTCTCACTGGATCCTCACTGGAGCGTTTCCAAGCGCAACATTTCTGAAATCCCCTCATCGGGGTCCGGGTCGTCATCGTGCGATCCGGTTTTTCTTTGCGTGGCAATCATTCCGATCGGGATTTTCTCCGAACGCGGGGGACTACTGTTCGAGGAAAACAACCGTGTCGACCATCATTTGATACAGAGTGCGTCCGAGGTGGCCATAACGCTGTCCGGGGGTGGCATAGAGCACACCGGTGACTCGGACTTTGGACTTCATTTGCCCATCTTCTTTCTTCATTTCGGAGTGAGTACGCATGAATCGTTCGAGTTCATCGACGGCATTGCCCATTTCGGTTTCAATGAAGTTCACCCAAATCAGTTTATCGAGGAGCGACACTTCGAAACCGGAGCCGTACTCGCCTTCATAGGTGATGCGCTTCCGATTCAGCGATGCGATTGAGCCATCCTCGATCATCTGGGAGAAAATTTCTTTCGTGATCACTCCCTTTTCCGGCTCTGGGAAGGGGAGAATGTCGAAGTGATCAACCACTATGACGTCGTTTTCTATCGGACGCGTCGGTGTCTTCATGAGGTCGATGACAAATTTCCCCTTGATGCTCACTCGTTGCTCACCGCGGTAGAGCGGCGCCACGCGGGCATAGCGAGCCGGATCATCGGTCGTGAATGGAGGATAGACCAGGTCAAGCCCTCGGACATAATCTGGCGAGAGGATTTTGATGTACTCAGTATACTTTTTCGTCCCATTGGGTGAGGGAAGGGGTCCCGTGTCCATATAGTCGATGATTTCAATCGGGTGGCCATTGTAGGCTTGCCGATTGACCGAGAGGTCACCGAGCGTTACGAGAGTATATTTTTTATCTGTCATTGGCTTGGTCATTACCAGAGCATCTTGCGATTGATCAAGAACAGGTGTGGGTGAGTCATCGCCTGACGGCGTGTGTGAATCGAGTGTTGGATTTTTGTCAGCCGTGTTCATAGTTTTCTGTATTTGTGTCACCCGATAGGCTGACCACCAGGCGAGAGCGAGCGCGGTGAGCGAGAAGAGGGTAAGAACAACACCGGCTACGACAAGTGGTTTATTCATATCGATGCTGATATGTAAGTGAAGAAATCACACACCCGGTTATTCCGCAGGCTTGCAGTATTCTCAGTCAAGGATATTGTATCAGCTTTTTAGGTGGTGTCAGAATCCTGCGGGATTGACCGATCGGCGATGGTCAGTTACCCTGGAGTTCGAGAATATTTTCTCGATCATCAGCATTCTTGAGAGAGTACGCTCTCTAAGTCAGTTCTTCCAGTGCTCTCACGTCGCTTGGCGCGAGTTGGACAGCACCGAATGGTTCTTCGTTCGGAAAATGGTATGGAGAGGTTTGGTTTCCTCACCTCCTCCTCTAACGGATGGGGTGGGCGAGGTCAAACACCGTACAGCTAGCACTGGAGGGAGGTTATATGGGAGTCCTGCTCCTGTCTAGCCGACCTATTCGAGAGGAAGATGCAGCGCCATGCTTCCTCTCTCTCAAGAGCTCTGATGCCAATTATCTCCGCCAAGGGGATTTTTTGTCGCTCAGATCTGCACTTTCTATCTCGGTGGCGGGGAGTGGATATCTCTCTCAGCGTAGGATATGCGGACTTTGTCGGACGCCGATTATACTGGTACAATAGAGTTCCTTCCGCCCGCTTCATGGGCCGTGTGTTTGTTTGAATGTTGAGAGGTTGTGTAGAGAACAGTCTCCCCTAAACACTAAAAATACTGCATGAGAAGTTTACATCGCGTGGGAGTACTCATGTTGTTGAGTTCCATCATCATTGGGACGTCCCTCGCGTTTGTCGCTGTCGGGAAAAAGATTTCGAGTTCGGAAGATACGGAGAGTGAGACAGCCCCTCAAGGAGGAGAAGCGGTGCTTTCTGTTGGAGCGAACGTTGGAAGCGCGACACCGGAAGAGACACTGACGGAAGAGAACATAGACACCCCCATGAGTCCTGTCGAGATGGCACCCTCATTGGTCACACCGGCCGAGACGGCTCTGCCGAAACCTGAAGGAATTGTAGACGACACAGTTGCAGAGGACCCGCCGTACCCTCTCCATCAGGATGTGACGACGACACTTTTCTGGGTAGGTGAGGAGGCGGGGGACGACAATAAGGATATCTCCAATCTCCCGAGTGCGTGGGATGAGAAATGGGTCAAACATTTCGGGGGTGTAGACGATCCGGACAAACGGAATGGCTACTTTCCGGCCAAGTTTACGCCACAGGAGAATCCATTCTATTTTGCTTTGCCGTACAATGACTTCGATTCCAAGGGAAAGCGTAAGAAAGACGCCGCTTCGATCATCCCTTGGGCCAAGGACCGTGCCTGGAAAAAGGATGAATCCATGCTCAAGAATCAGTGGATCAAGGTAACGAAGGGGGGGGAAAGTTGTTACGCTCAGTGGCAAGACGTGGGACCCTTCAAGGAAAACGACAGTGCCTATGTCTTTGGTACGGCCGCTCCTGAGAGCAAGACCAATAAACATGCCGGCCTCGACCTTTCTCCGGCGGCGAGTCAATGTCTGGGACTGAAGGATATCGACACGGTCGACTGGCGCTTCGTCGAGTCGGATACCGTGCCGGATGGTCCATGGAAGGAAATCGTGACGACTTCTCAGGTGTATTGGAGATAGTTCCTGACATCCGGACTGGAGACAGTGGGCTGGTCTTGGCACAGACGTTGTCCTCTGTGCTACTATAAAAGCAGAAGCCTTGAGAGCTTTTTTCTCGTGGCAAAAGAAAAATAAACCTATGCAAAAGATCCCCAAAGGAATCATCGCGATCGCGGTCGTGATCGTACTGACGGCGTTCGTCTACTATCGGTACACACTGAAACTACTCCCTGCCGTTCGGACCGAAGAAACGCCGATAGCCCAGAACAAAGTCGTCGCCGACAAACCGAAGGAAGTGAGTGCAGAAGTCGGGTACCCGGTGCCGAATGACGGCTATGACAATGTGCGCTTTACGCTCACGCTCGATGCCCAAGGTGCGATTACCGATGTTCGCGAGGTGGCAGTCGAGACGAATGAAGCCGATGAGCATCAGATCGAGTTCGCCCAGGGGTTACTCGCGGTTATCAAGGGGAAGAAGCTTTCTGAGCTCGCCCCGGTCGATCGGATCGGCAAGTCAACGATGACGACAGATGCCTTCAACAGTGTGATCGACAAGCTGAAGAGCCAGCTCTAACGGGGAAGCGATGCAAACCATCGACTTTCAGGGCCTCGGGACAGTCTGGTCAATCATGATCGATTCGGATCTTGTTCCAGAGAGTCTCAGACAAACAATAGTTGATTTTGCACGGGACTTTGAGTCCCGTTTTTCGCGTTTTTTGCCTGATTCTGAAGTAAACGCATTCCGTGAAGCGGTGGTCGGGACCTATCCTCTTTCGTCTGAGTTTGCTCGGCTCCTCCGACGCGCTGCCGAGCTGAGAACGCTTACCGGCGGCGGGTATGATCCGATTGTCGGCGGGGTGCTCGAGGGTGCAGGCTATGGAGCCCAGTCGGGAGTGAATCCAGTTCCGTATGGCCCTGTACTCCCCACGTGGTCAATCGCCGGCGGAGACCTCACCCTCGATGGTCCGATCGCGTTTGACGTCGGCGGTATTGGCAAGGGCTACTGCATCGATCGGATTGCTGACCTTATCCGGGTGGCAGGATATGAGTATTTCATCGTCGATGGTGGAGGTGACATGTTCGGCACGACCAAGGCCGACGGTCAGCCGTGGCGGGCGGCGATCGAATATCCTGGGAAGCCAGACACAGCCGCCGGTGTCGTCGAACTCAGTCATCAGGGACTCGCAGTCTCGGACAGCTTTCGCCGGCGTATTGGACCAGGACATCATCTCGTGGATCTCTCGACGCGGAAAAGTGTCGAATCGGTCATCGGCTGCGCGGCGGTTGCACCAGATGCATGGGCTGCCGACTGCATGACCTCGGGACTCTTCTTCGCTCCGCCGGAGCAATTTCCGACGCTTGCCAGGGCACTGGCCGCGGCCTACCTCGTCTTCCGCGCCGATGGCCAGACGATCGTTAGTCCGGATTGGGTGGGGGAGTTATTCTGAATTCTAGGCAGTTGACACGCTCCAAACCAGTTGTATACTTTATAGTGTAAGTAGAGTAAACATACTAGTTCTAGTTACACAAAAAACTGTAACGGGACAAGCACAAGGATATGGAGATCCTCACCCAAAAGCAGCGCATCGTCCTGCAGGCGATCAAACAGTTCTTCACGGAGCACGGCGAGATGCCGACGGTGCGCGAGATCAAAGAAGAGAGCGGCAAACTTGGCCTCAATCTGAAGAGTTTACGGAGTTTTTTCCTGTACTTGAATGCCCTCGAAGATAAAGGGTATATCGAGCGGACGAGCGAGGATCGGGGTATCTTGCTGAAGGGTGTAAACTCGGAGCATTTCGTTCAAATTCCCGTCTTCGGAGCGGCGAGTGCGGGGGCGGCGGCGATGTTCGCGGATCAGTATGTCGAAGGCTATCTCCGCGTGTCGAAGCGGCTCGTGAAGGATCACAATGTCTTTGCGGTCCAGGTGTCGGGGACATCCATGAACCGGGCCAAGGTGAATGGGAAAACGATTCAGAATGGTGACTTCATACTCGTCGATGCGGATGTGAAGGAGTACAAAGGCGGTGACCGGGTCCTTGTCGTGATCGATGGGCTCGCGACAGTGAAGACCTATCGTTCGGTCGATGGCAAGACGATCGCCCTTTTGCCCGAGTCGACCGATGAGCGGCATCAGCCGATATTTCTCACCCCGGAGGACAACTTCGTCATCAATGGCCGCGTCGTCGATGTCCTGAAAATGCCGAAGTAGTCCTCTTATCTGTTGAGGAAAGTCTTATGGTGGAGGTGAAACGCGATTGGGATGTGTTGTCGGATGCCGAGCGACGCCTGGCTGTCGATGAGATAATTGCTTATTTCACTACTGAGCGAAATGAAAAGATAGGCGTCGTTGCTGTCGGGAGCATCCTGGATTTCTTCCTGCAAGTCGTGGGTAACTCCGTGTATAACCGGGCGCTCGATGATCTGAAACCATTGCTCGAAAAAAACTTTGGAGATACGTTGCTGGATGTCGATATCTCTCTCCGAAAAGTCGATCAACGGGGAATAGCCAGCAAGCATTGATTTTTCCCGGACGGCACTTGACGGGAATCCGGGCAGGGTATTTTCAGGAGTACAATGGAGCAGTAGGGAAGGGAATCTCCCCCGGTCGGTCTCTATGAAATAGTCAATAAAAAAATTCTATGAAACAACTTCACATGGTAGCGTTTTTGCTCTTGGTCATCGGTGGTTTGAACTGGCTTTCAGTCGGCCTGTTGGGGACGGATCTCGTCGCCAGTCTCTTCGGTGGTATGTCGTCGATGCTCGCCAAAGCCGTGTATATCCTCGTCGGGCTATCAGCGATCTACGAAGTCGCGACGCACAAGTCGAATTGTCGTGCGTGTAGCGCCGACGGTGTCGCACCTGCTGCCTAAGAATCTCTCTACCGGATCCTCGGGATATTCAGGGATGATTTCGCGTTTTTCTCTACGAGTGTGGTTTAGTTTGGTACTGCTTTGAACCGGATGGAATACTTGAGAAATGGCTTTTATAAGCCAGATATATTTTCTATTGTGAGTGATAATTGACAATTATACTGTAATGTGGTAGGAAGTCATGCTACCATAGAGCCAAGTACCTTACCCGACCATTAGGAGGTCACCATGGATGCGCTCTTTGTGTTTGTGTCACTTGGCTGGCTGATGACCAACGTGACAGTATTGGCAGACATCGGTCTGCGGCAATGGCTCGGAGGGGTGGAACGGAATTATCACCGAGACCCCGAGGCTGACATGAGATGGCACTTCGCTACTCGTCGTTTCCTTCTCGAGGCGATATTGGCAAACTATTCGGTACTGGCGCTAATGATGTTCAGACAACAGGACACCGCTGGTCCGATGTACTTCATCCTTGCGGCGCTCTCGTGGAGCATCTTAGCCACGTTGCTGATCCGATTCTTCTCGGAGCACCCTACAGGGCATGGTTCTCCATCACGATGACAGTGCTTTCCGGCGGCTCGGACTTTTCCCGAGCCGCCGTTCTCATTCTTGCTTGTTCGCGCTCGACCGGCTGCTATACTGCCAATATAGCCGTACACGTCTCAAATCACCTGTTCCTGATTATGCACACTCTCGTTTTGAAAATACTGGCTGCTCTCCGGAATCCGCGGACGCTCCTGTTACTCATCGCTTTGTACTGTGCGGCGCTGCTCGTTTTTGCCATGATTCTCGTCCGGGTGATCGGACTCACTCCGTGTCCGCTGTGCATCGTTCAGCGGTTCTTCTACGCCCTCGTTGGGCTCTCGGCGCTCATCGGGTATATGGCGTGGTGGCCGCGACTGAGCGTTCGAGTCGCGGGTATCCTGGTGGCCCTCTTCGCTTTTCTCGGTTGGTTGGTGGCCTTTCGCAATGTCTGGTTGCAGCGCTTTCCGGTAGCAAATGCTTCCGATTCAGGTTGTGCGGTTTCCTTCGGATCACTCATCGACGATGTCGTCTTGGCGCTCGGCGGGACAGGGAACTGCGCCACGGTTGACTGGACACTCATCGGTTTATCGATCGCGGACTGGTCCCTCATTGTGTTTACTGGACTCGCAGTGGCCGGGATTTGGATTTATCTCAAGGGGAAGACATCGGATTCCTCAGTCTCAAGTATCGAAGGAGTGCAGCTGTAGCTGCGATACGAAGACGAAAAATCCGCTCTATACACATCACACTATGAAACCGGACTTTCCATGATAGATTAGAGAGAATGAAAAGGCTGAAACCAAAACAAAAAGCGGAACTAGAGATATTCCTGAAGACATCCAAAAGTGCTGATGAGATCA
>JBATNG010000026.1:0-12907 GCA_049290235.1 Candidatus Moraniibacteriota bacterium | reverse complement strand
TGATCTCATCAGCACTTTTGGATGTCTTCAGGAATATCTCTAGTTCCGCTTTTTGTTTTGGTTTCAGCCTTTTCATTCTCTCTAATCTATCATGGAAAGTCCGGTTTCATAGTGTGATGTGTATAGATGTGCTAGAGTCGATCGTCAGGAGTGGAGAACTCGACGGATACGCTGGAGGGGTTATCGAAGCAGTACTGAGACTCGGTGTGCAGCAAAACGAGCTTTCGCAGTCGGCACCTCGTGTCTTGGCACTTATCCCGGAGACTATCGCGACGAGCACTCGTCGCCGTGAACAATTGGACGAGACAATGCAGAAGATGGCCGCGGCATTGGACGCAGCGAAACAAAAATATGACGAAGATGTCGCAGCACTCATGCGCCGACGGATGGAGTTGGAGGCACTACTGTTTCATTACCAGGAATGGCAGAAAGCACAATCAGTTATCAAAGTGAGCGCTGACTGACAGCCGTGCCGCATCAGCCCTTGTTGAAGGCCCCCGACAGGAACACCTGGGAGGGGTCTTTTCTTTTGGTTCACCCTTTCCTCTGATATACTGAGCCTATGCAAAAGATAATCATGTATACGGACGGCGGCTCACGGGGGAATCCGGGACCGGCGGCTCTCGGTGTGTATCTCGAGACGCTGGGTAAGCGCTATGGCGAATTCCTCGGTGTCCGGACAAACAATGAAGCGGAATACGCGGCGATCGCATCCGCGCTGAAGAAGACGAGATCACTTTTGGGAAAAGCGAAGGCGAAGACAGCGGAGATCGAATGTCGGATGGATTCGCAATTGGCGTGCCGGCAACTGAACCACGAGTACAAGATCGAGAACGCGAAGCTTCAGCCGTACTTTCTCGAAGTTTGGAATCTGATGCTTGATTTTCATTCGGTCGCCTTCGTCCATGTGCCACGCGAAGAGAACACGATTGCCGATGCCGAAGCGAACCTTGCGATGGATGAGGCGGCGGAGAAAAAAGGGATGTTCTAGGGTATTTCGCTTTATTTTTGAAACAGGTGCATCAAATGACTATGTTTACCAAGAAACGAATTTTCCTCGCGCTCATCACTGTGCTCCTCGTCGGGG
The DNA here is from genome assembly GCA_049290235.1 of Candidatus Moraniibacteriota bacterium. Lineage (GTDB taxonomy): Bacteria > Patescibacteriota > Minisyncoccia > Moranbacterales > UBA1568 > SSEF01. The sequence continues at coordinate 11,820 of JBATNG010000026.1, read as the reverse complement.
GAGGATATTATTATTTCAAAGTCCGCGATACGAGCATTCCCGTTCAGACGGAAACGGTGAAGCGGGGAGATGTTTCTGAAACGGTGAGCGTCACGGGTGAACTCATTCCGGAGGAATATGCGGATTTGGCATTTCTTTCCGCTGGCACGATTGACGCTCTGTATGTGAAAACCGGTGACTCGGTAGAGGCTGGGGATCGAATCGCTTCTATCGATCGCGATGTGCTGTATTCTCAGTTGAAAGATGCACGCATTACGGCCCGGATTGCCGAACAAGCAGAGCAGCTCATCTTGCGGAAGCGTCTCTCACCCGCACCGGAGGAGCGGATGGCCAAAAAGTTGGCATCCGAACAAGCGCGTGAGCGGGTCCGGACGCTGGAGCTTCAGATGAAAGAGAATGTGTTGACCGCGCCGATGAGCGGGAGTATTTCGAAGTTTGATGCTCGAGTGGGAGAGGTAGTGACACCGGGGCAGGTAATTGCTCGGGTCATCAAGCCGGAAGCATACGTCCTCGAATCGCGGGTACCGGAATCCGATATCGCCAAAATTTCTTTAGGTATGAAGGCAGCAATCACATTTGATTCATTGTCTCCGGATGATATTTTCGAAGGCGAAGTGTTCCATATCGATCCGGCTGCGACGGTCGTGCAGGATGTGGTTTCCTACAAAGTTCAGTTTCGCTTGGCCCGGAGCGATGAGCACTGGAAAGAGGGGATGACGGGAAATATCGATATTCAAACGGCTATGCGGACGAATGTGCTCTGGGTGCCGTTTCGGGCGCTGACGAAGGAAGGAACGAAGACTTTTGCACAGGTGAAACAGGCGGATCAAACGTTTAAGAAAGTGGAAGTAACCACGGGGCTTGAGGGTGATGATGGTACGATTGAGGTGAAGACCGGATTGAAGGAAGGGGACGAGGTCACTATCGGTGCCACTCAGACCAAGTAGCGATAATCGTTTCCTCACATGGCTCTGATACAAGTCCGCGGTTTGGAAAAGACATATGAGAGCGATGGTGTCGCCACGCGTGCACTGATCGGGGCGAATTTTGCAATCGAAAAAGGCGAGTTTCTCGCGATCATGGGACCGTCGGGGTCGGGGAAGTCGACCTTGATGCAGGTTTTGGGCTTGCTCGATCGGTCGACTGGTGGAGAATATTTCTTGGATGGCAAGGACGTGACGAAGTTTTCTGATGATGAGCTGGCACGCTTGCGAAATAAAAAAGTCGGGTTTATTTTCCAGGCGTTCAATCTGTTGCCCAAGACGACAGTTTCGGAAAATGTCGAGCTACCACTGTTGTACGACGATGCCGCTGACGCCTCGAATCACGTGCGGGTGGCGGCGGCACTCAAAGCCGTCGATATGACTCATCGGGCGAGCTATCTCTCCAATCAGCTTTCTGGCGGAGAAAAACAACGGGTCGCTATCGCTCGGGCATTGGTCAATGATCCGGATATTATCTTTGCCGATGAACCGACGGGGAACCTGGATTCCAAAGCCGGACTTCAGGTGATGGCGATCCTACAGCGACTGAATGCAGAGGGGCGTACTATCATCCTCGTCACACATGAGACGGCGACGGCAGAGCATGCCAAGCGTATCCTCCGTATGGTGGACGGGGAGATCGTCGCGGATGAAATGGTGTCGAAGCGGCGGATGGCGACGAGTGAAACGGCCCTGCTCAAATAGACGAATGAGCGACGCGGATTATTGGTGGCAGGTGACGAGAAAACTATGAAAGTATCAGACCCGATAAAGATAACGTATCGATCGCTGACAGCCTCCAAGCTGCGCTTTTTTTTGACCGTACTCGGAGTTGTGATCGGGGTTGCGGCGGTGATCATGGTGATGGCGATTGGCGCGAGCGCTCAGAAATTGGTGCTCTCCCAGATCGAGAGTGTGGGATCGAATCTCGTCGCTATCTTGCCGGGAGCGTCTGAGGAAAAAGGTCCGCCAGCGTCAGCACTCGGTATCGTGACGACGACCTTCAAGAATGATGATCTGAAGGCGTTGCGAGAACGACGGAATATACCGCATTTGTCAGCTGTATCGGGATATGTGAGTGGCTCGGCGACTATCGAGTCCGATACTGAATCTTTTGAAGCGAGTTTTCAAGGGGTTTCTCCAGAGATGATCGCTGTCGAGAACATCAAGGTGGCCCAGGGGCGCTTTTTCTTTCCGGAAGAAGAAAACGATCTTTCGCGGGTAGTAGTTTTGGGAGCGACGCGAGCGACGGATCTCTTCCCTGGTCAGGATCCGATCGGTCAGGTTGTGACCATCAAGAAAAATCCTTTTAAGGTAATCGGCGTTTTGGAGGCGCGCGGCTCGGCAGCTTTTTCCAACCCCGACGTGTTGGTGTACGTTCCGCTCGGGACCGCCCAGAAGATCTTGCTCGGAATCGATTATCTCAATTTCGGACGCGGCAAAGTGGATGATCCGGCCAATATCGAACGGACGCTTGTTGATATGACCCTTCTCCTGCGCAAGCGGCATCATCTGGAAGACAGCGAAGAGTCGGATTTTTCAGTGCGGAGCACCAAAGCGGCGATTGGTATCCTGACAACCATCACTGACGTTCTGAAATATTTCTTGATCGCGATCGCCTCTATCTCGCTTCTGGTAGGCGGTATCGGAATCATGAATTCGATGCTGATTTCGGTTTCGCAACGCATACGCGAGATCGGCTTGCGGAAAGCTGTGGGTGCCCGGCCGTCTCACATCATCACGCAGTTCCTCATCGAGTCCTCGGTGATCACTCTGGTGGGCGGCTGTATCGGCATCATATTTGGCATATGTATAGCATATGTCGCTGCACTCATCATTCCGCGCCTGGGGTATGAGTGGCAGTTCCTGGTCCCGCTCTCTTCCGTGGCTATCGGCTTTTCGGTTTCATTGGTTATCGGCATTACCTTCGGACTGTATCCTGCCTTCAAGGCGTCCAAGGTGAGTCCGATGGAAGCGCTTCGTTATGAATAAAAGACTCTTCACCCCATTCCTTTTTGCTGTCCGCACCATCCGTACGCATCGAGCACGGACGGCTCTCGCCTTGCTCGGAGTAGTGATCGGCGTATTTGCCATTGTCGTCGTGACCGCGCTCGGTGACGGTGTGAAGGGGTACATACTGGGGCAGGTCGAAAGTTTCGGTTCGAATTTGATTCAAGTTGAAGTAAAAATTCCAAACACGACAGCGATGTCGAGTGAGAACTCGACGGGACGGGCGCAAGGGACGCAGATTACCACGCTGACCGTGAAGGATGGTGAAGCGATACAAAAAATTTCCAATGTCGGAGCAGTTTATGCGGGCACCATCGGTCAAGAACGAGCCACCTATGGCTCGGTCGGGAAACGGATTTCTTTGTTTGGTACGGGCCCCGATGTCGCGCTCGTCGATCAGAATCTCAAGCTGGCCAGTGGGAGATTTTTTACAAAAGAGGAAGATGCAAGCCTCGCTCAGGTGGCTGTATTGGGGAGCGACACCAAGGACACGTTTTTTGGATCGAGTGATGCGGTGGGGCAGTATATCACTTTGAAGGGTGAAAAGTATCGGGTGATCGGGGTGCTTGAGTCACGCGGGGCTGTGGCATTCCTTAACTTCGATACCTTCACTTATGTACCGGTACAGACGTTGCAGAAAAAACTGCTCGGGGTGAATTATGTTCAGTTTGTCTCGGTCAAGATGGAAGACGCAGCTCGCGAAGCGGAGACGGTAGCCGATATTGTGGCACTCCTTCGGAAACGGCACGACATCACCGATCCAGACCAAGACGATTTTTCAGTGACATCGACCAAGGAAACTCAAAAAACACTCGGGGACGTACTTGGCTCGCTGTCCATTCTCCTCCTCGCTCTGACGTCTATCTCGCTCGTGGTGGGCGGTGTTGGAATTATGAATGTCATGTACGTGTCTGTTTCGGAGCGGACATCGGAGATCGGTTTGCGGAAGGCGGTCGGTGCGACATCAAAAAGCATCCTGCAGCAGTTCCTGTTTGAAGCGCTGATCATCACGCTGCTCGGCGGCATCATCGGCATCCTTTTAGGAATGTTGCTGACACTGGCACTCGGATCCCTTTTCACCTATTTTGGTTTTCCTTTGCCACTTTCATTTTCTCTTCAGTCGTTTCTCTTGGGAGTAGGGTTTTCGACGGGAGTCGGAGTTATCTTTGGGCTCGCACCAGCCTACCGAGCCTCGGAACTGACGCCAATGGAGGCCCTCCGGCGGGAGTGAATCCTCTAATTCCCGTTCGGGTAGTAGATCTTCAGAAGATCCTCAGCGGTTGACGGTTTGAAGAGGAGATTATCACTCCCTTTTTCTTTTGAGTACTTGAACGTCATACCACCGTCGACGATCCGGACTTCGATTTCGCTCTGCCGCTTCTTCTTCGCTTTTTCAGCCGATATTTTCTTGCCGGACTTCTTGTCGTAATAGACGATTTTCGGTTCGCCGCTGACGACGTCGCTCGGTCCGGATGTCCCGCTCGCCACTTCGTCGGTGTACGGACTGAAAGGTGTCGGTGGGTAGTGGTCGAGCAGGGTATCCATCATACTGCGCCACATCGGTGCGGCCGTATAAATGCCGTCGGATCCGGCTTCCATCGCGGTGTTGTCATTGTTGCCGGTCCAGACACCGAGGGCGACATCGCGCGTATAGCCGACCGTCCAGGCATCGCGGAAATTCTGCGTCGTGCCAGTCTTGGCCGCGACACCGGTCCCAGCAGGGAAGGCGATCGGGCTCGATGATCCGAACACGGGCGCCCGAGCGGCATTATCCGAGAGGATGGAGCTAATCTGATTGGTGATATTGGCACCGATGACGGCATCCGAATGAGTGATGCGCTTGTAGACATCCCGGTCTTCGCGGTCGACAACTCGCAGGATACCGTCCGTCGGGACACGTTTGCCCTCTTGGCCGAAGACGCCGAAAGCACTGGTGAGGTCGATGAGTTTCACCTCTGCGCCGCCGAGGACGAGGGCGAGTCCGTAGCGGCTCGGCTCGGTCAGGGTCGTGATGCCCATCGAGGTGGCGAGAGCAATCGTCTCGGGGATGCCGGCGAGATAGAGTGTGGAGACGGCTGGGATATTGAGCGACTGAGAGAGCGCAGATCGCATCGTGATGAGCCCTCGGAAATGACCGTCGTAATTGCTCGGGATGTACTCGACCCCGGTTCCGTCCGCGCCGAAATTGATCGGCACATCATAGATCCGCGTCTCAGGCGTGAAGCCTTTGGTGAAGGCCGTCGCATAGGCGAACGGCTTGAAGGTCGATCCCGGTTGGCGCTTCTCCACGGCGACATTCACCTGACCGTCGATCTTCGTATCGAAATAGTCTCGGCTGCCCACCATCGCGAGAATTTCGCCGTTCTTTGGGGTGATGGCGACGAGTGCGCCGTTGGTCGCGCCGCGCGGGAGATTTTTCTTCACGCCATCAGCGACGACGGATTCGGCCCGCTCTTGGAGGTCGAGGTCAATCGATGTAAAGACGTCATACCCCTCGGTCTCGAGCGCCGCCTGGCCGTACTCCTGCTTGAGCTGCTCGAGGATATAAAAAACAAAATGCGGTGCTCGGATCTTGCGTTCGAGCGTCACGACTTTCTCGAGCGTCTTCGTGGCCAGTGCTGTCTCCAGGTCAGCCGCCGATATCGATCCGAGTTCGTGCATTTTGCGGAGAATGGATTCTTTCCGGGTAACAAGCGCTTTCTGATTTTTGCCATACGGTGAATACAGTGTCGGAGCATTGGGCAATGCGGCGACGAGGGCGGCTTCGTCGAGGGTGAGTTCTCCAGCGCGTTTCCCGAAGAATGTTTGCGCGGCGGCTTCGATGCCGTAGGCGTTCGAGCCATAGGGGACAGTGTTCAAGTAGAGGTCGAGGATCTCTTCTTTGGACAGCGATCGTTCGATCTTGATCGCTAGGACGATCTCGCGCACCTTGCGGATCCAGGTTTTTTCGCGTGTGAGAAACAGTGCTCGGGCGAGCTGCTGTGTGATGGTCGAGGCGCCCTGCGAGATACCCTGATGGCGCACGTTCACGATCGCCGCACGGAGGATTGCGATGACGTCGACGCCTGGGTGCGTGAAAAAATGAGCATCTTCGGCCGCGATGGTCGCCTGACGGATCGTCTCGGGGATTTCAGCATGTGCGATGACACGCCGGTTTTCCTCGCCGTGGACTTCATAGAGGACATGTTTGCCGGTTCGATCAAAGAGGATGGTCGTTTCGGCGAGGGGGTGCGCATCGAGGTCGAGCGTCTCTGCAGCGTCAAAAAAGTAGATGGAAAATCCGCCGACGACGAGGCCGAGCGAGAGGATGAGTACGAGCCAACTGGTCTGGCGCGCGAGCCAATGGAGAAATGAAAAGAGTTTCGACATGGATTCATTATACGGTATTTCGGGCGGAGTACGTCGGTGTGCTGTGACGCATCAGTCAACCGCGTTTCAGATGCTTTGTCAATGTGCGTCTTTCCCTGTAGTCTGAGGTCATATGCAATTGCCCGTGAATAAATTATTGTGTCAGGCGCTCGGTCTCCTGGGCTTCCCGGTCGTCTGGGAAGTGTCAGTCGGGAGCGTGCTGTTCCGACTGACCTCGGCGGGGAAACGCGAATATCTGATTCTGCAATATCCGAGCGGACACTTTGATTTCCCCAAGGGTCACATGGAGTTTGGCGAAACTGAAGCCGACACACTCCGGCGCGAGACTGAGGAAGAAACCGGTATCCGGGACCTCCAGGTATATCCCGAGCGGGTGAGTATTCGCTATTTCTACCAGGCGCGTGGCAATGAGTATGAACGGCGAGTTCGAGAAGGGCGAGGGACGTGGATATTCAAAGTCGTTCATTTCTATCCGGCCCAAGCACTATCGGCGACGGATGTCGAGATTTCTCATGAGCATATCGGCTCGATCTGGCTCCCATTTGAGGCTGCGCTTGCCAAAGTTACTTTTAGTAATGCCAAGCGTGTCCTCCAGTCGACGGAGGAGTATCTAAAGAAAAGCTTGTAGCCATGAGCTCGTAGGCGGTAGCTTTTCAACCCTATTGTCCAGAGTCTGTACGGAAATGGCTTGTACAAAGCACTTCTTGCATAGGTTTGCATTTCCACTCAAGGCGGACCAGTTTTGAACTGGGATTTTTCTTTGGAAATAGTGTAGAGTAAGTCAGCTGTTTAGATTTGGAATTTTTCTTTCTCATAAGCTAAAAGCTAACTGCTACACGCTCGTCTTGTATGCTTTCCGTCAAACGCATCCGAAAAAGTTTTGGCACGCGCCGTCTCCTCCATGAGGTGTCGTTCAATCTGACTCGTGGGCAGCGGATGGCCTTGGTCGGCGAAAATGGCACGGGCAAATCAACCTTGCTCAAGATCATTGCTGGGATTGAATCAGCCGACAAGGGTCATGTGGTCCTTGCCAAGGGGGTGCTCGTCGGCTATCTGGCCCAAGAGACGATCGCGACGGGCGATGAAACTGCCTTGGAATTCCTCTACCAGGCAACCGGTATCAGTGCTCTGGAGACCGAGATGGCCGAACTTGAACCAGAGATTGATCAACCAGCTTGCCTGGCGCAGTATGAGGCACTCCGCGAGCGTTTCGAGCGGCTGGGTGGCTATGCCTTCCTTGATCGGGCCAAGGGCATCCTGGATGGGCTGGCGCTTGATTCACTTGACTTACATCGTTCGTTGGATACTTTTTCGGGCGGTGAGAAACGGAAACTCGCTTTGGCCGCGGTGCTCCTCTCGGGCGTCGATCTCCTCCTCCTGGATGAGCCGACGAATAATCTCGACTTGGTGGCGCTCCTCTGGCTCGAGGCTTATCTGGTGCGTTCCGGTGCGACCATCCTCGTCGCTTCGCATGACCGGACTTTCCTCGACCATGTCGTCTCCCGCGTGCTGGCGATCGATCCGGTGAAGCATGGCGTGGTGCTCTATAATGGTAATTGGTCGGTGTATGCCGAGACCAAGGCACATGCCCTCCGCCGGGCCAAGGAACTCTATGGTGCGCAGGAACGTGAGCGAGAACGGGTCGTGGCTTCAGCGGCCGAGAAGATTCACTGGGCGGATGTGACGAAGAAAAAGCGCGGTCCGGATCGCGACAAGCTCGCGGCCAACTACAAGAAAGAACGGGCGATCAAAAAATTCACTGGCTCGGCTAAAGCACTGGAGGGAAGGCTCGGACGACTGAGTGACCATGAGAAACCTTTCGAACGGCCGCCATTGGAGTTCGCACTCGTCCCCGGTGTCAAGACTGCTCCACCGGCGATTTCACTCACGCGAGTGACAATTGGGTATGACAAAAAACAACCGATCGCTCGGGGGCTGACCCTGCGCCTCCCGTTTCGTTCTCGGACCGCGCTTCTGGGGGCCAATGGTTCAGGCAAGACGACGCTCATCAAGACCATCATGGGACTCATACCCCCACTCGTGGGGACGGTCCGGGTGGGCAAGGGCGCGGTGTTTGGGGACTTGTTGCAGGAGGGCGAAAATCTCCCGCTCACCGAAACCGCCATCGTTTACTTCGCCAAGCGCTTCCGGCTCTTTGAACGGAGCGAGGTATTGCTGCTGCTGTCTCGGTTTGGTTTCGTCCCCGATGATGCCGATGTCAAGATCGGCGCCTTAAGTCCGGGCGAACGGGTCCGGCTCGTCCTCGCATCCCTCGTATATCGGGGTGCCAATATCCTCATCCTCGATGAGCCGACCAATCATCTCGACCTCGAAGCGATTGAGGCACTCGAGGACGCGTTGACAGTATTCCCGGGGACGGTGCTGCTCATCACGCATGATCGGACCTTTCTCGCTCATGTGCCGCTCGATCAGTCATACATCCTGATCGACGGAACGCTGGAATCCATCCCGGACTATGCAGCCTATGCGAAGCGACTGGAGCGCGAGGCCAAACGCCGCCTGAAGCGTCTCGAAGAGCGGCTGGGGAAGGTGTAAACCAAGCGGACGGACCTCACAGGTATTGTTTGTCATCACATCTCTGTCGAGGTGCGGTGGCTTGCCTCAGCCATTTCCTTCGAGTATACTGGGCACTATATGAACGCTATCCAGAAGATCCGCACACAGTTCGCGGGGGTCGTTCTCCTCGCCCTCGTGTCAGGCCTCGTCGCCTATCCGAAACTCGTCGCTTTTGCCCCGCCGGTGGAGCGCTTTTTTGCGGCGGCCAAGGTGAATCTGGGGTTGGATCTCCAGGGCGGCATTCATCTCGAGTACGAGGCGGATACGTCAGATCTGGATGCTACCAAACGAGATGATGCTCTGCAGGCAGCCGTGGATGTCATCGAGCGGCGGGTCAATGCGTTTGGTGTCGGTGAGCCGATCGTGCAGCTCTCACGATCGGGGAGCGAGAGCCGGATTATCGTGGAATTGCCCGGAGTGAAGGATGTCGAAGAAGCGAAGTCGATGATCAAAGAAACGCCGTTTCTGGAGTTCCGTGAACTGGCTGGTCCGGAAGCGGAGGCACAGATTGATGCCGCGAATACTCAGTCTCAGGAAGCTGCTAGTAATATCATCGAAAACGCGTTGGCGGGCAGTGACTTCACTGAGCTGGCCCGGACCTGGAGCCGCGATCCGGGAGCGAAGGACAACGGCGGTGAGTTAGGTTTTGCTAAAAAGGGAAGCTATGTGCCGGAATTCGATGCAGTCGCTTTCGATCCCAGTTTTGTGAAGGGAACGATTCATCCGTCACTGGTCGAGACGACCTTTGGCTGGCATATCCTGAAGAAACTCGATGAGCGATCTACCTCGGCGGCAGACGGGGGTGAGGGTGAAGAGCGCGAGGTGAATATCGCGCACATCCTGTTTCCGAAATACACGTTGGAGGATTTCCCCCAGCTCCAGTTCAAGGCGACTGGTTTGTCCGGCAAGAATCTGAAGGACGTGTTTGTCGATTATCAATCGCAGGGCGTCGGATCGCCACAGATTGCGCTCCGTTTCGACGAGGAGGGGACAAAACTGTTTGCGGATATCACCTCGCGCAATGTCGGCAAACCGGTCGCGATCTTTCTTGATGGTCTTTCGCCTGTTGATGTTAATGGTGACGGAGAGATAAACCAGCTCGATCCCCCTTACGCGCCAATAATTCAATCAGAAATTCTAGACGGCCAAGCAGTAATTACTGGAAACTATACTTTGGTAGAAGCTAACGCACTAGTAAAGCGTTTCAATGAAGGAGCACTCCCGGTACCGATCGTTTTGGATCGTCAGTATTCAATAGGGGCAGGGCTTGCGGAAGAGGCTCTTCAAAAAAGTGTTCATGCTGGGATTATTGGCCTCGCGGCGGTTTCTGTTTTCATGCTGCTTTTCTACCGCTTCCTCGGGTTCATCGCGGTCTTGGCCCTCCTCCTCTACTCGGCGATGCTTCTCGCGCTCTTCAAGTTGTCTATCTTCACGCCGTTCCCCATCACCCTGACCCTCTCTGGGATCGCGGGCTTTGTCCTGTCGATCGGTATCGCGGTTGATGCGAACGTGCTCATCTTCGAACGTACCCGCGAAGAGCTCTCATTTGGTAAATCGATGCGCAAGGCTTTGCACGAAGGTTTCCGTCGGGCCTGGCCATCAATTCGGGACGGCCACTTCTCGACACTCATCACGACGATCATCCTCATCGGTATGGGCACGGGCTTTGTGAAGGGCTTCGCGATCATCCTTGCCCTCGGCGTGCTCCTGTCGCTTTTCACTGCGGTTGTCCTCGTCCGGATCATGGTGAACTTCCTCTTTGCGGATTGGATGGAGAAACGTCCGTGGATACTTGTGACACCGAAAAAACTTGATACCCCGAAAAACTAAGCCTATGCAGCTCCCCATCATCCAGCAGCGCAAATACGCTTACGTCTTCTCAGTTCTTTTGACCCTGGCGAGTATCATCTGTATTGCCGGGTGGGGGTTGCGCCTGGGTATTGATTTCAAAGGTGGAACACTGATGGAAGTGCGTTTCACTGAGACAGCCGTGCCGACGGCGGATGTCGTCAGGGAGAAGCTGGGGGCGATGGAACTCCAAAGCCTCACGGTGCAACCGACGGCCGAGCGGGGGATGCTCTTGCGCTATCTGGCATCGGATGAAACGACGAATAGCCAGGTGTTGACGACCTTGAAAGGCATCGATCCGGCCGTTGAGCAGCTGCGCGTGGACTTCATCGGCGCCTCGGTCTCGAGTCAGATGCAGTCACAGGCTTTCACGGGCACAGCACTGGCGCTCCTCGGTATCGCGCTCTATGTCGCGTGGGCGTTCCGGCGGGTTTCGTATCCGGTGACGAGCTGGGAATACGGGGCGGGTGCTATCATCGCTCTGGCGCACGATATCATTATCACGACCGGTGTTTTCAGTCTCCTGGGGCACTTCTCTGGTGTCGAAGTCGGGGTGCCGTTCATCGCGGCACTTCTCACCATCCTCGGCTACTCGGTCAATGACACGATCGTCGTCTATGACCGGGTCCGAGAGAATCTCTTGCGCGCGCGAACCGGGACGGATTTCGAGGGAATCGTGAATCGCTCGCTGAACGAAACGCTCGTTCGTTCGGTGAACACCTCGCTCACGGTCATCATCGTCCTCATCGCGGTGGCGGTCTGGGGCGGGGAGAGCGTGCGCTGGTTCGCCGTTGCGCTCTTGGTCGGCGTCGGCTTCGGCACATACTCGTCGATCTTCGTCGCCTCGGCCCTCCTCGTCTCGCGTTTCAAGATGAAGTTTCCAGAAAAAACTAATGCCTAATTGTATGCAGCTGAATCCGTTCAAGAAAAAAGATCCAAAGGCTGTTGATGAGCAAGACAAACTTGAAGCTCAATTAGAAGCGATGCCGGGGGCCAAGGACATGAACCTGTTTCAGCGTTTCGCCATGAAGCG
>JBATNG010000025.1:0-39961 GCA_049290235.1 Candidatus Moraniibacteriota bacterium | reverse complement strand
CACGGAGAGATCCGATATTACCGAACTTGCTGCCGATCCACCACCGCCGAAAAAATCGTTTCCCCGCCGTCGCGCCTGATAGTCGAAACTCCGACCGTCAGGCGCTCTTGTTTTCGAAAATTGCGCTAAGGAGCTCGCTGCGCCCCTCCCCGGTCTTGGCCGAGTGCCGGATGATACGGGCCGGAGCGAAATCGGTTTCGAATGAGCGGATATTTCGGTCGACGTCCGTCCGCCGTCCCTTGTCACATTTGTTGGCGAGGATGATGACCGGGCGCCCGTATTCAATCAGCAACCGGAAAGTATCGCGGTCTGAGTCCTTGGCCCCGATCTCGGCATCGACGATCAGCACGGCCGCCCGGATATCGATCGACATATCGGCTGCAAACCAAGAGATATAGCCAGCCATTTTCTTGCGGAGTGGTCCAGGGACATTGGCATAGCCATACCCCGGCAAGTCAGCCAGGTACCAGCTGTCATTAATGAGGAAATAATTGATCTCGGTCGTCCGCCCAGCCCGAGAATTGGCATGGGCCAAGTCTTTTTGTCCGGTGAGTGCGTTGATGACGCTGGACTTGCCGACATTGGAACGGCCGAAAAACGCGACAGTCGGCCGCGACGGCTCCGGCAAGCCTTCGGAGCCAATGACTCCTTTGATGAATGTGGCGGAACGGATTTCCATAAGCACTTCATCCTGGCAGAAATCGCCCCGTGTCGCAAGTTGAGACAAAATGAAATCCCGTCGCAGTGATGACACGGCAGACGGGATTGGTTTGAGGTTGCGGGCAGACTTACGCCTGCTTCACGCTGCATGGCAGCTGGTTCAGCCGGCACCACTGTTCGACCATCTGGATTACGTGAGGCTGATTGGTCCGAAGGAAGACTATCTGCCGCGAGGGCGGACAGTGGATGTGGACATGGGTATGTCCATTTTCTGAGAGCACGACAACTTCCACATGTCGAGCAGGACAGGAGCAGTCGTGTTCGGGTTGTCCAGTCGTGGGTGTCTGTTCTACGGTTTTCCCGATGAGTTGGATAAGCACAGCGGCCAGTGATTGAGCTGAGGGATGCGACGGATGAATCTCAGCTCGGTGGTTGGTATTTGAATGGCTATGTGGCACGATTCCCTCCGTTTTGTAGTGTTAAACGACGATGCCACATCCTACCGCCAGAGCGACCGATTCGTCAAGAAAACAACTGATTTACCCTTTACAGAAGCCATCTCCCGATGTATAGTGGGCGCATTTTTAACAATTTCATTCACTTCCTGTGAGGAGAAGACGCATGTCAACGCAGACTGAAATAGATGGTCAATTCCCTGTCATCTCTCCAGAACCGGACCCGATCGGCGATCAAATGAGATTGCTGCAGCAGGCCGTCGAGCAGCTCGGGGATGCAATCCATGACTGGCGGGATTCACTCAGCGCAGCCCTGGATCGAGCCGCCTTGCACAACCCAGTCTCTATTGTCGGTCCGAGACGCTGGCATCAATCCTCACAACAATTACCGCCGAACTTCTGGCCACAGCCAATCGACACCTGGGAGCGTGACTTGCGCGGGAACCGGGTGAGAGATCGCGTGAAACAACGCGAATCCGACCGACGTCGAGCCTTCCCACGGTGAGTGTCAGACCGGAAAGTGTCTAGGGTATTTCTCGTCCTTCAAAACTAGCATCATTTCTCCTCCACGCAGCCTAGGATCGAAATGACTAAGCAATGAAATCTGCCGCGATTCAAAAGGAAGAGCAGCCTTGTCGGCGTTGTGAACGAACACGCTATTGTGCTAGGAATGGTCTCTGCACATCGTGCAATTCGATGTTCTATCAGCGCCGTGCCTCTCATGGGAAAATGGGGGTGGATGCATTCATCACTCGATTCCCGTCACGGCGTGTGAAACGAGTGCTACAGTCCGCCCAGGTCATCCGTATCCGGCCATCGGTGGTCCAAATCCAACTTCCTCCACTCGAGCTCATCCCAGGGTTCATCTGTGCCAGTTCCGCGATGCGCCGAATCGCTGAACGGATCCGTCGCCTGGCAAATACTGACAACGTGGTCCTCATCACTGGCGAAACAGGGACAGGCAAGAGCTCGTCGCAAAGGCGCTCCATGAACTCCACTCAAAGCGAAAGCAACATTCAATTGTGGTGGTCGACTGTGCTCGGCTCAGTATCGGCACGGCTCAGTCTGGGTTGTTTGGGCATGTCAAAGTGGCATTTACCGGAGCAGTGACCAGCACTCGCGGTCTTATCGGACGAGCAGATCGGGGGACACTTTTCCTCGACGAGGTCTCTTGCCTTCCCCCCGAAGCCCAAGCCATCCTGCTGCGGCTATTGGAGGAAAGAGACTACCGTGCCGTCGGTGCAGCGGCCTATCAATCCAGCGACTTCCGTGTCGTCGCGGCGACCAATGAACCACTCAGTCGACTGGTCGAGGAAGGTCGATTCCGAGCAGACCTGTACCAACGGCTCGCGGTCTTCCCGCTTTGCCTACCGCCGCTCCGACAGCGCCCCGAGGACATCCTTCATCTGGTCACATATTTCCTACGACAACTCGAACGTCCCGAGGTCGAGCTAGCAGCTGGGACCATCGAATATCTCCAGGAGTATGACTGGCCGGGCAATGTCCGGGAACTCATCACGGTGCTCCGTCGTACCCTGTTCCTGATGGAGTCGAACAATGCTCTCACGCCCGAAACTATCACAAATGGTCTCAGATGGACCGATACCGCGATGGACTTAATCTGACGGGAGACATCGAATCCGCTCAGCCCCAGTAGTAGCACTGCTCGGGGCTGTTCTTTTTATCAGAACGTGAATTGATCATTAATGGCCGTAGCGGGTTTCGATATCATGGAGCAATTCATCGATTTTCTCCCGATCAGCCGAGTGTGTCGTCAGGATGCGAGCCGTCATGAGTTTGGCCACGGTCTCATCCCGAGACGGCTTATCGTACAAACCACGTTCGAGGTCTTCGATCGTTTCTGCGATGATTTGCTCGACTGGTTTGCCGGGTTGAAATTCCTCAATGTGCATAGCTTTGCTTTATTACACTATATCACCTACCCTTCGGTAGCCACTACAACTGCATCGAGGTGTGCACGTACTAGTGAGGATTGGCCGCAGGCAGGGTATCGAGAAGTTTGAACGCCTGCTCTGATAATTTGAGCGGACTCTGATGGAAGGTACCGTGTCCACCGTTCGGGTCCTCGAGGAGCTTCAAGACATTGGCGCCCATGCCCGTCAGATAAGTCTTTGTCTCAGTCATGCCCTCGCAACCATCGCGCGTCGGATTGTCGTCCTTCGCTCCACAGGCGAGTATCCACGGCACGCCTTGATACAACTGACCGCCCGAGTAAGCCGATTGATCCGGGGTGAGTGGGAAATCCTTTTGGTATTTGCCCGAGGCCGAGATCACGGCATCGATGATCGGGTGACCACTGACGACATCATACGCCTTTACGGCATAGGTGTTGGCACTTCCGCGAGAGAAGCCTTCAAGGACGACGAAATCATCTGCGGCATAACCGTAGGTATCGAGAAAGGCTCGGATCGCGGCGAGGACTTCATCCGGACGCAAGTAATCTGTCGTTTTCTCGCCCTCCCCGTCCCACCAACCGACGCTCGCCAGTGCATAGTCGCCGCTTATGATATGCGATTGCCAGGCGGCATAGTCTTGCTTGGCCGTAGAGCCATGACCAGGCAAGGAGAAAATGATTTTGCGCGGCTGCTTCGAGTTTTGACCCTTCGGCTGACCGACGAGAAACGAGTGCTGACCATCGCTCGCTATGACGGTAACCGGATTTGCAAGTGTCGATACGCTGTCATCGAGTGACTTGGTCATGACAGCGGCCGAGGCCGTCGTTTCATCCGTCGTCACGGCTACCGGCCGACTCCCCGCTGTGGTCGAAGGCTGGGGGCGTTCGGATCCCTTCACCAGAGACTGGTCAGTGAGCGGCCCGCGTTCCGGCGGACGAGTCGGCGGTTGTACAGCACTTGCTGAGCGATCAATTGTACCCGGGACGACAAATGTCAGGATGACGATCGCTCCGAGGATTACGGCCACGAGTACGGCGGCACCGATCAAGATATTTTGTTTCATATTCCTAGTATATACATAACTCATCACTGATCCAAGACTTTGACATGAAAAATCCGATCTCGTACTGTGTGAGACCGGATTTGTCGATGCATTCGACATCGCGCGTTACGTTGACTTCGAATCAGGCGATGCGTCCTCTGCTGTGGGGAAGATGAGCCGGATGGCGGTGATAGCACATGCCACCTCTTTCAGCATTAGCATCTTCAATCCTCTCGGTTTCCGCACAGCATCAACGAGGATGACTGCCTTGACTGGTCGACTTCCCACGAAGAGGATCGACTGTCCTTCGCCGATCGCGATTCCGATCTTGCCGGTCCCCATCACTTCACCGAGTTCCAACTCCGTCCAATCTCCGTACAAGAACACTTCACCTGGTCGAAATGCACTCATCATCCTTCTCCTCGTGGTGTGGTTTTACCCGGGATTGAGTATACGATTAATTTTGATTTGTCAATATGGATGCAACAAAAACGCGGTGTGCCCGTCCTGACGGTATTGACCGATGCACATCTCTCGTATCCCAACAGCGGCACGGCTGGGGATCTCTAAATGGGATCCACTTTTTTGTAGTTCATCGGGAAACGCTTGAGGGATTCAATATCACCAATCTCTGTGTAGTGAAGTTCCGCTACAGCCTTGTCTTGTTTCCCTGGAGTATTCATCACTATCGACGAGAAAAGTCCAGTCGTAGGGTCAATATATACTTCGATATCCACCGTGACATTGTCCGGCACATACGCATACGAAAGCAATTTTCGACCACTTGTCCTGTAGCCGATAGTCTGACGGCCATTCCCAGTACTCTCGGGTATAAGTATCCACGGCGGAGCGATGGGGGTTTCCCCCTGAAGAATGGGGTCGATCATCGACCCAACTTTGTAGATAGCGAGTAGATGCTGCGCCTGCGGAGCACTCATCTCCAGCTCAGCGAAAGTTTTATCTTTGTTATTCAAAGAATAGAGCTTCCCATCCTTGATAATCGCACTGGTATCACCGTAAGTATTATGCGTGTCTACTCTAATGAGGACTCCCTTTTGGTAGTAAAACGTGAATGTCGAATTCCCTTTCCCACCCTGGTCAATGGCTACCTGGTAATCCTTGACAGAAAAGTGTTTGAAGAAATACTCTACCGGATTACTGATTTCAGCCGATAGAGCTGGTTTCTTTGCTGTGTCATCCGTGACGGGGAGTTCACGTTGGTAGAAGAAAAAATAGTAACCCGTAGCCGCCGAACCCAAGGCAAGTATCACGAACGCGATTGTCACAAACAAGCCATTCTTCCGCCGAGATGCTAGCGGCATGGGGGCGTTATTCTCCATACGTTTTTCTATTTGTTGGTGTTATATTCCTATCGTATTCTACACCTCGCGTCGTCACTGCGCATCGAAGTCGATGGGAACAGTGTTCGGAGAGCATTGACAGCTTCACGTCACGCAAGAACCGTCTATTGTCCCAGGGAAAGATCGGCGGTATTAAAGAGCACCGAGAAGTCTTCACACCAGGTGAGCACATAGCGATAGCGGGCTATATCGACACCGGCTGGCACGGGGTAATTGATGTTGCCTTCGGTCCCCTTGATGGGCCCGAGATTGATGTAGTCTGCTGCTTGGAGGTCATTGGCTAGATAGATCCGGACATCGGGGCCATTGATGGTTTTATAGTCTTCGTAGCGGATGATTGTCTGATCGCCATCCTTCACGATGCGCACAAAGCCAGAGGCAGGATGGGCAGGAGTGTCGACGATCGGAATGCGTTTGGAAGGAGGTGTGATGACATCGGTTTCTTGACGGGGGTTTTTCGCGGCATCGTCTGCAACGAGGAGAGCATCTTCGGTGGTGGCACCCTTTTCTGGTGCTGGATCATTCACTACTTTGGTATCGAAAAGTGGTGAGAGGCCGTACCAAGCAATTCCTATGAGGATGATGGATACGGAGATAATAAGGAATGTTTTCATATGCCTACAGTGTAGCACTGCCGATCTTTTGATAGAAAGGAGCCTCTTTATCAAGCAATGGCACGTCCTACTTCTATTCTATTCGCCAATTCGAGCGAATAAGAGATAGTGCTGATTTTGCTCTCGGTTCTTTACCGTGCGTCGAAGTCGATCGAGGCAGTGGTCGGTGCTATCACTGGCAGTGGTAGGTTTCTCGTATGAGAGATGTTGGCGTTTTTAGAATATCCGTCCGCCCACTCTCTGTACAGTATGACTTCTCCATATCAGGACAAACGAACTGATGCAGAACGTACTGATTGCCGTCCGGTGAGATATCGAGAGACATTATCGCAGGACAACGAGCATAAGTGGGTTTCTCCATAGTTTGTCTCAAGATGTAATCCTTATAAGAACCCTTCTCTTTTTTGTGTTCCTCCAAAGAGGCTCTCACTGATCGCAGTTTGAGGGATATCTCTATAGCCTCACCCGACGAGGTCGATGATGCGAGAGTAGCTTGTTGCCCCCTGTTTCGCTCGATACTTCCCGCTCGCCGGGGACCCGCTCGAGAGAATCAATAACCTTCATGATCTGTTCCTGAGTGAGCGAATTCTTTTCGTTACTCGCAAGAAATTGGAGTCGCGCGCACGATCCACCGTCATCAATTGTGTAATTAACGTTTTTTGAACGGAAGTTAATTTTACCATCAGATACAATGCTCGAACTCGTAGACGTTACGCATTTCCCAGCTTTACAAATCGCTTGAGCATAATCCTTTGAATTAAATTCGATACATTCGGACGGCTGCAGATAGTACATCAAACGGATGATTTCCTGTGATGAATTTGAATAGAACGCCTTGGTGTAAATATTTTTCCCCGAAAAATTATTTACCTCGCCCTTCTCACCCAGAGAGTAGCCTTCTGGTATGGCAGCTTCTGATAAAGTAAGAATCCCGGCCGGGGCAGAATCTGTAAGGGGGATACCCACCTTTCCAGCAGTCACCTCAAGCGGCCGCCAGACATATTCACCCCCGAAAATACCGATGAGGAACATCACGACCACGTTAAATATGATAATTGCTAGGTACTTCTTTTTGAAGTACAGCGCAATCAAGATGAAAACCGGTGAGGCATAGACAGCGGGTATCAAAATGAACATGAGTATCGCCACGAGCGGATTGGAATGAGGTCCTCCTCCGGCCATTATGGGGTACAGAAAAAGAACAGGCACAAAGTAAGCTGACACCACCGCGTAAAGTACAGCGAATACAACCGTCGTGAAGATAGCTGTCCACTTCACAAGCTTAAACTTCCTTGGTTGTGGCTCAAAGTTATCCGATTCTCCCCCCGAAGACGACATATTCTTTTTATCTCAATGTTTATATAGCATGCGTCTCGTAAAATGTAACCTACACCGTTTCCATCTTATCACTATTTCGTTTCGGCATGAATCCAATCGGCGTAGGATTTGTTCGCTTCGACTTCGAATTTCATGATGCACGGGGTTTCGTAGGGATGGATGGCCGCGACGGCTTTCTTTACTTTCGCCCAGTTCGATTTCCGGGTCTTCACGATGGAGACGATTTCCTTGGCGTTCGTTATCCCACCTTTCCACCAGTAGGCGCTCTCGATGGGGAAGTAGTTCACGCACGCGATAAGCCTATCACGCAGCAAAGCTTCAGCAACCTTCTTCGCCTCTTTCATGTTCGCATGCGTGGTGTAGATGATGATGAATTTCATAATGCCAATTTTACCCATGAGTATTGAAAACTTTCTTAGAAAGAATTATTTACAATTTTTCCTCTTTATTATTATCAATAGTGGGATCGAACTGTTTTAGTTTCTTTCTTAAAGCCGAGGCAGGTTCTACTTCAGCGACTTTCGGCACGGTAGGCGTATCAGCCGGAGCGATCTTCACGGGGTCCGGGAGCTTTCCTGTCCCTTCGACAGGCTCTCTTCGAGTCTGAGCGACCTCAGAGTCGATGACAGGACCTGTGGCTTTCGGAAAATTGACCAGGGCAGCGATGAACAACACGAGCGTGAAGACAAGTGGGATGTGCTCGCCAGTCAATTGCATGAGGAGTGTCACGACGAACGGGGCCAAGATGAGATAGAGCGTCGACAGGTATGCCCGCGCATAGGTGAGCGACTGCCCACGGATGTTTCCGGCCAGCCAGACGACCAAGGCGCCGAAGAGGGAATAGATAAGATAGCCGATCCACAGCCCGATGTACATGACCAATGGGATGAATGTAGCGACGATGTAGAAGAGCGTCCGGAGAAAGTCGGAACCCAATCCGACCCAGTGGTCGAAGACTGCTTTGGTGACGGTGACTCGTTCAGAGATGTTGGCTTCACGCAGATTGAATATCCGTGTCTCTCCCCGCTCGGGGTTGCGCAGACCAACTTCGTGCTGACCCATGAGGATGAGTGTCTCACGATCTGTCATCATCTGAGGCGTCACTGGGGCATCCGTATCGATGACGAGGAGATTCGTTGGAAGTGACAGTGCCCGACCTTCGCAGTGCTCGCGGCATGCTGTCAATGCCCTCCACTCGGACGGGAAGGGTATGACGACCGGACCGTCTTGATTGGTTGTGAGCGAATCGCGGTCGAGGGTGAGCTCGAGACCGTCCGGATAGAGTCTCTCAATAATCGCTTGCTGCCGCTGCCACTCCCCGCTTCGAATCGTATCGACGACGCGGAAGAATCCCGGCAAAAGCATGAGGACGGTCACGCCGACGACGACCAGGAGCGTGAGCGAGTAGAAACGGAAACTCGCCCCACCCGAGAAACGCTGCTCCCGGAAGAAGTCCGGCCGATAGAAGAGCGACTTAAGGGTGTCGATGGTCATAGGACAATGATAACGAATAAGAATGAAAGCGGGACGAAATGCCCCGCTTCTATCTTACACCTTACTTCGTGTCCCCTTCTTTCGGCTTCTTCCCGTCTGAAGCCGAGGCAGGTTCAACTTCGGCATCCTTCGTAGTCTGCGAAGACTCTGAGTTTGTCGAAGAGTTGGCGTTCGGCTGGCCCTCAGCGCCCTTCTTGGCAGCCTCAGCCTCCTGTGCAGCCTTGTAGAGCTTCTCACCGATCTTTTGGGCGGCCTGGGACAACTCCTCAGTCGCCTTCTTGATGGCCTCCACATCCTGGCTATCTTTCAGGTTTTTCAAGGCTTCCAGCTTTTCCAAGACGGGTTTGCGCTCATCATCGGTTAGCTTGTCGCCCGCGTCCTTCATCGCTTTTTCGGTCGAGTAGGACAGCGTGTCTGCCATATTTTTCACTTCGATCAGCTCTTTCTTTTTCTTGTCTTCTTCGGCGTGGAGTTCGGCGTCCTTCTTCATCTTTTCGATCTCGTCCTTGGAGAGACCAGTACTGGACTCAATGCGGATAGACTGGGTCTTGCCACTCGCCTTGTCTTTGGCCGTCACAGACAAGATACCCGACGCGTCGATGTCAAAGCTGACTTCGATCTGCGGGATGCCACGCGGCGCTGGTGGGATACCGTCGAGGACGAAGCGGCCGAGGGACTTGTTGTCGGTGGCCATCTCACGCTCACCCTGGAGGACATGAATTTCGACTTGCGGTTGATTGTCGACCGCGGTGGAGAAGGTCTGGCTCCGTGTTACAGGGACGGTGGTATTGCGATCGATGAGGGGGGTACGGACACCGCCGAGGGTCTCGATACCGAACGTGAGTGGCGTCACATCGAGGAGGAGTACGTCTTTCACGCTCCCCTCGAGCACTCCGCCCTGGATGGCAGCACCGATGGCGACGACTTCATCCGGGTTCACGGTGATGTTCGGCTTCTTGCCGAAGAACTTCTCAACCGTCGCGAGGACAAGCGGCATGCGTGTCATCCCACCGACAAGCACGATTTCATTGATATCACCGACCGAGAGCTTGGCATCGGCGAGGGCTTTCTTCACAGGCTCAAGTGTCCCTTCAATCAAGTCGTGAACGAGTTCCTCGAGTTTGGCCCGGGTGAGTTTGATGACGAGGTGCTTGGGACCGTCGGCGCCGCTGGTGATGAACGGCTGATTGATTTCGGTTTCTTGCGCGGTAGACAATTCGATCTTGGCTTTCTCAGCGGCTTCCTTGATGCGCTGGAGGGCAAGCGGGTCTTTGGACAAGTCGATACCCTCCTGCTTCCGGAACTCATCGAGGATCCAGTGGATCACTCGCTGATCGAAGTCATCACCACCGAGATGGGTATCACCATTGGTCGACTTCACTTCAACGGTATCAACGGTATCGGTTGAGACTTCAAGAATGGAAATATCGAACGTCCCGCCGCCGAGGTCATAGACAGCGATCTTTTCGTCTTTCTTCTTGTTGAAGCCATAGGCGAGGGCCGCGGCGGTCGGCTCATTGATGATACGACGGACATTGAAGCCAGCAATCTCGCCCGCTTCCTTGGTCGCTTTGCGCTGACTATCGTCAAAGTACGCCGGGACGGTGATGACCGCATCGGTGATTTTCTCCCCGAGTTTCTCCTCTGCGTCAGCTTTCAGCTTGGCGAGGACCATCGCGGAGAGCTCCTGCGGGCTGTATTCCTTACCGCCCATGACGATCTTCACGCCCTCGCCGGCCTGCACGATCTTGTAGGGAAGCGTCTTCATATCGCGCTTCACTTCGTCGTCATTGAAGTGACGGCCGATGAGCCGCTTCACGGAGAACAGGGTGTTCTCGGGATTGGTGACAGACTGACGCTTAGCGAGGAGTCCGACGAGGCGCTCCCCGGTCTTCGAAATCGCGACCATACTGGGTGTGGTGCGATTGCCTTCCTTGTTTTCGATGACACTGGGGGTGCCACCTTCGACGAACGCCATCGCCGAGTTAGTGGTCCCGAGGTCGATGCCTAATATCTTGCTCATATGATTATACTTATTTGATTACAAATAAAATCTACAATTTTCAATTTCTAATTTCCAAACAATTTCCAATGACTTAAGTGAGAAATTTATAAATTAATACATTGTTTGAAAATTGAGAATTATAAATTGGAAATTAACTGACTATTACCTTTGCTGGTCGCACCAGCTTGCCTTTGATCTGATAGCCCTTCTGGACAACCTTCACTATCAACTGACGACCTACAACCGACGACTCCTGCTCCTGATCACCATTGTCTTTCTCGTCGTGAGTAGTAAGTGGTTGGTTGTTGGTCATTGAGAGCGCTTCGTGCTGGGTGGGGTCGAATGCATCGCCGGGCTTTACCGGGAGCGGGGTCACCCCGTAATTTGCCAGTACGTCTTCGAACTGCTTTTCGATATAGGTGATACCCGTGACCCAGGGACTACCCGCCGCATCGGCTGGGACATGCTCGGTCGCAGCGTGGAAATTATCGAGGACCGGGATGAGTTCGGTGACGATTTGGCTGGTCAGGTGACCATAAAGCTCCTTCTCATCGTTCTTCACCCGTTTCTTGTAGTTCTCGAAGTCGGCGAGGATGCGAAGCACATCACTCGCTCCTTCCTGTGCCTTGACCCGCATGAGCGCAGCCGCAACCGCGTTCTTCAGCCACTCCCTGCATTCCGAGTCATTCTCTATCGCTTCGAGGTCTCGCCATTCAAATCGATCGTGCTCATCACTGAGTTTCGGTTCACCGCCTTGGTAATATGCCAGCGAACAGAGCACTACCCGATGGATAATCCCGTCCTGATTCGTTTTCTCCATGAGACACCCCGAAACCACGTCTTTCAATTCGTATTCAACTGGTCCGATCTCCTCCTGCAACTCACGCACCAAAGCTGTCTTGGAATCCTCTCCTTCATGGACGCGGCCACCCGGCAAATCCCACGCACCGTACTTCTGGTAGAACTCCGATTCCGGATGAGCATCCCGAACCAGCAGAAATTTCTTTGTGGCGGCATCGTAGAGCACCACTTTCTGGCTCAGCGGATACAATGCATGATGCTGATGCTGCGAATGGTCATGTTTTTTCTCAGGCATAGATTTTTTGATTAGGATGTTCGGGTAATGGTACTCTTCACTGCTTCGAAGAGTTGCTGTCGTTCGGCTTCAGTAAGCGGCTGTTCTTCTTGCTCCTCCGATTGGTCTGATGCATCGGTTACCATAGCGGTGCCTGTGTGACGATCACGATGACAAGCGAGGACGAGAGGAGCTTCTTCATGTGTTCGATGAGGGATTTGTTCTTGGCGTATTCCATGCGTTTGGGGCCGATGATGGCGAGCATGCCACGTTCGCCGTGCGCGTCCCGATACGGCGAGACCACCATCGCGCAGTGTTCGATGCCAGCGACCGGGTTTTCTCCGCCGATGAAGATGCGCGTTTCTCCGTCTTTCAGTCCCGCCATGAGGACGTCGATCTTCTCATCCAGCGTATCGAGCGTCTCGACGAGACGGCACACGTCATCCATTTCCTGAAATTCAGGATTTTCCATGAGGGACTTCATGCCGAAATCATACATTTCATCTTTGCCGACCATACCAGAAACACCGAGATTGCCGGAGAGGGCCGAGAGGAGACGGGCGGTCGTCCGGACAGTACGATTGTGCTTCGCCTGGAGTTTCAAGAATTCCTCCCGGAGTTTCAACTGATCGCGCTTCGAAAGCGGTTGGTCCCCCATCATCTCCTCCACATAGTAACGGTAGCCGGCGTCGGTCGGGATGCGCCCGGCGGACGTATGCGGCTGATAGAGATAGCCCACCTCTTCGAGCGCGAGCATATCGTTTCGGAGTGTGGCGGAACTCACCGGAAAATGGTGTCGCTCGAGCAAAGCCTCAGAACCGACCGGTTCGGCCGTCTTCGTATACAGCTCGACGACTGCAGCGAGCACTTCTTTTTGTCGGTCATTCACGGACATACCCTCAGACGAAACTCAGGATGATTACTCTACATACCAGTATAAAAAATGCTTTAGCACTCGTCAAGTGAGAGTGCTAATTGACGCGCTGACGCCCCAATACGGAAAATGGCCAAATCAGGGAACCATAATAAAAAGCCCGCTAGTACGAATCCAAACGGGCCAAACGGCTGCATCGTGAACGTGTCACGGTGCACCGGAAGTTTTTGCTTCGATCTGCATACGCATGTGGCCACAGGGACGATAGTGGTCACAATCGAGACATTCGAAACGATTCTTGCCTGGCATTTGTGCTGCAGCTGCGGTTCTGAGCGGGATCAAGTCCGCACCATTTAAACCACATTGCACCTTCTTCTCCGAATCAAAAACCAATGGCCGAGGAGCGATGTACTTCACTTCACTCCAGAGATTGCCCAGATCAGGCAGGTTATCTGGGGTTCGCTGCCGCTTTATTGTCATAGTGGTCCTCCATAATTGGAATTGTTTCCGTGCTAACCCACACAGGATTCGCAATACTCTAATCTCCGTCGTCACTATCCTCTTCGTCTGGGATCTTCAGCACAATCTTCCAGACGACTTCACCACGCTGCTCTTGCTTCCGTTGCTCACGGAGACACAGACACTTGGACTCGCAATTAAAACAAAGGTGATTTTTCCGTCCATAAAATGCAGCTGCAGTCGCGAGCGGTATCGTGGCCGAGTCACACTCATAGATGACGGCGAGTAGACAAGCGACTATCTCCTTCTGTGAGTCACACGGCTGGGATTGGGTTCGATCCGCCGTCACTTTCCGTTTCGCCATGTGTACGCTCCATAAGTTGAGTGGGCCCATCTCTCGTGAAGATGGGCCCGGATTGCTGTGATCAGTGGCTGGCGCTGATGCGGAAGCCTATCCCGTTAGCCTCGGCACAAATCCTTGTGTCTACAATCCCGGCATATCGGATCCAGGAGACAGAAGTGTTGCTTTCGGGCTTCCTTCAAAGAGATATGGAGTTTGTACGTCGGTTTCACCTGCATGCAGCGCATCTTTCCAGGCGGAGGCGAGGTTACCGATCTCACTTTCTTTTTCTTCTTCCCCTTCCGAACAACGAGATCACTTCCCGGCACCAGGGGATCAGATCCCAAGTGATAGCGAGCTTTGCCAGGATGGCGCTGGGGGATTGAAACTATTGCAACACCACGATGAGGCAAGATATTTCTCCTCTTTATGAAATGTTAAGTCAACGATCTCCCGCGGGCGGCATGACTGGGTCATATCCTCCCTCGGACCAGGGCTGGCAGCGCAGGATTCGTTTGAATCCCATCCAGCCTCCTCGGAGCACTCCAAAGCGCTTGATGGCTTGATAGGAGTACTCGGAGCAAGTCGGATGAAAGCGACAGAACCGCTCGGACACGATGAGGCCCAAGAGGCCGTGATTCAATGAAAGCGTCCGCTGATAAAGCCGGATGAGAGCGAGCACTACGGTTCGGAACATAGGAAGAAGATACCCCATGTGCAGATTTTTGTCTAGAGAAGACTTCTGCATTGGAAACTCTCCCCTATCAAATAAGCTAACAATCTTTGTCATTACGAGGGAGTCTATGACCGAAGCAATCAAAAGCGACAATCGAGAACGCGGCCTCTATCTTTACATCCCCTTTCCCTCGTGTGGTGGTATACTAAAGTCTACAGACCAACACAAACATGCGCACGCTTACTCACAAGCATCTCACGTGGATTGATTTCGAGTCGCCGACGAAAGACGACGTCAGTTATCTGCACGAGAATTTCGATATCCACCCAATTGTCTTGGAAGAGCTGGTCACGCCGACGTATCAGCCCAAGGTGCTCCAATACGATCAGTGCATTTTCTTCTCGATCCATATCCCGCTTTTTGATGTGAAGGAGCGGACGACGTATGCCGGCGAACTCGACATCATCCTCACTCGCGACTATCTCATCACCGCCCATCGCCATCCGATTTATCAGATTGGTAAATTTTTTGGGGAGCTCGAGAAGAGCGAGGGGAAACGGCGCCTCCATCTCGAGGATACGCCCGCCCACCTCGTCTACCAACTCCTCGAGATCCTGCTCGATTCTTGCTTCCCCAAACTCCGTCACGTCTCCGAGAAGATCGACCGGATCGAAACCGCTGTCTTTGCTGGACACGAGAAGGAGATGGTCTTCGAGATCTCACTCGTGAAGCGTGATATCCTCAATTTCCGCCGGACACTGAAGCCGCAGCGCTCGCTTATCGAAAGTCTGCTCGCAACCAAACATGCGCTCATCCCAACTGACCTCACCGTCTATTTCCAAGACCTGATCGGTACCAATATCCGTGTCTGGAACATGCTGGAATCAAACAAAGAAACGATTGAGGCCCTCGAAGCGACCAATAATTCACTTCTCTCGAACAAGCTCGAGCAGACGATGAAAGTGCTGACTATTTTCTCGGCCGTCATTCTCCCCTTGACCGTCTACTCGAACGCGATGTCGATGAACACGAATCACCTCCCCTTCGCTAACTCGGCCGGTGGATTCTGGTGGCATTTTGCCATGATGATTCTCATCTCGGCGCTGACCATCGTCATTTTCCGCCTAAAACGCTGGATCTAGGGTGGCATCTTGCAATTCGAGACGAGAGGCCTCGAGAATGCCGGGACTTGCTTCCTCGCGATTTCCCCTCTACTCTTCATTCGAGATTTACTAGCCCCTATGCTCGCGCTCTACAATACCCTGTCGAAGAAAAAAGAAGTGTTCGTCCCGCTCGATCCGCCGCGAGTGAAGCTGTACACCTGCGGCCCGACGGTGTATGACTATGTCCACATCGGCAATCTGCGCGCCTACGTCACAGCTGATACGCTTCGCCGCACGCTCAGTCTGAGTGGCTTCGATGTCCGACACGTGAAAAACATCACCGATGTCGGCCATCTGACGGCGGACGATATCGCGCAGGGCGATGGTGGTGAGGATAAAATTATGAAGAAGGCCCAAGCCGAACACAAGACGCCAGCTGAGATCGCGGCTTTCTATACCGACTATTACCAACGGACGGAGCGGGCTTTGAACATCCTCCCGGCGCATGAGGAGCCGCATGCGACGGCCTATGTGCCGCAGATGATCAACTTCATCGAAGGACTCATCGCGAGTGGCCATGCGTACACCGTGAATGGCAATGTGTTCTTTGATGTGACGAGCTTTGCTGACTATGGCCAGCTATCCGGCAATACGCTCGAGCACCTCAAAGTCGGCGCCAGGCTCGAGGAACACCCTGACAAGCGTCACCCTTGGGACTTCGCGCTCTGGCTCAAGGCGCCCGAGGGTCACCTGATGCGCTGGGACTCGCCGTGGGGCGTGGGGTACCCGGGCTGGCATATCGAGTGCAGCGCCATGAACCTGGCCACGTTGGGTGCAACTATCGACATCCATACCGGTGGCGAGGACAATATCTTCCCCCATCACGAAGCCGAGATCGCCCAGAGTGAATGCGGCAATGGCGTTCCGTTCGCCCGCTACTGGGTCCACACTCGCCACCTCCTCGTCGATGGCCAGAAGATGTCTAAGTCCAAAGGCAATTTCTATCGGCTTGAAGACGTCCTGGAGCGTGGCTATAGCGCGATGGATCTCCGCATGTTGTACCTCGGCGCGCACTATCGCAGCCAGATGAACTTCACCTGGGAAGCACTCGAGCAAGCCAAGACCAATGTTCAGACCCTGCGTCAGACATATCTGCGACTGAACGAATACCAAGCCCGCGGGCTGTTCGGCCCCCAGACAGTCACAGATGATTTCAGTATCCATTTCAATGCAGCCATGGATGATGATCTGAATACGCCCGAGGCGCTCGCCGTCGCGCTCCAATTCGCGAAAGAACTCAATCGCCTCATCGATGGGTCCGAACTCGCCGACCCAGCTACTGATACCCTACCACTCTTCGAGCGTATCCTCACGGTCTTTGGATTGGATCTCTCTATCAAAGCAACTATCCCCGAAGTCGTCCAAACGCTCGCCCGAGAACGCGAGCTCGCCCGCGCGGCCCGGGACTTCGCTCGCTCGGACACGATCCGCGATGAGATCACGGCACTCGGCTACCTGGTCGAGGACGGCCTGCACGGCCAAACCGTCCGAAAGAAGTAAAAAAAAACGGCAGCCGATACAAAAATCTGTATCAACTGCCACAGGCAAGGATGATGTAGTTCGGGAGAAATTCTCCCGATGATGAGTAGCAGCCCCGAAAGTGGATTGAGCATGACTCACCCTTTGGCAAGCATTGCCGCTTCCACTCCTGGAGATCGTGGGCGTTCACGAAACAGAGGACGCGCCCCGGAGCCGGTGCGATATCGTTGGGACGGGTCAAATGAAAAGCCCGGTAAGTTGTCCAAACGAGTACATCTACTGCCTGGCAATCTGGAAATTCTGCTGTATGCAGATAGCCAGCAGTTGATGATAGTCCCATATTGCGCCGCCATGCGCGTGCCAGAGAAGTCAAATCAATACCACTCTCCTCTATGACCCGGCGGTTCGCTTCGAAGAGGGTGAAGCGCCCGCTGAATTGCTGTTGCCACCATATTAGTGACGTGGGCGACATGTTGGATTCTCCGGGCGAAGCGCCACGGAGACGGAGATGTTCCGACTGTGGCGCATTCATATTTTAGTCCCGAGAGGATTGTTAAAGAAAGTGATAAAATCATAGTACATATCAACAATTCTGTCAAGACCAAAAGATATGCACACGTTATCTCCATTGAAGCGAGGCCCGATACCCGGTAGAATGAAGTCCTGATACTGATTCCCTTGTGGCTATGGCCAAATCTTCCCCCACCCCAGAACACGTGCGCATCCCGCCGCATAATCTCGAAGCGGAGCAGTCCGTCCTTGGGTCACTCATGCTCGACAAGGACGCCATCATCAAGATGGCTGATATCGTGAAGGTCGGCGACTTCTACAAGGACGACCACAACCGCATCTATGAGGCGATGCTCGGGCTCTACGAGGAACGCGAACCAATTGACGTCCTCTCGCTGGCCAATCGTCTGGAGGAGCGGAAAATGCTCGAAGCGGTCGGTGGTTCCGGCTATCTCGCGTCGCTCGTCAATGCCGTCCCTTCGGCCTCAAACATCGTCCACTACGCCAAAGTCGTCCAGAAAAAAGCGCTTCTCCGTCGGCTCATCGGCGCCGCTTCCCAGATCGTCGAGATGGGGTATGACGATGCCGAAGACGTCCAGGCCGTGCTCGACGATGCCGAGCAGAAACTCTTCGCAATCTCGCAGAAATACATCAAGCAGGACTTCATCCCGATCAAGTCCATCCTCGAGGCCGCCTTTGATCGGATTGACGAGCTGCACAAGAACGACCATTCCCTGCGCGGCGTCCCGACACACTTCCCTGATCTCGACAATATCTTGGCCGGTCTCCAAAAGTCCGATCTCATCATCATCGGCGCCCGTCCTGCGGTCGGCAAGACTTCTTTCGCCCTCGACATCGCCCGCCAAGTCGGCGTGTATGCCAAGATACCCGTTGGCATCTTTTCCCTCGAAATGGGCGCGGATCAGCTCATCGACCGCATGCTCGCTGCCCAGGCTGGTGTTGATTTGTGGCGCCTTCGCACCGGCAAGCTCGGAAGTGAGGGGCCCGGCAATGACTTTGAAAAGCTCTCGGACGCGATGGGGGTTTTGTCCGAAGCCCCGATCTTCATCGATGACTCTGGCAGCCTAAACATCATGGAGATGCGGACGATGGCACGGCGGCTCCAAGCCGAGCACAAACTCGGGCTCATCATCATCGACTATCTCCAGCTCATGGAAGGTCGCTCGCGCTCGGGTGACAATCGTGTCCAAGAAATCTCGGAAATTTCACGCGGACTGAAGCAGCTCGCTCGAGAGCTGAATATCCCCGTCATCGCGCTGTCCCAACTCTCTCGGGGGATCGAATCCCGACCCGATCAACGACCGAAGCTCTCTGACCTGCGTGAATCCGGTTCCATTGAACAGGACGCTGATGTCGTCATGTTCCTCTTCCGCGAAGACCGAGTCCGACCCGACACGCCAAACAAGAACATCGTCGATGTCATCATCGCCAAGCACCGTAACGGCCCCGTCGGCCAAGTCCAGCTCTACTTCGAGGACAATGCAACATCATTCAAGTCCCTCGAGCGTGCCCGCGAGGGACAGTAGACCATCCTGATGTCGGAAATAAACCGTTTCCGCTACAATAGAAGACAAAAGCTACTTATTGTCCCCAATTTTTCATTTTGATTTTTCAGTTTTCCATTTTCTATGCGTTACCCCAAAGCCTTTGAATCCCTCATCACACATTTCGCCAGCCTCCCCTCGATCGGACCGAAGATGGCGGAGCGCCTCGTCCTCTATCTCTTCAAACAGGATGAGGCCAAGCTCGTCGCCTTTGCCGAAAGCCTCGAGGGACTGAAGCACCTCTCGAGCTGCCGGGAGTGTTTCTATATCTCCGAGGCCGAACGCTGTGCCTTCTGTAGTAATAGCTCGCGCGACCAGACGACGATCTGCGTCGTTGAAGAGCCCCTGGACGTCATCGCGATCGAACGCACCGGCAGCTACCATGGCCGGTACCATGTCCTGGGAGGTGTCCTCGATGCTGGCCGTGAGGATTCGACGCTCCGTATCGCCGAGCTCCTCGACCGTCTCGCCAGTGGTGCGGTCCAAGAAGTCATCCTCGCGACCAATCCCACGACCGAGGGTGATATGACCGCGTACTTCCTGAAATCCAAACTCGTCCATCTCCCCGTAAAGGTGACCCGGATCGCCCGCGGCATGGCCACCGGCGGCGACATCGAATATGCGGATGAAGTCACTCTCACTTCATCATTGACAAATCGTCAGGAACTGGTATAGTAGAGCGTCATTGTTTGTTTGACAACTTTCTCCCACCACTACCCACCAAGCCAAAGGAGGCAATCGTGGACAAAACTCTCGACCCATCCATATCGTCAGCCGATCAGATGATCACTTTGAGGAAACATGAGCTTGAACAGGTATTACCGCACCGTGGCAACGCATTACTGATCGAAAGGGCAGACGTTTTCCCTTCCCAGAGTCTCGCTATCGGCTTACTCAGATTTGCCGCTGCTGAAAACGATCCCGTTTTCACCGGCCACTTTCCTGACAACCCAATCATGCCGGGACACTGGCTGGTCGAGTTCGCTAGCCTCACGTGCGCCATCCTCTTCACTGTTTCGAGCGGCATCCCGATCACCGGAACGACCGGTGTGCGTATCGTGGGTCTGGATGGTTGTCGCTTCCTCTCCGAGGTTCATCCATGGACAGCACTCACGTGTACGGCAAAGCTGGTTAAGCACCGTAACAGCATAGCGGTGTTCCGGGCAGTGATAGAAAATACGTTTAGGAAGAATACGGCGGTGTGCCGAATCGAGAAACTGACCGGGATGATCGTCGAGGAGTAGACTCTCGGCAGCAGCTCGTAATAGCGAGGAACTCGACCTCAACCCGCAACCTCAACCAACAAAAAGCCCGCACAGGAACATCTGGCGGGCTTTCAATTTTTCCTGATTCTTAGGCGGAGATTTTGGTAATCTCGACGGCGGTGTAGTGCTGCTTGTGTCCGTAGCGAGTCATCTCACGCTTCTTGGCCTTGTGACGGATACCGGTGACTTTCGCATGGCGGCCATGTGCGACCACTTTGCCCTCGACATGCGTCTTGAGCGTCGGGGCACCGATAGCGACCGCGGTCTCATCACCAGTGAAAAGCGTCTCGAATTTCACAATGTTGCCCGGCTCAGCCTCTAACTTTTCGACTTTCACGATATCGCCCGTGGCGACTTTGTACTGTTTGCCTCCCGTTTTGATAACAGCGATCATAGGTCTCGAAAAATTGATACTGTCTGAGTATAGCCTGAACCGAGGTGGCTGTCAACGCTCCGAAATGACTACAACATCTACCGCAAGGGCCTAAGTCAGGATTGCCTTCACTCGACGTACTCCCGCCGAAGAGGCTTCTTCCTTGATGATCCGGAAGTGTCCAAAGGCAGCGATATCAGCAGTTGTCCCAACATGTGGCCCACCACACAGCTCCTGCGAATATAAAGTGCCATCTTGCCCCTGAACCTGATAGACGGTTACTTTTTCCGGGTATTTTTCCCAGAAACTCCCCTCCACTCCGGCCGCTTTGGCCGCGCCCTTCTCCATGATGGTCGTGCCGACGGTTGCGCCAGACCCGATGGCCTCATTGACATAGGCCTCGACCCGATCGAGCACCTCACGCGGGACTTTCTCTGGATAGGTGAAATCAAATCGCGTGCGTTCCTCGGTGATATTCGATCCAGCCTGATGGACGTCATTCCCAAGTTCCCGACGTAACCCGGCGAGCATGAGATGCGTCGCCGTATGCAGTGCCGTTACTTTGGCGCTATGGTCCGCCAGCCCGCCTTTGAATTTCCCCGCCGATGCCGTCCGCGAAAGGTCTTGATGCTTTTCAAAACGAACATCGAACTTCTTTCGTAACTTTTCTTCATCAATTTTGATCCCTCGTCGTTTTAATTCCTCAAAAACTAATTCCAAAGGAAAGCCATAGGTTTGATATAGATCAAAAATCATGTTCGCCGTATCATCATTTGGATATAAATCAGCCCTTTCAACAGTATCCCCAACCCTTTTCACAAGATAATTACCCTCTGGATTGCTTATGAAGCTATCAAATCTGTGTAGTCCTTGTTCAAGAGTCTTACGAAACTTAACCTCCTCATCCGAAAGAGAATTTAGAATCATCACTCGCTTTTCGCTGAAATTCGTATAATTTCTGTTGTAGGTATCAATGAAACATTCTGCCACTCTCTGAATGAACAGTTCATGCATTCCAAGCATGTTTCCAAAGCGAACCGCGCGACGGATGAGACGACGGACAAAATAGCCCTGGTCCTTGTTGGACGGCAATACTCCATCACCGATGAGAAAGACTGCTGCCCGAATATGATCGAGGATGACCCGGAAGGCATGCGTCGTTTCTGCGGATTCGCCGTACAACTTAGTAGAAAGAGTTTCGAGTGTTGTTTTGGCCTCGGTAAAGAGATCGAGTTTAAAAACATCGGGATCATCTGCGACAGCCGCCGCCATGCGCTCGAGTCCGCCACCAAAGTCTACATTCCGTTTCGCGAGCTTCTCAAAACCGACTTCCGTCTTCTTGTACTCCATAAAAACATTGTTGCCGATTTCCATAAATCGGCCGCAGTCGCAGTTCACGTGGCAAGGCTCCTTTTTCCAGATCGATTTCTCATGAAGACCAGGTTCTACACCGAAGTCCCAAAACATTTCCGTATCACCCCCACCTGGTTCCCCGATTGGCATATTATCTGGCATCCCAGCGCGACTCCACCAATTTTTCTTTTCTGAGTAATAGAATACTCGCTCATCAGGTTGCATTCCATTTTTCTCTGAATCCTCACCAATCTTTGCATCGATACCAACACGCTGGAATAGTGATTGCCAACGTTCAGCAGATGTTGTATCCCGCGGAACGTTGATGGTCTCATTGCCACGAAAGCAAGAGAAGTAAAGTCGTTTCGGATCCAGTTTCAGTTCCATCGTCAGAAACTCCCACATCCATTCAACTTGCTCCGCCTTGAAATAATCACCGAAAGACCAGTTCCCGAGCATCTCAAAGAAAGTCGTATGACGATTATCTCCCACTTCTTCAATGTCTTGACTCCGAAAACACTTTTGGGAGTTGGTAACCCGTGTCCCTGCAGGATGTTTTTCCCCGAGCAGATACGGCACCATCGGCTGCATCCCCGAACCCGTAAAGAGTGTGCTCGGGTCATTTTCCGGCACAAGCAGAGACGAAGGAACGATCGCGTGTCCCTTCTTTTCAAAAAATTCCAGGTATTTCGCCCGGATTTCAGACGTTTGCATAGAGGTAGTTCTAACGCAGGGCTTTTTCAATACTCTTCTTGATATCACGAGAGAGCTGCCAAGGCAATAAGCGTTCGAGCTCGGTGAGGACACCAGGAATATCGATCGATCGAGCCTCGAATTTCCGACCGATGGCACGGATCGCGGCACGGAAAAAACTCGTAACGTTAACATCCGGACTCTTCACGATTTCCGCCATGACAACCCGCTCAAACGCATCGACTTTCATAGGAGTTATTTCTTGTACGTGGAGCGCTTCACTCGGAGAATCTCCGCCTCGGCATCCTGCGCCTTCTGAATGATCCGGTTCCGGTCGGCCTTCCGTGCCTCGAGCGCAAGCGTACGTTCGACGATGTCCTTCTCCAGCGCGCGGATCTCTGCTTCTAGTTCATTCGACTGACGTTCAAAACGCGACCGATCAGACTGGAGCATGTATATCTCATTGTCGAGACGCCGCCGGACCGTCCGGTCTGACGCCGCCTGTTCGCTCTCATCACCACTCGCTCTCCCGGCCATACGACATGCGTCCTTACTCGTTATCCGTCTCTTCCAAGAGATCCACCGTAACGCGTACCGGATCTTCCGGAATCGTCGCGATGAACACCTTCGGCTTGAATTCGACCTGGAGGCGTTTGATCTCGGGATGATCGGCCAAATACGTCCGGATTCCGGTTTCATCCAGTCCCAAAAGCCCCTGTTTCACCGTCTCAGCCTCGAGTGGAGCTCGAAAGAGCACTTTACTCTCGACGGTCACATCAACCCGTTTGGACTCGAAATTTGAGAGCACTGCGCCGTATTGCACCGTGTAGCGGTAGGGTCGGAGCACCACGCCCCCAGACTCGGTCGTCTCGCGGTCGATGATGTCCCGCACAGCTGATTCATCGATGACGAAACCGCGCACCTGGAAGCGGACTTCATAGTCGAACGTTCCGTCCGTCGTGAGACGAGCAGTTGAACTACTCGGCGTCCCGATGGGATTCGCCTGAAATGACGGCTTGAGTGCCACTTTGCCGGATCCAGCAGTGTTCGTCAGCTCATCGATGACGGCCTGCAACGCTTCTTCGGCTGCGACGGCCTTCGCTTTTTCGAGATCAGCTTCACTCACGGTCCGGCCAGCCGTGGACGCGCCATCACTGCCGCCGGTGAAAGTTCCCTTCACTTCAGCGGTGATCTTCTCAAACTTCGGACCGCCTTTGAATCCCGGGATCGAGAAGGTACCGGACGAGATATTGTATTTCGTCCCGGCACTATCCGCCACGACCCGAGCATCAATCTTCCCAGGGACAGGCTTTCCATCTTCGGTTTTCATACCCGGCACAGTCACCCCACTGACCAGCCGGTAGAGTCGGCCATCGGGCAGCTCGAACCGAGTGGTCGCCACGAGCGACTGAGAAACTTCACTGAAGGAATTAATGATCGAAATCGTGCCACTCGACTTCACGCCATTCCCCGCGCTCTGACCCGTCGCTTCGCGCGAGAGACGAATCGTCTTCTCCTCCTCGATATATCGGATCGGAACAGCTGGTTTCTCTCCTCCGACCGTTCCCACCAGTGACAACTTCACCGACTGGGTCGCCGTCTGTGGCTCGACCGCGATAATCGCTTCCGGACGGAGAAAGAAGTAGCCTGCCCACACTGCTCCGACGAGCAGCACAATCGCCGCAATCATCGTCCCCCACATTTTCCATTGGCCGTTCGGGGCGATTGGTCGGGCGACGAGCGGTGCCGGTACGATGGGTGGCATCCGATCGACTGGGTTCCCGCCTGGATTCTTTCCAGCGGCCCGCCCTTCGAAGAGCCGACGCACCTTTTCCTTCCGAGCAATCGCTGTTTGTTCGTCGGCATTCTGTTCGACAACATGCGGCGGTACTTGCGGCACACTGAGAGCGGGCCGCGCCACAGGCCGGGCAGCAAGCAGTGGTGGGGCACTCTGCAAAGAATTCAGGGCGGTCTGCACCGGCGGAGACGCATTCCGGACCCGCAAAGTCTGGCGGGGTTGGGCCAGCGGGGCGACTGATTGCGTCCGAGCACTCGACAACTCGACCGGCCGCTCGGGGACAACCGACGTCTGGGCCTCGCCATAGAAGTCTGCACTCCCGATCTCGCTTGAACGCTTGATACCACTGGTCCCAATAGTTGGCTCAGGCATCGGGATCGACTCGCCATGCCGCACAGTGAACCGCGCCGGTGCTTCACTCCGGTGTTGACGCAGGGCTGTCTCCTGATACTCCTGAACCCGGAGACCGGCCTTTTCCGCCAGCCGCATGCCCTGCTCGTCCTGTGTCATGATAGTCACAGATTTCCCGAGCTTCTCCGCCTCACGTCCCAAGAGCTTCAGATTGATGATGCTCTGCAGGATGAGCGCGCGTTTCGGCAGAACGAAAATATTCTCCTGTTGGCCCGACTTTCGAAGGCGACTCACCGTGCTGATGATCTCCTCGTCGATTTCGATATAGTGGGTTTCCGGCATATGCGGACGACTATGTTAATTTTTGTCGATCGATTCCATACTCCGCTGCAAGATACCGGTGAGCATCGGCTCTTCATCGAGTGCATTCAGGAGGGCGAGGTGAGCGAGTCCCATCGGAGTGATATCCTGAGGGTTATTCAATTCGCCGGTCTCATCGACGATGCGAGCGATATCATGTGGCTGGAGAAAACCGATCTGCGGTGGTTTTGAGAACGGGAGATTCTTGATCCAGTCACCCGACGCGAGGGATTGTTTGATCCCCGGAAGTCCTGACCCGCCGCCGCACAAGAATATCTTTGCGGGCATGAAGTCGGTCTCGGCGAATTCCAGGAGTGACAATTCGACACCCGCCAGCCAGACTCGGCAATCATCAGCAAACAGCATGTTGATCCGCTGCATGTCCTCCGGCTTCAACTGTCCGTTCGAATAGTCAATCTTCAACTGCTCAGCTGATTCGAACTTGATCTGGTATTCCTGGGACAGTCGCTTCGTGAACGCCCGCCCGCCGAGAGCAAACATCTTGGTCCCCTCGAGGCCGCCATTTCGGACGACTGCGATATCGGTCGTCCCGCCGCCGATATCGATGAAGATCGCGCTGAAATCGAGCATGTCTTCGACCTCCACGGAGCGCGCGACAGCGTACGGCTCTGCGACGATCGAGAGGAGGTCCAGGTCGAGCTCATCCGAAATCGTCTCGATCGCACCGAGATGTGTCAGTGGTGCGTAGGCATTGAAGACGCTCATCGAGACCTCGCGACCCTGGAAATTGAGCGGGTTCAGGACGCGGTACCCGTCAATCCGGACATCGACGATCGCGGCATTGATGAGCTTGATCTCGATCTCCTGTCCCGTCTCCCAGACGAGCTGTTTCTTGATGCGCTCGAGCGCCTTCTCTTGGACCTTGCCGATGATCATCTTGAGTTCAGGCATTCCGATCTTGATCTCGGAATTCACCCGCTCATAATGAACCGTCGTCGTCGTCCCCTTCACGAGCTCGCCCGCGATGCCGATAATGCTTTTCTCGATATGCTTTATCCCGCAGGCGGCCTTGGCCATCTCGATGGCTTCCCGGGCCGAGCCGATGACTCCTCGGATATCGGACACCGCGCCGCTTTGCATATTGCCGACCTTCTGTCGGGCGCGACCGACACCGACGACCGTTCCCCGGCGCTGCTCCTGATCGACACGAAAAACGAGCGCTTTCACGACTTCCGTGCCGATATCAAGCGCCAAATACAATTCCTCCTGATGCTTCCACGGCAAACGTGAAAATAGTCCCATACCTCGCTGTCTTTCTTAGTAACTCTCTCCGATCTCCATATTCTGCTCCAACTCTGCTCTTTCGGCTGCAAAATGTGTCTGTTTCATCGGGTTACCCTCCAGGTAGCCCTCTTCAACTGTCACATTTTTCGCTCGAAAGATCAGTGTCTCGAAACGAAAGAGAAATCTGGGAGAATTACTTACCAGTATATCATTGGTTCGCCAAAAGCGTCGCATGAACATTCGCTCCGTACGCTTCCACAGCGGCCTGGTCCAAGAGACCCGTGCTCGCCCCGTAGTCACCGACGACACTCCCCGCATTGATGATGCCGTAACTCAGGCATTTCTCGAGCCGGAAACCGAAGAGGTAGGCGGAGAGGAAACCGGACCCGAAGGCATCGCCCGCGCCGGTCGTATCGACGAGCCCACGCGGCTCATAGTTTCCGCTCTGCCAGACCTCGCGACCGTCAGTGACCCAGGCACCGCGTTTGCCATCGGTCAGAGCGACGACACTTGGACCGAAAGTCTGCAACTTCTGAACGAGGTAGCGCTCATCATTGAGCCGCTCCGGCCGGTTTTCGATCCCTCCCGCCAAAAGTAATTCGAGCGCTTCATCCTTATTCAGGAACAGCGCCCTGATATGTGGCAATGACTCGAGCAAGAGCCGCGGATCCTCTTTGAGATTGTGCTGTCCCGGATTGAACGCGACCTGGAGCCCGAAGCGCTCCGCTGCCTGCAAAATAGTCCGGAGGTTCTCTCGCCATGCGCCGTTAAGTGCACTCACATACACCCATCCGAACGGCTTCAGCCGGTTTCCATCGACGTGGAGTTTCTCATTGGCATCCCGATTATGGAAGATAATCCGATCTCCGGTCGCCTGCACGACGATAATCGCTGAGAGATCAGTGCTCACCGTCCGGTCGATATCGATAGTGTCAGTCTGAACGCCCGCGCCCTGCAGCGTCCGAATAATCCAATTCCCGACATCATCCGCGCCGACCTGACTATAGACAGCGGCTTCATGACCCATCCGGGCCAACCCCTGCGCGACATTGGCAGCAACTCCACCGACCGCCTCCGCCCGCTCACGGCAGTGGAACTTCCCGCCCAATTCGAAAGCCACCTTGGTCTGCGAGCGCAAGTCGTCGGGCGTCTCCAGGATGACTCCTTCGTTCGTCGGGAAGAAAATATCTTTCGAGGCGGATCCGATACACAGGACACGATGCATATGTTGGCTCTTTGTATGGCTATTTGTTTCCGATCGAACACTGCTCGTAGATCTCGAGGAGGCGGTTATACTTCGCCAACCGTTCACCTCGAGCGAGCGACCCCGTCTTGATATAGTCCGCTCTGACGGCGACGGCGAGGTCAGCGATAAAGTCATCGCAGGTCTCCCCCGAACGGTGGGAGATGACCGTCCGAAGCCCATGGTGCTCCGCGAGCGTGATGCAATCAATTGTCTCGCTCAGCGTACCGATTTGGTTGACCTTCACGAGCACGGCATTGCAGGCCTTGGCCGCGATCGCCTGTTCGAGCCGTTTGACATTTGTCACGAGCAAGTCGTCACCGATAAGCATGCGCGTCGAGTCCATCTCCTGCAAGAAAAGACTCCACCCCTCCCAGTCCTCCTCATGGAAGGGATCTTCGATCGAGAAGAGTGGAAACCGAGCCATCCAATCACGATAGAGCGAAGCGATACCCGCGCGGTCCAAGGCCACATTCTCGGGTTTCAGGAGATAGCGATCCGATACTCGGTCATAGAAAGAATTCGCGGCGGCGTCGATATCCAACCGGACATCCTCGCCCGGGACATAGCCGCTCGCTTCGATCGCCTTCACGATGAGCGCAAATGCTTCAGCATGGCTTCCGAGCCGAGGGGCGAAACCGCCTTCATCACCGACATCCGTCGTATACCCGGCCGCACGCAGGAGTTTCTGAAGCGTATGGAAAATTTCGCTCCCGGCACGGAGCTGCTCCGGATATGTCTCGATCCCGCTGGGAACGATTTTGAATTCCTGAACGGACAAGCCGGAATCAGCATGCTCACCGCCATTGATGACATTGAACATCGGGATCGGGAAACCCCCACCCATTTTCTTCTCGGGCATGAGAGTCTCGAGATAAGCATACAGTGGTCTCCCCTGGCTCGCCGCCGTCGCCCGAGCCACCGCGAGCGAGACGCCGAGGATAGCATTGGCGCCGAGAGTGGACTTGGACGCGGTTCCATCGAGCGCGATCATCTGCTCATCGAGTGCACGTTGCTGGCTCGGATCTCGGTCGAGGAGCGCTGGACGGATAACCGACTCGATATTTCCGATGGCCTTCCGGACACCCTTGCCAAGGTAGCGATGCTCATCGCCGTCGCGCAGTTCGAGCGCTTCATGAGCGCCCGTCGAAGCCCCGGATGGGACACTCGCCTTCGCGACCGTGCCATCATCGAGCGTTACTATCGCTTCGACCGTCGGATTCCCCCGCGAGTCAAGAATCTCACGGCCTCGGATATCGGTGATGTGTGCCATAGAAGAGCAGGGAGAAGGGTTAGAACTCTCGTTGTATCATATCACGCGGCGACGAGCGGTTGCAGCCCCGGTAGCACCTTGCCAGCCATGTATTCGAGCATCGCACCGCCGCCACTCGAGACAAAACCAATCCGGTGGAATACACCTGCTTGTTCCAGTACCGCTAATGATTCCCCGCCACCTATGATGACATAGGCATCCGTCTCGAGGATAGCATCGAGGATGATTTTCGTTCCGACATCATACGGCTTCTCCTCGAATTTCCCCATCGGGCCGTTCCAGATGATCGTTTTCGCTTTCTTGATGATCTCCGCGTAGTACGAAGCGGTCGTTTTGCCGATGTCGAGCCGCGCAGGTGAATCGAAATCCTGGGGTAACAGCACTTTATCCGAAAAAACGATTTTCTGATCGATCGCTTCATTCGCGATTTTGCCACCGACGAGCACGCAGTCATAGGTCGCCTCGAGGGTCCGGATGAGCGGCAGTTTCGTCTCGATCTTGGCGCCGCCGATGATGGCAATAGCTGGGCGCTCAGGATTGAGGCGGATGGCATCCAGACGTTCGGTCTCCTCGCAGAGATGAAAGCCGGCAAATGAGGGTAGAAAGGC
Source organism: Candidatus Moraniibacteriota bacterium (assembly GCA_049290235.1). GTDB lineage: Bacteria > Patescibacteriota > Minisyncoccia > Moranbacterales > UBA1568 > SSEF01. Next base: position 10,373 of record JBATNG010000025.1, on the reverse strand, counting down.
TGTCACTCCCACCACGGAAGCATGGGCACGATGAGAGACACCAAAGGCCTCGTTCACATACACATCAAACGGAGCGGCGAGCGCTTTGGAAAAGTCCGCGTCATTGGCGGTCTCACCGGCTTCAAAACGGACATTTTCGAACATCAACACCTCGCCCGGCGTCGCCGCGGCGACCGCGGCGGCGGCGGCTGGACCATGACTGACTGGGACAAAGCGCACTGCACGACCGAGCACCCGAATCACTTCAGGCACGAGCCGTTCAACGGAAAACTCCGGGTCCGCGGCGCCATCTGGCCGGCCGAAATGTGTCACGAGCGCCACGGCGCGGGCGCCTGCGCTGACCGCGTGATCAATCGTTTTCCGGGCGACTTCGAGCTTGAAGCCTTCCTGGACGTGAGCCAAATCATTCAACTCGACATTGAAGTCGACACGGATGAGGACATTTTTCCCGGCGAGATCGGCAATCGCAACGCTTCTGAGCTGCATAATGATGACAAAAAATAATTAACGACCCATGCCAATGACACCGACCATGACGCCGATGAGTGCCGTCAGTGCCGTGAATACCCAGGCACGCATGACGACTTTCGGCTCCGGCCAGCCCTTGGCTTCAAAATGATGATGCAGCGGCGCAGCGAGGAAGACTTTACGTTTCAGATAACACTTGGAAAACATCTGGATCGCGACACTCCCCGACTCGAGCGCATAGATGAAAACGATAATGAACAAAACGATCGCCGAATTCGTCAGCATCGCGACGACTCCCAAGGTCGTCCCGAGCGCGATCGCTCCCGTGTCGCCCATGAAGAAGCGGGCGGGATAGATATTGAACCAGAGAAAAGCGAGGAGTGCACCAGCGACCGCGGCGCAGAAACTCGAGAGGTCGACCTTGTTGTGCATGAAGGCGATGAGAGAAAACGAACTGAAGGCTATCAGGAGGACGCCACCATTCAGGCCGTCGAGACCGTCGGTTTCATTGGATGAGATCGCGGCGAACAGGATGACGAAGATGAACAGCGGGATATACCACCAGCCGATCGAGAAGTCTCCGATCGCCGGGACATGGACCGCATCCCAGCCGAGTTTGGAGTGGAACCACCAGGCGCCGAGACCGGCAATCGCGATGAGCCACCAGAACCGCGCCAGAAAGCGCATCCCACCGCCTTTGTTCGTACCAATGCCCCGGACACTCATATAATCATCGATCAGGCCCAGGATACCGGCCGTGACGAGTGTGAAGAGTGGCAACCACGTCTGGGAACGTTTGAGGAAATCAAGCCGAGCGATGAAATTGGTATCAAAGAGTACCGCCAAAAGCGGGAACAACCACTCCGACATGAATGCCAAGAGAAAAACACTGAACCAGACAATGACCCCACCCATCGTCGGCGTCCCGTTCTTCCAGGCATGGAGACTGGAGACAAAGCTCAGCTTATCGCCGGAGACGCCATTCTCTTTGATGCGGATGCCGATCTTGTATTTGTACAAGATATGCGTCCAAAGCGGGGTCAAGAGAAAGGCCAGGAGAAAGGCAGCGAGGCCGGTCGCGAGCACTTTCAAAACATTGACGACAGTCGGGATAGATTGAATCTGGGCGAGGGCGAGGGAATCCATAGCCATATTATATCCAATCAAATGATTCAAAGCTCCAATCAAACATCGACTGAATACTCTGCCAGCGATACGGATCGTTCAGCACGACCGCGATGACCGGATGTTCGCCGGTCGGATCCGTCGCAACCGCGAGGAGCGAATAGCCTGCCAAGGGAGTGAATCCCGTCTTCGTTCCGACCAGGTTCGGCATAGTTCCGATGAGTTGGTCCGTGTTAAAGACTTCATGCACGAGCTTCCCATCGAGCGAGGTGATGTTCGTCTTCTCGAGCTTCATGATATCCCAGAGTTCGCGGTGCTGCAGTGCCGCGCTCGCGATGATTGCGATATCTTGGGCTGACGAATAACAGCGATTTTCTTCCCCATCGATCTCCAATCCCGACGGCGTGCAAAACAGCGAGTTCGTGAGGCCGAGCTCTTTGGCGCGGGCATTCATCACGGCCGCAAAACCCGCCTGTGTCCCTCCAATGTGTTTTCCGAGGGCAATCGCCGCATCATTCGCACTGTTCATGAGTGCAGCCTTCAAGAGATCTCGAACCGTGACCTGTTCACCGACAGCAAAACGGACTCCGGGGCAGTATCCCGAGCGCGGACAGCCGATCCGCGTCCCCTGGGTGTAAATTGCCTCCTCGTCGAGCGTCACTGGGGTGTCGAGATCCGGAATTCGTTCGACCACGATGAGGGCGGTAAACAGTTTGGTCAGGGAAGCAATCTGGCGCTGATCCGTCGCATTCCGGCCATAGAGCACCTGGCCGGACTCCGCATCCATAATGACCGAGGCATGTGCCGTCGGGACCGAAAGTTGGGGCGCATAATCACGGAGCATCGGTTGAAAAGTCGTCGAAAGCGATCGGCTCTCCTCCAGATACGGAACATCCACAGTCAGCCCCGGGGCAGGCTCCGCGAGATCCGGACCCGCTTTGCTCGAATTGGACCATTGCTCCAGCGTCGCATTCATGAGGAATGTATAGACAAGTTCCGGTCGCTCCTTGAGCGTCCAGAGAGCGATCACTGCCACCAAACCGAGAGTGAGAAACACGCGCATCATGATTCGTAGAGTTTATTTGACCGACTGAGCCTCGTCCGCTGCCGACACGACCACCTGCATCCGCTCATCGATCGAGAGGGTCGCATAGTCTGGCAAATCTTCGACACGGGAAACGCCGAGGTGTTCGAGGAACTTGAACGCTGGCCGATAGATGTAGCCACGCGCATCATCCGGATTCCCCTGGCGCTCGATGAGCCCGCGGATAAGCAAGGCTCGGAGCGTATAGCTACAATTCACCCCGCGGATCACTTCGATCTCACTCCGGGCAATCGGATTCCGATAGGCAACGATGGATAACACCTCCAATGCGGCCTTCGAGAGCGTCTCTTGGAGCGTCGATTTCGTGAATGTTTCGACGAGACCGGCCAGTTCGGGCTTGGTCGCCAATTCGATCTGACCAGTGTGCTCGAGTAGCATGAGTCCTGAGTGCGAGTCAGCAGCGTAGCGTGCCTTGAGCGTCGCGCACGCGGCCTTCAGCGCATCTTTTTTCGTTCCCAAGAGCTGAGCCAAACGTGCTTCAGCCACCGGTTCGCCACTGATGAAGAGCAGGGCTTCAAGTTTTGAAACGAGAGATACTTCCATAGTGACACAGGTAATCAAAGTTCGTGGTGATGAAGCGCGATATCACAAAATGGCCCGCTCTGTTCAGCCCGAATGAAACGCTGCTTCACGAGTTCGAGCACTGCGAGAAACGCGATAATCACTTCGAGTCGATCCGCTACGTCCACCGTCATCTGACGGAATGACATCTCCATTCGGCTCGCCAGGGTAGATCGCAGTTCGAGCATTTTCTCTTCGAGCGAGATGACGTTTTTGATCTCTTCCTCGTCTAATTTTTCCAACAATGGAATCTCGCCGAGCACTGATCGGAAGGCATCAGCCAGTGTGGTCGCCTGGACTCCCGGATCCGGCAGGAACACGACTTCGGCGCCGAGAAAACTCTCTCTCGAGTAGGCCCGCGCCGGCTTCGCAAAGAGCCCTCCGAGCCGGACACTCGCCTCCCGGAATTTCCGGTACTCACGAAGTTGCCACTCGAGATCCTCGATCGATTCTTCCTCGGCATCCGTAAACTCCAAGAGTGGCAAGAGTGCTCGCGACTTCAAGAGAAGCAGCCGCGATGCGACCGAAAGGAACTGCGCCAACTGTGAGAGGGGTACTTCTCCCTGACGGGCGATGTATTCGAGATACTGATCAGCGACAGTCGCCAAAGAAACCCGGGTGACATCGAGCTTCTCCTTTTCGATGAGTTGCCAGAGGAGCTCAAGCGGCCCTTCGAACTGCTCCAGTCGAACCGCATATGCCATAGGTTTCAGCCCTATAATACCATGGCCGAGAGGCCCCTGCCTAGCCAAATTTACCAGACATACAGCCTCATTGACACTGAGAATGGATTTCCGCTGGTTTACTCATTGGCATCTATTGGTAATGTTGCAAACTCTGATGTTTGTTTTTGCCACAAGGAGTAGTAACGGCCTTTCAAAGCTACCAACTCATCATGACTACCTGACTCAATTACCTCACCCGCGTGCATGACAATTATTCGATGAAGTCCTGCAACAGTGCTCAATCGGTGCGCTACAACTATTGCAGTTTGATTCCCAATTATTTCGGGAAGAGCGCGCTGTATGATCTGCTCGCTTTCACTATCAAGTGCACTGGTAGCTTCGTCAAAAATCATGATGGGCGCTTTCTTGAGTATGGCGCGAGCAATTGCGACGCGTTGCTTCTGACCACCACTCAATTTAATGCCTCTTTCGCCGACGATGGTGTCGTAGCCGTCCGGCAATTTTTCTATAAACTCATGGGCGTGAGCCGCTTTGGCCGCTCTGATAATTTCCGCGTCATCTTCTTTATTGTTGTAGTAAGCGATATTTTCTTTAATACTGCGATGAAAAAGAAGAGGTTCTTGAGGTACATAGGCAATATTCTTCCGCAGTTCGCTTTGTTTTACTTCTTGAATATTAATGCCGTCTATTTTGATTGAACCACCGTCAATTTCATCAAATCGAAGTAGTAAATTTGCCAGCGTACTTTTACCGGCCCCACTCAATCCAACGATACCTATTTGTTCGCCACCTTTTATCTTGATCGTGAGGTTCGTAAAAACCGGTATCCTCGCTCCCTTATGAGAATGCGAAGGATAACTAAAGCTGACTTTGCTGATATCAATCGAACCGTTTTTAATTACTAACTTCTTGGGATTGAGAGGATCGCGGACTTCTTCATACTCATCGCTCAAGTATTTCAAAGTCGGGTACATCTTAGTAATCAGGTCGTCATGCTGGGTTATCAGCTCCGGCAAGGCACTGACGTTTCTGACAATTTGAAACATATACGTTAACGTCAAGACCATTAATCCCAATGAAGTAGGATTGAGTCCCGAAGCATTGGAAATAATAAGATAGACTGCAACCGTAATTCCGCAAGCGGTAATGATATTTCTCGGCAGATCAAACAAGGTGGTTGCCCTACGGCGCAATTCAAACGCCGAGGTTTCCCGTTTCATAAGACCTGCCATTTTATCACGCGCTTGATCTTCAACTCCTCCAGCCTTGTAAGCGATAATGTTAGTGATGACATCAGAAACTTCACCAGTCACTTTGCGATATATTTCATGCGACATCTGCCTGTATTTAGTCGTTTTCGATGAAGACCAGACCACATAAATAAACTGGGTGACGACGACAAGGATTGCAATTAAACCAATCACAGGAGAGGCAATGAATAAAACTATCGGTGGCACAATGAGCGAGATGATCGTACCCAACGCCTCTCCACGGGAAAAACGAATCAAGAGCATCGCACTGTCCAAGTGTTGTCGAAAGATACTCGCAAGATATCCGGTCTGGTTGTCTCGATAAAACGAAATATCTTTATCTACTAATTTTTGATAGTAAGCCATCATCAGCCGGCCGTATTGTTGGTTTTCAGTATGGGTGGATAGTAGTTCGCCTAAAGTTCCAACGATAGCGCCGATGATATAGGCGAGGAAGAAGTAGAGCGTATATTGTTTTGCGGCCTCAATATTTCCGGAGGCAAGACTTGCTGTAACCTGGGCCATGGCAATAACGATATAAACACGCATCACCAACGTGCGAACTATTTCTGCAACAAAACCAATCCATTGAGCAGGATTTCGACCGTAAGTCTGAAGTATGTATTTGTAGACTTCTTTATTCATGATCTGCTTTGGTCGTTACTTGAAATTTAGAATCCCTATTTCTCTTTGTTTAGGACAGAACTTTCAGTAACTCATTCCTCGTCCATCAACCCCTTTCCTATACTGCCGTTCGTTTGGCTCGTTCGGCCTCACTTTGGGAATCTTCGAGTGACAAAACTGCAAAACAAGCTCCGAACGCCACTGCCCCGACGAGATAGAAAAGACTATGCACTGAAAATAGCGAGAGAAACAGGAGTGACACGCCCGCCGCGACGATGTCCGCCGTGGGTCGAGCGGAACGGAAGAACGCGACGATATCCGTATCTGACGGTCCGATCTGCTTATAGAAATACGAATCACGGAGGACTTCGATCGCCGCCGCTCCAAGTCGAGTGAGGAAGAGCAGGCCCGCCCAGAAGACGATATCCGTCGAACGGGTAAAACCGACCGCGACACTCGAAATCCCGAGGAGTACGAGTGCGACGAAGAGGAGTTCCTTTTCTCCCCACTTCTTGTCCGCCAGGATGCCAAGCGGGTACTGGATGAGCACGAACGGCACCAGCATGACCGTGAAGATGAGGCCGATCTGCCCCCAATCAAACCCCTGTGCGAGGAGGAGGATCGGCGTGTAGATGATCATGATGGCGTAAAAAAATTCGAGCGTCCACGACACGATAGAGATGAGCAAGAGATTTCTCTTCCCCATGACCTTTTTTAGGGTGGCGAGGAACGCGATCTTGGGCAAAGGCACCGTCTGGTGATGGCGCAGGCTCAAAAGTACGACCAGGAATACGAGGATGTAGCCAATCCCGAGCACAGTGAAAACGCCTGTATAACCCGCCCCGGCCAGTGTCTTGGTCGAGAGAATCGGTGCGAGGAGCAGTCCGCCGTTCATGACCGTCAAGTAGAGACCTCGGATGCGACCCGAGACCCGATCCGTCGAGAAATCTTCGACGAGGACATCCATCACGGACCAGACGAGGTTACTGCAAACGATATACGCCAGGAGCGCTGCTGCCCCGGTCCAGGATGGCTCTCCGAGACTGAGGAAGAAACTCGTTCCGATGAGTCCGACCAAGAGCATGCCGAGAAACCGTACCGACCCCAAACTGTGAACGAGGGGTTGGAAATGCATCAGGAGCCAAAGAACGAGCACGTACGCGACAAGATAGAAACTTCCGACGAGGTGATCACCTGAAATCTGAACGAAATACGATGACAGGATATAAATCAGGAAGGCGTCGAGAAAGCCTAACAAAAAAGACAGCGCTGAAAGCAGTCTGACTCGGTTTCGATTGAAGTGTTCCTCCGTGTTGTGTGACGGCGTATCGGGCATATTGTCATTATGCCACAGATGTCGAGTTCTCGCGCCTTATTCCAGACAACCCGGGAGATAGTTTTTGGCTCGGGCAGCTTCTTCCGACGCAAAACAGAGCCGATTCTCGCTCTTTATTTGCTTGGCGCAACGGGATGATGGCCGATGGTACTTGTTCGACTTCTTACTGCCGACATACACACAGCTGCCCGACGGGTCGACCGGAGTGTCCAGTGCCTGAGCCGCGGGTGTCTGACGTACGGCCGCGTGTTCGGGCGCCGCCACCCCCGGGAGCGGACTCGGCTCAGCGATGATAACCGGATCGGTCTCACTCAAACCCCGCTGCAACATCCCCGCCTCAAAGGCCAACGCCGCAACCAACATAAAAGCTATCCCAAGCCATGCTTTTTTCAATCGCTCTGCAACAGCCTGCCTCGCCGGTATCCAATCCATAGTATTCATTGACAGGTTGGCAGGATATCGCTATACTGCTCCCGTATATCTTTATGAAGGCCTATTGTAGGCCACAATCCCGAATATGGCAACCAGAAAAGCCGGTGGCTCGACCGCTCTCGGGCGCGATTCCATCTCCAAGCGCCTCGGTGTGAAAATCTTTGGTGGACAATCCGCTCACGAAGGTAATGTGCTCGTCCGCCAACGCGGCACGAAGTATCACGCTGGGAAAAATGTCGAGCGTGGGGCTGATGACACCCTCTTCGCCCTGACCGATGGCACCGTCGAGTTCGAGGAACGGAAAATGAAAGCCTTCACGGGCAAACTTGAGAAACGGATGTTCGTGCATATCGTTCCCGCGACCGAAGCTTAAGACCCTCCTTCCGAAGCCAGCGAAAAACCTCCCGATCGGGAGGTTTTTGCTATCCGGAACCGTCGACGCCCGACTACTTTCGCCGCTTCGTTGCTGCTTTGATGAAAGCCAAGAAGAGCGGATGCGGTTTGAGTATGGTCGATTGGAATTCAGGATGGAACTGAACTCCGACGAAGAAAGGATGTTCCGACTTCGGTAATTCAGCGATCTCCATGAGCACTCCATCGGGCGAAGTCCCCGAGAAGACAAGTCCGGCTTCGCGGAGCGCTGCGACATAGCTCGGATTCACTTCGTACCGATGACGGTGGCGTTCGATGATGCGACGCGACGGATACGCCTGTTCAGCCAGCGTCCCCTTTTTCAGGATCGCCGGATATTCGCCGAGCCGCATCGTCCCACCGTAGGCCTTTTTCGCGAGCTGGACGCGTTGTTCGGGCAAGATATCGATGACGGGATGTTCGGTCTTCGAGTCTACCTCGGTCGTATTGGCACCCGGGAATTTGGCGATATGCCGAGCATACTCGATGACGGCCAGCTGCATCCCGTAGCAGATACCGAAATATGGAATCCGCTTCTTGCGACAATATTCGATCGCGAGAATTTTCCCCTCGACTCCGCGTGCGCCGAAACCGCCCGGGATGAGGACCCCGTCGAAATCATGCAGCTCCCGGAGCCGTTTCGGATCCTGCTCGTATTCCGTCGAATCGATCCAGGTCAGCTCGGGTTTGCGATGATTGGCATAGGCCGCATGCTTCAGCGATTCGATCACACTGATGTACGCATCCGAGAGGACGAAGTCCCCCGTCTTGAAATACTTACCGACCACCGCTATCTTTACGTTCCGTTTCAGACGTTTCACCTCGGCGACCTTCTTCTGCCACAATGCCAGGTCTGTTTTCCGCGACTTCAGGTGCAGCCGAGCGAGAATCGCATCCGACAGTTGGTCCTTCTCGAAGTTGATAGGCACATCATAGATACTCTCGACATCCGGCGCACTGATAACCGCCTCCGGCCGGATACTGCAAGAGATGGCAATCTTCTCCTTACGGCGGTCATCGAGCGGCCGCTCCGCCCGGGCGACGATGAAATCCGCCTGGATGCCGGCACTGTTGAGCGTCCGCGCGGCATACTGCGTCGGTTTGGTCTTCATTTCGCCGATTTTGTTCGGGATGGGGAGATAAGTCACGAGGACGAACAAGACGCTGTCTGGGTCTTCGGACTTCATCATCCGCGCCGCTTCGAGAAACAAAATGTTCTGATACTCCCCGATAGTTCCCCCGATCTCGATAATCGTCACATCCGCATCAGCCTTGTCCGCCGCCCGCCGAATGGTCCCGATCACTTCGAGCGGAATATGTGGCACGACTTCGACACACTTGCCGTGGTATTCCAAATTGCGTTCACGCTCGATGACCCGCTTGTACACCGAACCCGTCGTCATATAGTTGTCACGCGTGAGTTTCAGTCCCATGAAACGCTCATAGTTCCCCATATCCTGGTCCGTCTCATAGCCATCCGCCAGAACAAAGACTTCACCATGCTCCGTCGGATTCATCGTCCCAGCATCGACATTGATATACGGATCGATCTTGATCGCAGTGACCGAGAGTCCTCGCGCCTGGAGAATCCGTCCGATGGATGACGCCGCGACCCCTTTCCCGACACCGCTCATCACCCCACCGACCACAAAGATAAATTTCCGCGTCTGTTTCTGTTTCTGATCCATACAGCAATGTTACTGATTATAGAGAAAGAGCCGTCTTCGGACTGGAAGATCGGCTCCTTTTCAAAGAATCATGACGTTATTCCGCGACGACCGAAACCCGAATCACCGCCTTCGACTGGCCAGCGACAACTGTCACCGCGTATTCACCGACGGCTTTGATCGGCCGTTCGAGTTGGACCATCTCCTCGATGATCTCGACTTCATCAGCCACAGCAGCAGCGACGATGTCCTCGGCCGTGACCGATCCAAACAGTTTCCCGCCTTCAGCTCTCGCAGTCACCGTAAACATCCGCCCATCGATCTTCTTCAACGAAGCCGACAGCTCGGCGAGCTTGGCGGTCTTTTCGGCATGGCGCTTCTCGAGCGACTTCTCCACTGATTTTACCATACCCGTGGTCGCCAGCTCAGCCAACCCCTCAGGAAGGAGAAAGTTGAACGCAAAGCCCTTCTTGACCTCCTTGATCTCTCCGGCTTTCCCGACATTGGCGACATCCTTCACGAGGATCACTTTCATACCGTCCATCAATTCAAAACTTATGCCCTATCCTAGCGTTTCCGCCGTCTTTTGACAAGCCACACGAGTGGAGGTAAAAAAACGCCCTCCCAGCAATGTTGCTGTGGGAGGGGCACATGACTCTGCATCGTCCGGGTCAGCTCAGGCGAAGGACGTGCTGGATAGTACACTTC
>JBATNG010000024.1:0-1901 GCA_049290235.1 Candidatus Moraniibacteriota bacterium | reverse complement strand
GAGCACTTCCTCGATGGATTTGTTCAGCCGATGAATCTCGTCGATGAAGAGCACATCACCGGGCTCGAGATTGGTGAGTATGGATCCGAGGTCGCCGACTTTCTCGATGGCGGGACCTGAAGTGATGCGGATATTGACCCCCATTTCTTTGGCGATGATATTGGCGAGGGTGGTCTTCCCGAGTCCGGCGGATCCGTAGAGGAGGACATGCTCGATATTTTCTCCACGACGACGCGCCGCCTCGATGAAGAGGGCGAGATTCGCTTTGATCTTCTCCTGACCGATATACTCCGCGAAGGTCTGAGGGCGGAGCGTATTGTCGAGAACGACATCTTCATTTTGTTCGACGGAAGAGGTTAACATGAAGAATGTAGAATATGGAATTTAGAATATGGACTTGAAAGATTTTCAAACAGCGGTCGCACCGCTCCAAAAGCGGAACGACCGCTCATACAGGTGCCAATGCGGTCATTCCGCCTGCGGGCGTTGCGTCCGCTGATTGGTATCAATAAAATACCTGAAAATAAGGGGAAGATATACCTTGATACCGCTATTTTAGCACCTGTTGACAAAAAATGAAAGCTATGCTAGTATACAGGGTCGTATTTTGAAAATTTGGTGGATTTGTTTGGGTTGCATTTCAGATGGAAATCCAGTCAAACTGAAGACAGCTGGAGGGCACTATCTTTTCCCTTCAGTTATGGGATCTTTCTGTCCAGATCGGGCGGGCTGGTGTATGCTGGGCCGTACCTCGACGCTGATCCTTCCCGCGGGCTCCTATGTCTGTGGATTGTCTTCAGTTCGACTGGGTTTCTGTTTTTTTGTTCAACCGTGAAAGGAGCTGGCGATGCATTTCATATTGCAACGAATGAAACGAATGAGTTTTGTCGAAACGGATATCGTCGTAATTGAACAAGATGAATGCGACAGTGGTCCGGTTATCCTGGATGCCTCGCGAGTGGCACCTACGGAGTTGGAACAAGGTGAATTCGTGAAATCATTTGGCGATGCTGTGACTATCGAGTTCGTAGCGCCAGACGAAGAAAAAGGCGACAGTGGCATGGCCATACTGACGCTTCCTCTTGAGCAACTGGAGATCGGAATTCCATCCGGCACTGGCATTATTTTGAGGAAGCTCGTTGCCGAGGATGTCGCATTTGGGTTCCTCGTGCAGTAAGTCGCTGAGATGCAGTGGGAGGCTGTAATACAGGTCTCCCAATTTTTTTTCTAAACCTTGCCTCTTGTTTACCTCTTGGAAACAGCGGTTGCACCGCTCCAAAAGCGGAACAACCGCGCTCACTTTTTCTTGGTTTCATTCTACTCTCTCTTGCAAACAAGTATAAGAGGCTTCATGACGAAGTCTCTTTTTTTGTTCTTTGTTCACTGTTCTTTGTTCATTGCTCGCTGATGATTACTCCTCCGTGACGCGCATGACTTCGGCGAGGGTGGTGCGACCTTCGAGGGCGGCGAGGATGCCGTCTTGGGCGAGGCTGACCATACCACCTTCGATAGCCTTCGCTTCGATTTCAGAAGCGAGTGCGTTGTGCGAGATGAGTTCCTCGATGTCTTGATCGACGGTGAGTGCTTCGGAGAGAACGATTTGTCCGGTGTAACCCGTGCCGTTACATTTCTCGCAACCCCTCGCTTGGTAGATTTTCTCTGCGTTTGGTTTCACGATGCCGGATGCCGGAGTGATTTTACTCAGGTAGTTTTCGATGAGTGTCGCTTCTTCGGCGGTCGGAGTGACTGATTCGCGACAATTCTCGCAGAGATGTCGCACGAGTCTCTGTGCGATGAAACAGTTCCCGGCATTGGCGAGGTCGTCTCCCGTGACGCCCATATTGAGCATGCGGGGGATGGCGCCGGCGGCACTGTTCGCATGGAGGGTGGAGAGGACGAGG
>JBATNG010000023.1:0-26927 GCA_049290235.1 Candidatus Moraniibacteriota bacterium | reverse complement strand
CGGGTGAAGGTCAACATGGGGAAAGATTCGAAATCAAGCCCATTATAACACAAAAGCCCCATCGAAATGAGGCTCAGTGTTGTGAAGAAATGCTCTGGAGAGGCGAGGGGGAGGGCCTATCCGTTTCGCTATTATGGGCAGGCACGTACTCTGGGCCTTTGGTCCGTTGGTATTGAATCTCACCGGACCCGAAGCAATAAGATTTGCCTACCGCAAGCGAAACTTCAAACTTCTCGCCACTCCCACCTCTCCAGAAGATTCCCCATTGAAAGTTTCAAAACAGAGTTCTTGGCACTGACCTACTCTTGCCCGGAGGCTACCATCGGCGCTGAAGTGCTTAACTGCCGAGTTCGGAATGGGATCGGGTGTTACCACTTCGCTAGAAGCACCAAGAACACTATCTTGAAATCAACATATAGAAAACCAGCTCTCAGTAAACGAATGGCTGTAAGGCTGCAATGGAGATTCGGAGTACTTCTTTTCAAGCACTCTTCACCGCCAACTGAATACAAATGAAAGTGGTATGGAATCGTATTAGTATTGCTCGGCTGAACCCCTCACAGGGCGTACACCTGCAACCTATCAACCTGGTCATCTTCCAGGACTTCCTCACGAGCAAGCTCGTGACGTGACCTTATCTTGAGCTCGGCTTCCCGCTTAGATGCTTTCAGCGGTTATCCTGCCCGAACATAGCTACCCTGCGGTGCCCTTGGCAGGACAGCAGGCACACCAGAGGTTCGTTCTTTCCGGTCCTCTCGTACTAGGAAAGAGTTCTCTCAAGTCACATAGCGCCCACAGCAGATAGGAAACCAACCTGTCTCACGCATGTTACCACCAATTACTCGGTGCATTGGACTATAGCTTATAGAGAGGAGTACGAGGTCAGGAGTACGGAGTAAGAGTTTGAATACCCTTACTTCTTTCTTCTTCATTCTTACTTCTTCTCCATGCTGACGTTTAGTCTCTACGGGCCGATTCTTATCGCTCGTGGTGAGCAATGTCGAACCGTTCCCTCGGTATTGCCCCTCTCTACTTTCACCTAACAGCTACACGCTATCAGCTAAAAGCTAGTGTTGGGTTTCACCGAAATGAGTCAGCTTGTTCCTTTTTCTCCATGTCAAATGGAAAGAAAGGACCGCCGTGATGCGATTGGTTTCTTATCGTTGTTTCAAAGACGAAAATACCTTTGATGATGTCTTCTTCCTCGGATTCAAACTGTGAAAAAGCTAAATGCTTTAACCGACAACCGACAACTCTCAACTCACAACAAAAATGCATTCCAATTCTGTTGTAGGTTGTTTGTTGTTGGTTACTCAGTCAAGCAGCTTCGCTGCTTCACGGTTTGAACCCAGCTCGCGTACCGCTTTAATTGGCGAACAGCCAAACCCTTGGGAGCTTCTCCACCCCCAGGATGCGATGAGCCGACATCGAGGTGCCAAACCCTATCGTCGATATGGACTCTTGGATAGGATCAGCCTGTTATCCCCAGGGTAACTTTTATCTGATGATCTTCCACACTCCTACGAGTGATGGTCGGTTCACTAACTTCCACTTTCGTGACTGATCGACTGATGAGTCTTTCAGTAAAGCAGGCTTGTGCGTTTGCGCTATCGGTCCGATTTCCATCCGGGCCTAGCCTACCTTTGTAAACGCCTCCGTTGCTTTTTAGGAGGCGACCGCCCCAGTCAAACTACCCGCCAGGCACTGTCCCCCCACCAGATTATGGTGGCAGGTTAGAATTAGAATTCTTGCAGGGTGGTATTCCAGTGTTGACTCCACGCAGGCCTGAACCAGCGCTTCAACGTCTCCCACCTATGCTCGGCAACAAAAACTCTAAGTCAATACCAAGTTGTAGTAAAGCTCCATGGGGTCTTTTCGTCTTGCTGCAGGTCGACGGCATCTTTACCGTCATTGCAATTTCACCGGGATGTTCGTTGAGACAGTTTTCAAGTCATTACACCTTTCATGCGGGTCAGAACTTACCTGACAAGGAATTTCGCTACCTTAGGACGATTATAGTTATCGCCGACGTTCACTGGCGCTTCGGGGATTGGCGTGAACCGCTCCCGTTAACGTTCCAGCACTGGTCAGGTGTCACCCCCTATACTTCCCCTTGCGGGTTTGCAGAGAGTTGTGTTTTTGGTAAACAGTTGCTTGAAAAACTTTCGCTGCGCCCGACTTTACATTCAAACCTTCAGTCCTCACAAAGAAGAAATTGGCCGGGAAGACCAAGGAAAAGAAAGACAGGGATTGCGGAGGATGTGAGCGCGTGCGAGGGGTATCTAATCCCTGCCTTGAAGCGCCCTACATTTGATCCGACTGGATGCCGAAGTGCCGTGATTACGCGGCTGCTGGCACGGCGTGTGGAGGGTGGTGTGTACAAGAAGCACTTGCGGTCTATGTACTTCGTCCGTCATCGCCTTGGTGGACTATTACTCCGCCAACTAGCTCGTGGACTCATAGATTGTGCTCCCCCTCCATCTTCATTCCAAAAATCCCTACTTCTCCGAGGCCTCCCCGATTGACTCATCTTCTTCAATGATTCTGAAGAACTGAATGTAAAGCCGGGAAGACATATTGCGAACTTACGTCTAGCTTTTTTGCCTAGTTCCTTAACGAATGCTCTCCCGTTCATCTTAGGCTACTCGCCCTGTCCACCTGTGTCGGTTTGCGGTACGGATGCGCGCATACATAACTGAGAAGCTTTTCCTGGCACCGTGCTCTCTTTTCTTCGTCCCGCCGAAGCGGGACCACGCCCATTTCCATTGGATACGCGCCATGCGGATTTGCCTACATGACATCCTCAGAAACACGACCCCAATCCAATAAGGGGCAAAAGATACAACGATGCGTCACTCCTTCGAATATGCGCACAGTTCAGGAATATTAACCTGATGTCCATCGACTACGCCTTTCAGCCTCGCCTTAGGACCGACTAACCCTGGGGTGATCACCATGGCCCAGGAAACCTCGGACTTTCGATGTGTGAGGATCTCACTCACATTGCGGTTACTCATTCCAACATTCTCACTTCCATGCGCTCCACGGTCAGTCGCCCTTCCGCTTCGGTGCACATGGGACGCTCTCCTACCACTGCATCTTGCGATGCAATCCGTAGCTTCGGTACTATGCTTAGCCCCGTTACATTGTCGGCGCAGAATCTCTAGATGAGTGAGCTATTACGCACTCTTTAAAGGGTGGCTGCTTCTAAGCCAACCTCCTCAGTGTCTGAGAGTTTCCACTTCCTTTCCCACTTAGCATAGATTTAGGGACCTTAGCTGACGATCTGGGCTGTTTCCCTTTTGTGCTACGAGCTTAGCCCCGTAGTACTGACTGCCCTGTTCGTTATCTCGAGTATTCGGAGTTTGGTTGAGACACCTACGCTTGCGCGCGGAGTCTCATCCAGTAGCTCTACCCCTCGGATAAATATACACAGGACGCTAGCCCTCAAGCTATTTCGGAGAGAACCAGCTATTGCCGAGCTCGATTGGAATTTCTCCCCTACACTCAAGTCATCCCCTCATGTTGCACAGTGAGTGGGTTCGGGCCTCCACGTGGTTTTACCCACGCTTCACCCTGCTCAAGTGTAGCTCGCCCGGCTTCGGGTCTTGTCCATACGATTATATTTCGGCCTATTCAGCCTCGCTTTCACTATGTCTCCGGAACTCTTCATCCCTTAGACAAACCGTACAGAACAAACTCGTTGGATCGTGCTGCAAAAAGCACGCCGTCACCGTACCTCAATTCTATTCACTATGGAATTCCACATAATCCACGACCAAAACCCTATACATCAAACTTTCAAAACATTCATAAGCTTCATTGAGGGGGCGTAGTGCAGACCTTGCCATCACTACCCCCATGATTTCATTCCTTAGTTTCTCAGGGATCGCCATATCTCAATGGCGATGGCGATTACTGTTGCTGCAAACAATACAACAACAGTATGATCACGCCACTCCTCCATCGTGAGTGGCGTCACGGATGTGAAAAGTGGGTAGAACTCGCCAACTAGTATTGCTGCCACAAAGGGCAGAACCCCCTTGCGCGATTTGAGCCAGTCACTCATTTCACTTTCCTCCTTGGTTGAATCAACAATAAAGAACCTACAGCCTCAATGAAGCCTATGAATTTTGATTTGAAGTATAGTTGTTTGGTCAGCGGTTACGCGGGTCATTCCGTACTCAACAGAATTGAGGCACGGCTCCGACTCTTTGTTAGCAGAGAGTTTCAGTTCTATTTCACCTCCCTTTCGGGATGCTTTTCACCTTTCCCTCACGGTACTAGTTCGCTATCGATCTTATGCAATGTTTAGCCTTGGAAGTTAGTGCTCCCAGATTCAAACGGGGTTTCTCCGGCCCCGCCCTACTTAGGAACTGATGCATCAAGTACAAATCGTTTTCGGATACGGGACTATTACCCCCTGTGGTGGTCCTTTCCAGAACCTTCTCCTAACGATTGTACTGGACCCCGATCGATTCGAGTCCATCAGCCCTGCAACCCCACTCATGTAAACATGGTGGTTTAGGCTCTTCCGCGTTCGCTCGCCACTACTGACGGAATCTTTATTAATTTCTTTTCCTCCAGCTACTAAGATGTTTCAATTCACTGGGTTTGCTCGATAGCCCTATGTATTCAGACTATCGTTCCGGTATTGCTACCAGAGGGTTGCCCCATTCGGATATCCTCGGATCACAGCTTGGTTGACAGCTCCCCGGGGCTTTTCGCAGCCTCCTACGTCCTTCGTCGCTTGCATAAGTCAAGGCATCCACACTCTGCGTTGGTAACCTGCTTTCATTTGAATGTCCGCCAATGCTCTATTGCTAGAACACTCACGGACACTTCAGTTGACGATGAAGAATGTTTGCGCAGACTTCACCGTTTCTTCTATTGCTTGCCTCGCCCTCCCCTTGACGAAGAGAGTTCGGCGACCTTACAACGTTGACTTTTGAGTATACTCGCCCTAGCCCCGCGCATGCGGCACAATATTCGGCGTACTCACAAAGACTTCAATGATTGTTAAGAGTTCTTGCGCGGAAAGATGAATCCTGGAAGAGAACGTCTCACCCAAACCTCTCTCTTTCCGAACAAGCTTGTTTTCAAAAAAAAATCCGGTTCTGAGCCGGTATACACCCTACTCAATCGATGCGTATTTAGTTGCCGTTGAGTTCCACAGTTGAGTAATGTTTCTGCCGTTTCTAAAGCGGTTTCTCTATCTTATAGAAGCGATCAATTGCTGTCAAGTATCTGACGGAATAGGGTCCGACCGATGCTGCCCGATCGTGAAATCCCTGAAATAAGCCATAGATTTGTCGGCCGTCAAGACTGGTCGAATTTCGTACGGTTTGCTAGTCTGGAGCGTTCAGAAATTTTAACGCTCATCCGCCTATGTCCACTCGATTCATCCTCGCTCTCATCGTCCTCATTCTCATCGCCCCGACGCCCGTCTTCGCCGCTGTGATGCTCAGCGAGATACAGATCGCGGGTGCCAAGACCTCGGATGAATTCGTCGAGCTCTACAACTCTGGTGAGGAATCCGTGAACCTTTCTGGTTGGAGCCTGCGGCGAAAGAGCGCCAGTGACACGACTGCCACCGGTAGCTCGTTGAAAACATTTGGCAGCACTGACTCTCTCCCTGCTCACGGCTATTTTCTCTGGGCCAATAGCGCTAGTGTATTCAAAGACCACGCCGATACGACGACTGGATCGAGCCTGTCCGACAACAATAGCCTCGCACTCTATGACAAAAGTGGTGTGCTCACCGATTCCATGACCTGGGGCACCGGGCACGCGCTCTCCTTTTCGCCGACACAATTTGAAAACCCGGCGGCAAAAGAAGGCTTCACTCGCGACATCAGCTCACTCGCTTGGATCAAATCAAAGAGTCCAACGCCGACAAACTCAAAAGGTGAGGTCTTCAAAGATGACTCGGGTACCGCTGAGACCAGCTCAAGCCCGTACATAGTTCGCATCAACGAAGTGCTGCCGAATCCGAAAGAGAAAGGAGATGCCGGGGAATTCATCGAGCTCTACAATCCCGGTTCGGAATCGGTTGATCTCTCGGGCTGGGAAATCCACGATGCCTCCACCACTGGGAAATACGTCTTTCCCAGCGGCCAGAGTATCCCCGCTCTCGGCTATCTCGTCATCACGGACCAGGAGTTCTCCCTCTCGCTCAATAACTCCAATGAAACCCTGTCCCTCTACGACAAAGAGTGGCGGCTCGTACACCGCGTGCAGTACGAAAAGACGAAAGAAGGTGTCTCACTCAATCTCGTCGGTGCGGCACTCCGGGGCGCGCGCAAACCAACACCAGGCGCAGCGAATAGCGAAAATACCGATCCTGTGACCAAGGAACGCGTACCCAAGAAAGGGTATCGTAACTTCGCGATCGAATTCCGAGCTCGCGGCAAAGATAACGACGGTGACAAGCTGAAATTCACTTGGGACTTCGGTGACGGACACAAGAGCTACAAGGAAAACACTTCGCACAAATATGTGAAATCGGGCCGTTACACCATCACCCTGACCACGGATGACAGCATCGATGTCACCAAGGAAACCTTTGCGATCAAGGTGGAGAAGTACCGGGCACCCGAGGTCCGCATCACGGCACTCCTACCGAACCCCAAAGGCAATGATAGCAAGCTAGAATGGATCGAGATTGAAAACCGTGAGAAACATGCAATCAACCTGTCGGGCTTCAGCATCGCGACGGGGACAAAGAAGAAATCGATCACCAATCACCCGATTCGCGAAGACTTCATCATCCCGCCCAAGTCAGTGAAGCGACTCACGCGCGAGTTTTCACTCTTCACGCTGGGCAATGAGCGCGGCCATGTCGAGCTCCGTTCCCCCGATGGTCAAGCCGTCCAACACCTGAAGTATAAGTTCGAGAAAAGTCTCAGCGACAATACCGTGCTAAAAAAAGAGAAAGGTCAGTCGCTCATCACCGTCACGGCACCCGCCGAGCCAACCACAGAGGAAATCGCCGAGAACTCAGCAGAGCAGGCATCTGTGGAAACCGTCGAGGCGACACAGAGCCAAGGTGATGGGGCCCTGCCACCGACATCGGCCGACGAAACATCGGTCGAAAACAGCACTCCGCCACCAGTCGAGGAGGAAAGCAACGATGTAACCGAATCTACTGAACAGGCACCCGAGCTTTCTCTCGTGTTCCAGAATCTTCAGTTCTCCTCTCTGGCATCCCTATTTTCCGTGTTTCATTTCGTCGATTGGTTTGGCGACACAACTTCCCTCGCCGAATGGCAGAGTCACTTGAATACGTTCTTGAACGACTGGCTGAACCAGACATCGGTCGCCACTACGGGGTCGGAGTAGTTTCAATTTTCGCAGCCTCGGCCTTCTCTGGTACGGAGGTCACCATCACTTTGGGCGTCTTCGACTCAACAGCCAGCGTATCCCTCGACTCTGGCACAGTAACAAGTGATGAATCGACTGCCGGAGAAGTCACGACCGTGCCCGGAGTCGCCGTCGCGAGATCAAAGGTCTGATCGTAGAGGGTACGGTAGACGAAAATATAGGCCAACGAGATGACTGGGACAGCAACGAAGAGGCCGATCAACAGAGCGAGCATACCAAGCAAGATGACGCCGAACGAAGCAACACTGAATCCGATGAGGGACCATTTCACACCCTCGGTGAGCTGCCCGCTCGCTTTCAGTGCATCGAAGGCGCCTAGCCTCTTGTCGGCGATGAGGAGGCTATAAAAATTGTACTTTATCGCGAGGTATATCCCCGGTATGACAAAGACCAGTAGGCCAAGGGTGACGATGAGTACGTAGAGGATGGATGCGCCGATATACGCCAGCATCTCGTCGTGCCAGGCAAACAGATCGCGCCACGCGGGCTTCACGCCGTCGAAAAGGCGAATAGTGATGACGAGAAAATTATAGTTCAGCCAAATTCGGAGGAAGACTCCGATGAGCACGAGGAGACTCGAGGTTGGTTCGATGTCTTTATACAAGCCTTCGGCAAGTCCGCTGAAGATGCCGCTCACGAAAATGATCGTCGCATAACTGACCAGGAGAAAGACCCACTGTTCCTTCAGTTTCGTCCATCCGGCACGGAACGCCTCCCCGTAGGTAAAATTCTTGTTCGTCATATATTTATTTCATTGTACTTCTGCCTGCTGGATACGGAATGAGATACAGCCATCCAAGTCAGAACGAGGGCAGATGAAAAATCCCTGGGACCCAGGCTCTAACCCAAAATAATCTAATGAGCGGGTAACGAGAATCGAACTCGTCGCTTAACCTTGGGAAGGTCACGTATTACCACTATACTATACCCGCTTATTGGGAAGTCGGAAATTCATTTGCCACTAACTAAGGTCGCGACTGCCTGCTGGTAGATACTACCATTATACCTACCCGAAACGCTGCGCCCGCCAGGATGACAACATCTGTCGGGCTGGCGTATTACTACAGGCGGGCTCATCGGCCTGATTCGACCGCACACACGTACTACCTGCTACATGATCGCTTCACGAGTTGTGAAACATCATATTTATAGCTTATCGAGCGGGGCAAATCAAGTGTTCGTCAAAGTCCTCCCTTCTTGGTATCATACGGGAGTCTAAAATCGATGTAATTCTCAGCCCTCATGCCGACATGGTTCACTACTGCATCTTTTCTTCCCCGAGAAAATAAAAATTTCCAACCATCGCTATGGCTATAAACCCCAACCCAATACTCTCCTCACCGAAAAAGGTGTCTTGGTTCACTTGGAAGCGTTTCTTCATCGCTCTCTTCATTATCCTCATCCTTGCTGGCGGAGCGACCGCGTTCTTCGCGAAGGATCACAAGCAGGAATTCGCCCTCGGCGGCCTCTCAGCGATCGCCAAAGTCTCCAAATTTCTTCCGCTCGAGGCTGACACAAAGCAAGAGCTTGAAGCCGTGAATCAACTCGCTGATGCACTCCTGAAAAAGGACGGGGTCCAGCGCACGTACCTCGTACTGCTCCAAAATAACTACGAACTTCGTCCCGGTGGCGGTTTCCTCGGTCAGTACGCGATCGTCAAAGTGAAAGATGGCCAAGTACTCTCAACCTTCGTCGAAGATGCCAACCTGCTCGACCAGCGCATCACGGTGAAAATCACCCCGCCCTATCCCCTCACTCGGAAACTCCAGTTGAAGCGCTGGAAAATGCGTGACTCAAATTTTTCGCCAGACTTCCCGACCAATGCTGCCAAGGCGGAATACTTCTATCGGCTCGCAGGTGGTGGTCAGAAATTCGACGGTGTCATCGCCATCAATGCCAATGTCTTCGATCATGCGCTGGCCATCACCGGTCCGATCACGCCCCCGGGTTACTCCACCACCTTTACCTCTGACGGCGGCGCGTTGAAGCTCGAAGAGGTCGTCGAGAAGGCCTATCTCGGCGATGATGTCGCCGCTGAATTGAAGCAAAACCGCAAGGCCATCATGAAAGTCCTCGCCACCGAGATGGTGAAACGCCTCGCAACCGTCGAAAATATTCCGAAGATGATCGAGTTTGCCCACCGCGAGCTCGGCGAAAAGAACGTGATGCTCTTTTTCAAGGACCCAACACTCCAGAGCATCGTCACCAGCGTGAAGTGGGATGGGACAGTCAACACTGACTGGAACAATGACTACCTGATGCTTGTCGATGCGAACTTGGGCGCTTTGAAGAGTGACTATTTCGTCAATCGGTCCGTGAACTATGAAGTCGACTTCACCGGCGAAAAACCCATCGCTACACTCACCCACACCTACAAACATCGCGCGACCTATGGCGATTGGCGGACGAGCGACTATCACTCGTACCTGCGTGCGTATGTCCCGAAAGGTGCGAAGCTCCTCGAACGCCAGCTCGTGAGTTACCCCCTCACCGATGAGGCCTTCAACAAGACCTATTTTGGTGTCTTCGTCGATGCAGTCATGAATCACGAAACACCCGGCATGATCAAGTACGAGCTCCCTGACACTATCAAGGAAGAAGGCTATCAGCTCCTACTCCAAAAGCAGTCCGGTGTCGGCACCACTCCGGTCACGATCACTATCAAGCGCAAGGACGGTACGATCGTGAGCCAGTCTGTCGACCTGAAGAAAGACCTCGTGCTCTCGTTCCAGGAAGTCGAGGAGAAAAAATAACCTTCGAAAATCCAAGGGTTTCACCGCCCAACAACGGGCGGCTTTCCTTTTGCAGAAATACCCAATTCCGGCTAAGATAGAGAACATTATGGCCTCCATCGAAGAAAAAAGGCACTCTTTGGCCCACCTCTTGGCCATCGCTGCCCTCGAACATGATCCGAAGGCACTGCTTTCTGTCGGCCCCGTGACCGAACAGGGGTTTTACTATGATATCCAATTCTCTCTGGGACATACTCCGACACCCGAAGACTTCAAGGCGTTTGAGAAAGTCATGCGTAAGTGCGTCAATAAGAAGCTCCCTTTCATCCGCAAAAACGTCACTCCCACAGAGGCGCGGGCACATTTCCACAGCAATCCCTTTAAACTCGCGATCATCGATGACCTCGAAAAATCCGACGTACCGATTACGCTTTACGAAACCGGTGACTTCATAGATCTGTGTGCCGGCGGCCATGTGGAGAACACCGGAGAGATTGATGCGCAAAGTTTCCTTCTGACACATTTGGCTGGCGCGTACTGGCGGGGCGATGAGAAGAATCCTATGCTCACCCGAGTGTACGGACTGGCTTTCGAAACAGAGACTGACTTGCGAACCTATCTCGCCCAGCAAGAAGAAGCCAAGAAGCGCGACCATCGCAAGCTCGGCCGAGAACTCGATCTCTTCACGCTCTCTGAACTGGTCGGTTCTGGTCTCCCACTTTTCACACCCAAAGGCTGTCTCCTGCGCGATACCCTCTCCAACTACTCACAAACGCTCCAAGCTCAGTACGGTTTCGAACGCGTCTGGACGCCACATATGGCTCGCACCGAGCTCTACAAACACTCCGGCCACTATGAGAAATACCCCGAGCGTTTCGAGGTGACCAGCGCCGAGTCTGACGATGTTTTCATGTTGAAACCGATGAATTGTCCCCACCACGCCCAGCTCTTCGCGAGGAAACCCTGGAGCTATCGCGAGCTCCCCGTCCGCTACATGGAAAACACCACTAATTACCGGGATGAGAAAAGTGGTGAACTCCACGGGTTGTCGCGTGTTCGGTCACTCTCTCAGGATGATGGACATGTTTTCTGTCAGGAAAAAGACATCGAAGCTGAGCTCCGAAATGTCGTCCTCATGGTCAAAGAGCTGTACGCCACGCTCCAGCTCGACTTCTACGCCCGGCTTTCTTTCCGTGATGAGTCGGATAAATTCCTCGGCGACGCCAAAACCTGGGAACGCGCTGAGGCAGTCATTTCAAAAGTTGCGAAGGAAGAATCTCTCGAAGCCGTCCTGGGTCCCGGTGAAGCTGCTTTCTACGGACCGAAGATTGATTTCATGGTCCGTGATTCGTTGGGACGAGAGTGGCAATGCGCGACCGTCCAGCTCGATTTTGTCCAGCCAGAGCGATTCGGTCTCAGCTATGTCGATTCCGATGGGACAGAGAAAAGACCCGTTATGATTCACAAAGCGCTCTTGGGATCCATCGAACGCTTTCTCTCGGTCTATATCGAACACACTGCCGGCGCTTTCCCGCTCTGGCTGTCACCCGTCCAGGTGAAGGTGCTGCCGATCAGTGAGAAGCATGTCACCTACGCTGAAGGGATCCTGGCTGAGCTCCTGAAATCCGGTATCCGGGCCGAACTCGACCGAAGCGATGAGTCGCTCGGAAAGAAAGTCCGCAATGCGAAAGTTGAAAAGGTTCCCTATTTCGTCGTCCTTGGCGATCAGGAAGTCGCGGCCGAGACACTCAGTGTCGAGCATCGATCCAAAGGCAAGATCGGTTCACTCTCCCTCTCCGATTTCCTCAATCGACTTCAGACTGAAGTGGCTGCGAAACAATAAGTCTCTCCTCTTCATTCTTCCTCCCTAACTCTTTATTCTCATCTCCTATGTTCTGGCTCTTTGGTGACAGCGACAGCAAGAAAGTGACCCGAGAAGAGTTCCGAGAATCCGTCATCCCCAGACTCCGTGACCGCGGCTTGTCCGAAGATGATATCCGTTATGTCCGGGCCGTGCTCGATGGTGACCTGAACGAGGACGGGATGCAACGCGGGATATCAGACAAAGAGATCGATCGACTCGTCGAAAACTTGAGAACCAACGCCCCTGATCACTTCTCCGATGAAAATCTGAAACGGGTTGAGGAGGAGCTCCGTCGCAAATTGTAGCGAATAAAACAAGAAGTCCGAGGATATCACTGCATATCCTCGGGTTTTCTTTGCGGCTTCGATCTTTAAATCCTGAACTACGGACAGGTGCCCATTCCCCATCGTCCCTTGGACTCGGCCTTCGCCTGACGCTCAGCTTCATCGAGCGTTGCTTGGCGTGCCGTATCTGGTCGATAGCTGACTGATTCGGCATAGCCCTCGCGAACAATGAACTCATTGATAAACACGTCACCGAGATAGACGTAGCGTAAGAGCCGGGCGTATCGGTCACGGTCTGTTCGATCACGTTCGAGCCTCACCATTTTCCCCTCGATGAGGGTCTTCAGATATTCGCTCGACTCGACCGCATAGCACTCGACCGGTGTATTCGGCTTCACGCTCTCGGGCGTATCGATGCCGATGAGCCGCACCCGCTCCCCGCCTTCGATTTCAAAGGTATCGCCATCGATAACACGGGTGACTCGGACCGCTACCGTACTCCCCGGTATCGCATCCGGGACACGCCACTCCGGCAGGATACCGGTTTCTTTCTGATACCAGAGTGCACCGAAGAGGAGTCCCGTGAGCAAGACTTGATACATTTTCTTTCGGAGCATGCGTCGCAGAGCGATCATATCGCCTTGCCTCGGACCGCCTCAAAATGACGGACATAATAGTGCTTCACACATTCGGTCGCGATGAAGTAGAGCCCAGCGAGCACCATCACCACCATGAAGATATGTCCGCTCTCCGAGGAGAAATGCAGTACCTCTCGGCCCACCCTCGTTTCCACGACCCCGAAGGCGGCCACGAGTGCGAGCACGGAGAGTCCGATGAGCGCCCACGAAGGCCGACGGGCGGAGAGGAAGAATGATTTGGTCCTGAGTGAAAATATGAGAATGATCTCCGTCACGAGCGAGAGCATGAACCAGGCAGTCTGGAGCGCGGACGGACCTTCTCGATAGAACATCGCAAAGAGCGCAAAGTCAAAGAGCGAACTTACGAAACCGAAGAAGATAGTCATGAGCACTACCGAACCAACCTGATAGGAGCGCGGATTCCCCAGTTCTTCCTGGTCGACATTGTCAGTCGCGACGGCGACCATCGGAAAGTCTGAGAGGAGATTGAGGAGGAGGATCTGAATCGGTAAGAGCGGGACAAATGGAAGGAATAGAGACGCGAGCGCGACAGAATAGAAGTTTCCGAAGTTTGAAGTGAGCGTAATACGGAGATACTTCAGGATATTCGCAAAGATGATCCGTCCTTCCCGCACACCCTCGATGACCGTGCCCAGGTTGTGCTGGAGCAGCACGATATCAGCTGCTTCTTTGGCGATGTCCGCCGCTCCCTGGACCACGAGACCGACATTGGCGAGCTTCAGCGCCGGTGCATCATTGATGCCCTCGCCGAGAAATCCCACCTCGTGCTTCTCCTGCAGCAGCCCGATGATGAGATGCTTCTGGGCTGGGGAAACCCTGGCGAAGACGTGGCAGTGTTCGACCCGTTCACGTTGGAGGGCCGCCGGGAGCGCCTCAAGCTCCGAACCGGTGATGACTTCACTCGGGTCCTGCACGAGACCCACCGCCTTGGCGACGGCCCCTGCGACATCGCGACTATCCCCCGTTACGATCTTCACGGCGATACCGAGCGCACGGGCATCGAGGATCGTCTTCGCAGCGGACTTCTTCAGTGGGTCAAGGAAGGCGACCATCCCGACATAAATGAGCCCTTCTTCTGCTGCGGCAGTGATCACGCGCTTCCTCGGCGATAAACGCATCGCGACAGCGAGCACGCGCTTCCCCTCTTTGCCCGCTGCATCCCCCCAACCGATGAGACGGGTGCGGTCGTCTTCCGAAAGTCCGGTGCACCGATTGATAATCTCTTCAAATGCGCCTCGCACGATCAAGGTCGTCTTGCGTTCCAATTGGACCAGGACACTGTTGCGACGCCGACCAGGATCAAAGGGCAAAGCATCAATCCGAGCGATACCAGCCACGCGGATTTTCTCTGCGTCAGAGAGTGCGTGCCACAAGGCAAGATCGAACGGGTCATGCAAGAGTGAACGATTGAGCGGCGTCTGGACCGAAGCGATACTGGCCAGGCGGAGACAGAAACTCCGGTCCTCAGATTGGACATCCGCGACCGCCAGGGCATTTTCGGTCAACGTCCCGGTCTTGTCCGTACACAGGACACTGATACTGCCGAGGTCTTCAATTGCTGAGAGACGTTTCACGACGACCTTTTTCCGTGCCAGTCGAATCGATCCCCGCGAGAGTGTCACCGTCGTGATGACCGGCAGCGCCTCGGGGATAACCGAGACTGCCAGAGCTAATGAAAAGATGAGGAGTTCCGCGATATTCGTCTCGCCCCGACGGAGGAAGATATTGGCGATAAAGATGAAGAAGAGCGTCCCGGCAACCAGCCGCAAGATGAAACGACTGAAGTGATTGATCCCCTTTTCGAAGGTCGTCTCGTGGCGTGGTTCCTCGGTCATGGTCGCGATGTCACCGAGCGATGTCGCTTTGCCCGTCGCGATGACGACACCTTCACCCCGACCAGAGGTGACCACGGTTCCGGCAAATCCGATATTCGCTGCTTCTGACTGATCACCTTTGGGGAAAACTAATAGCCCATGGGTCTTGGTGACCGGCACTGACTCGCCACTCATCACACTCTCATCGATCATGAGAGCGGTCGAACCGATGAAGCGGACATCCGCTGCCAGTCGGTCGCCTGCTTCGACGAGAACGATATCACCTGGAACAATGTTCTCATTTTCTACCAGGACTATCTCGCCGCCTCGTCTGACCCTCACATGCGAGACGAGATATCGGCGGAGCAATCGGATGCTCTGCTCGGAGTGATACTCCTGATAGCTCTCGAGTGCGACGTTGATGAAGACGAAAACGAGTATCAGGGCCGCCTCGAGCCGCTCACCGAGGATGAATGACAGGAGTGCCGCCGCCAGCAAGAGATAGAGGAAAGACGAACGGAAACGCCGTTTGAGCATGTCCGGCCACGGCGAAACCTCCTCGGTCAGGCGATTCGGACCGTATTCGTTGAGCCGCTCGCGTACCTCTGCCTGCGACAAGCCACTCTTTCGCGAACCGAGCTCAACGATGACATCTTCCGGCTCTGGCAGAGCCATCTTTTTCCACTGCATACCGAGTCATTCGCCGATTGACACTCCTCTTGGGGTATCAGCCGTCATCATGTTTTATTTTTTTCATTGGACTTCCGTCTTCCTGATCCGAGTATCCCTACCGCGAAGCATAAAAGCGCTTCCGGTTCGCCGCTTGTTGAAGTGCGAGCACTGCCTCAAAGTCATCCTCCGAGACGACCTTATTCTTGCGTTCATGGCCGCATGTCCGGCAACGATGGAGGATCTTCCAACTTTGACCGAACGGTTCGATTCCGACCGGTTCCATCAGCCCACCGCAGCCCGCCGTCCGGTCTCCGGGATGAATATCGACGTGCTGACTGTAGAGACAACGTGGACAATGGTTGGTGAATCCATTGCCGATGACTTCGAACGAACAATGCGCGCAGCTGAAATCCTCAGCGCGTCTCTGGAATCGCTTCGTCGGGAGAGATCCGTCCATATCCACTAGTATACCATCTCGCTCCGCCAACCTGGACCCTTGATGCTCCCGTGCCATCGACTGTCGTTTCACTTCAAGATGGCGTTGATCGTGTCTTCATCCTGACACGTGTATTTGCGATGGGCGGAGTAGTACCGTTTCTTCGGACCGTAGCAGCCATTGTTCTCCCGATGGAGCGTCGCCATGAGCGGCAGGAGGAATCCAACACGTTCCCGCTGAAACCGATCATGCAGCCGCCGCATCGTCGAGGCCCGCCGGTCCTGGCTCATCCGAGTGAAGACACTCATATCATCCCCAATTTTCCCGCTCCAATCGAAATGGACAAAAACATTCTTCGCCTTGTCCTTGTAGTTGGGATGCCAGAGGAGCGCCCAGCACCAGTCGCCTGGCTCTTGCCACCAGCGGCTATGGCATGGGTTGTCCTGAACCTCACCCGTGCTGTCAATCCCCACCCCGCCTTCGATGAAATCAAAATAGCCGAGATACGTCGGATCGGTGATATCGTTTGTCTGTGCCCCAATGATGATCTCCATCCCGCGAAACTCCGCATACTCACGCATTCCGCGGATGATATCCGGGATGATCGCCTGAGACAGATCATTCTTCTCCTGATAAAATATTTGCCCGAACAGAAAGCTCTGAACACCCATATCCATCGCTCGCTCGGTGATGTATTTCAGGTACTTGCGATATTCGAGTCGTTCAAACGATGGCTTGCAGGTGTGTTCACCCCACACGTTCTTCGTCCCGTTGCGACACATCTCCTTGAACTCAAACTCGCGCTCCTCGGCCGGGAAATAATAATCCTCATTCGTTGAGATCGCCTCGGCGATGAACATGCCATAGACGATATCCTTGCGCTCGATCTTCGAGACGATCTTCCGGGCCAACTTGAAATCCGGCGGCTTGAGCCACGTCTCGAGCGCGCGGTGCAAGTAGTAGCATTCGGACCGATTGACGAGCGCGATGGCGCTGTTGATATCATCACCGTAACCCGAGAGAAAGCCATCCGCCACGCAACCCTTGTTCTTCATCCGATCCATCGATGGCGGTGGAGGCGGAGGCAAGGGCGGCAACTCGAGCAATTCCTCAATCGGTTTTTCAGCCTCTTCGGCTTCCCCAGCAGCCTCATCCCACACGACGGCCGGATTCACCCATTCGGACAAAGGCTGCGGATTCGGCGCTGGCTCCACTGCCGGAGCCGGCTTCGGCCGCATGAAGAGATAGGTCCCGCCCAAAGCAAAGACCACAATAAGGGCAACGATGAGGGCCTGAAAGGAAAGGAAACGCTTTTCCCTCCGGTCCATGTTTTGGCGAAAGGCAAGCATATTGGTCCCACTAGTATACCATCACACCAATGCATGGGTGTGATGGTATACCACAGATACAAAAAAAGCCCTGAGTGAGACAATCTACTGAGCGAGAGACCCGCCACCGCTCTGCAAGCTTTGGCAGGGCAAGCGGGAATCTTAATTGTATTGAGTCTATCTTAATCTGGAGTGGGATACCGGGACCCCCGTCTGCCATACCGTGAGCGAGAGACGGGAATCCCCGCCTGCCGGCGGGCAGGGAACCCGCGAGTCACACTACGTTCTTTGAGCGGGATACCGGAATCGAACCGGCGCCCTCACCTTGGAAGGGTGATGTACTACCATTATACTAATCCCGCTTTTCTGCTCCGCACTACCATTGGCTGCCCCTCCGGAGTTCTGAGATTACCGATGGACGGAGGAGGGTGCTATTCTCGCGATCTGCCTACTTCACCACCTGCGTCGCGGACGACATGCCTGTGAAGGGGTCATTCACACTGCGCTCCTTCGCGATGCCCATGCTTTCGAGCAGGGTCTCCATCGCCCCGATGAAGGTGGGAGCGCCGACGAGGTAGTACCAGCTCGTCAAGATCTCTCCGGCGGGCACATACTTGCGGAGCATTTCCGCAGTGATGTAGCCGCGCTCATCAGCAGCACCAGTACTGACCGACGCCTCCTGGGTAAAAGTCGCCACATAAGAATAGTCTGGGAGCGAGAGGGTTTTCAATTCTTCATGGAACGCCGCGTCCTTCGGCATCCGGTTCGAGTAGAAACAGGTGAATGGTCGGATAGATCGCGCCGGGGCCGCCTCTATCAAGATGCTCCGGACCGGAGTGATACCGATTCCGCCAGTGAGGAATACGATGCGCTGGCCATCGGCCGCATGCGAGAGCGTGAAGTGACCGATGGGCTTCGTCGCTTGGGCCACATCACCGGGAACGAGCGTCATGAGCGTCTGTTTGTAACCGCTGTCGGTAATCCGAACCGTAAAGACAAGGTCCGGTTCACAGGGCGCGGAACAGATTGAGAGAGAGCGGACCGGGCCACGTTTGTCAGGGACGACGAGACGCGGCAAGACGAGTGCCACATACTGACCCGCCTCGAAGGAGAAGTCAGCTGGCTTTTCGAAGATAAAAGACCAGGTACCATCCGCCACTTGGACCTTGGCTTTGTATTTCAGGGAAAAATTGGCCATAACGAGACAATTGTAGCGGCTTCGGAGTCACAAGTCAAAAGGTGTAGCATCACAGCCCAGAAGCGGCGATTCCCCGCATTTAGTATGATACAGGGGGTCATTGAAACCACACCCTATGAAAATTCACGAACTCGGTCATGTCGTCCTCTACGTCTCGGATCTCGCCCGTTCGCAGGCTTTCTATCGTGACCTGCTTGGCTTTCCGGAAATTGCGAGCGACATGCCTGGCGCGGCGCTCTTCACTACCGGCCGGACCCATCACGAATTACTCCTCATCGGTATTGGTGGCATTCCCCGGCCCAAACACGTACCCGAACCCGGTCTCTACCATATTGGTTTGAAAATCGGCAACACGGACGAGGAATTGCGACAGGCAAAGGCCGAGCTCGAAAAGGCTGGCGTGACGATTATCGGTCTGGCTGATCACACGGTGACGCACAGCCTGTACATACTCGATCCCGATGGCAATGAGCTCGAACTCTACGTCGATGTCTCGGACGAATGGAAGACCGATCCCGGTGCGGTCGCACGACCGACGCGGCCACTCGCACTCTGAATCTCTCAAGTGTCCTAAAGTTTCCTAAAAAGTAAAAACCCCTACGAACATTGTCCGCGGGGTTAATTTATGGCGATGAGCTTTCATCTCGGCGTACTCATGGGCAGACATGTGGTGACCTCCTTTCGCGAGGTTATTGGGAGATTCCCGTCGCTACCACAAAGAGTGAGCGAACGGACAGCTACGGCCTTCCTTGATACTTGGAAAGCGGCATCGGTCCATCCACTCGTCTCGTAGCACAGCCTGTGAGCAAGGAACGGTCAATTCTTGAATCCGTGAGAGAAAAACGGTACGGCTCTATCTTTTGTGTCGCCGCGTGCCCAGCATATTCGCTGACACCTTGGGGCATACAAACTTCGGTACGGCTTTCTCTCTCAGGGATTCAAGCCTTCTATCTCGAAGAGGGAGTATAGCACAGCCGAACCATCCTGTCAACATCCGCTGACTCTGGGCTCCTTTCCCCTCTCGTAAGCCAAAATCCAAGAAAACTCACAGTATCCTTGCCCCTTCGTCTCAGAATAAGTTTGGCCCCCGAGACGATTATGTCTGCGGGGGCCAGGTTCGGCAACGCTGGTTTCAGCCGTCGCCGTCAGGAATGCTTTCGCCGATTTCGAGCACCGCGTTTTCGCCGAGATCGTCGCGTTCGGCCAGACTCATCGCCTTGAAGTCGAGTGCGTTCGCGCCGCCGACCGTGGGTGGATCGTGGGGGGACATCTTTCTCATGGCATTTCTCCTTGTAGGAGTCCCGTACTAGCCGAAGAGGCGAGCAAGCGGGCCACTCTGGCCTCTCGCGGGTATCCACCCGAAGCCACACTGGTCCGCCCACTCCCGACGCTCCCGAAAGAACTACATCCATACTAACCCGTCCATCCCACCCTGACAACTATAGATAAGGTCTTATCACAAGCATTATTTACGCCCTCTCATGAACTCTGATTCAAAAAACTGCTTCACTACTGCCTCATATCCGTAGGCCATTTTGAGACCGGTGAGATCCTTACGCCCTAACCAAACGAGCCGCTCTCCTTCGAGCAAGTCGATATCCTCGATTGAGAAGTCAATCGGTTGGCTGTAGATATACTCATCGATACCGAGCACATCCGTGAACCGCCTGAAGAGAGTAAGAGATTTCAACCGATACCCCTCCCCGGTGCGACGATCGAAGAGTTCCTCAAAGACCTCGCGTTTGATCGTCTGGACTGGTGTTTCACCCGCTTCAACCGCCCCGCCGATGATATCTAGCATTCCCGGAAAGGGAATGGTCGGGATCGCATCACGACGAAACAGGAGAATTCGATCCCGAGCTGCGTCGTAGAAAATGATTCCTGTCCCTTGTTTCTTGGGCATAACTGAGAATCAAAATTCTTTGTTCGGGGTTCAATACTCACCTAAACGATTTTCTTCAAAATACCCTCGTACTCCCCGATCTCGAGGAGGAGCATGAGCACTGTGGCCAGTTTCTTCGAGTCATGTCGGATGAAAGCGCGAGTATAGGCGATTTTGTCTTCACGCCGACGCGTTACCTTCTCGGTGTCCAACAGGTCAGTCTGAATCACTCTGTACCGGCGCTTGGAATCATCTTGGCGGAAATCGACCAGACTGCCCTCCACAGCATATTTCTTCAAGAGCCGAGAAGCCGGTCGGGCTGTGTTGTAGGTGACGAAATCAATCCGCGGTTTCCCGATGAGGGCGTGGAGCGCATCGACATAATCCTCGAGTGCAAACCGATCGGTTTGCCCGTGTTTGGAGATCAGATTGCAATTATATACGATCTTGGCCTTCGTCTGCCGCAGAGCCTCTGCGATACCTGGGACCAAGAGATTCGGAAGGATGGCACAATAGTGGCTCCCCGGACCGATGACCACGAGATCCGCTTCGAGAATCCGTTTGACGGCCAGCGGATTCGATTTGGGAATAGGCTTCAAAAACACTCGTTTCACACCGACTCGCTCGAATGCCGTATCGGTATTGATCTCATGCTCGCCAGAGAGGCGCTTACCATTTTCGAGCTCCATGTAGAGCCGAGTGTCGGAGAGTGTCACCGGGACCACTTCGCCCCGGACATTGAGTATCCGGGCTGCTTCACGCACACCCTCACCGAAATCGCCCGTGATTTTCTCGAGCGCCGAGAGGAGGAGATTACCGAAACTATGCCCCTCGAGACCACCGTTCTCGAAACGGTAATTCATCAGTTCACGCAACAGTTCCGGTGTTTCAGAGAGTGCGACGAGGCATTGGCGGACATCGCCTGGTGGCAAGACGCCAAGTTCATCGCGGAGCACGCCCGTCGACCCCCCATCGTCCGCCATGGAGACGATCGCCGACAGTTCAACCGGGTATTCCTTCAGACCCGACAGGAGCATGAAGCTCCCCGTCCCCCCACCAATGGTCACGACTTTTTTCATAGGCAGTGTATTATCATCCCGAGCGAAGTCGAGGGATATCTCATCAGAGATTAAGCGATAAGTCCTCCCATGCTGGATTCTGCCCTTCAATTAAGATCTCTCCACTCGCAGACTCGGTCGAGATGACACAAAAACAACGCTACATTTCATTATTTTCCTCCTCCACTGATTCGAGGAAAATTCGCTCCTCGAAAGCGCCTCGGTCTTCACGCTTCTTTTTCTGCGTCTCAATCACCTGCTCGACACTGCGCCCTTCGGTGGCATTCAAGGCTGTAATAACTTCGAAGATATCGGCCATCTCCTCGAGCCGCGCTTCAGATGTATCGGCAGCGAGATATTCGTCCAGCTCTTCCTGGAATTTTTTCTTGAGTTCCTGAAGATACTCAGTCTCTCTGAGAATCCGTGTTTCCGGAACACTCCCCTTTTCTCGGATGATGTCCGGGATCCGATCACGCACTAGTTTCTTGTATTCCTTCCTCATAGGAAATAATCATTGTCGGGGCACTGGGAATTGAACCCAGTCTATCTGCTCCCAAAGCAGACGTACTACCGGTATACGATGCCCCGATTATCAATTTCTTCCGGAATCCCCGCCTGTCGGCGGACAGGGAACCGGGACTATCTGCTCCCAAAGCAGACGTACTGCCACTATACGATGCTCCGCTATCTTGACTGTTGGCCGAGGATTTGATGAGTCCTTAAGTCCTTTTACCTGATTTTGTAGATCTTCCCGAGCCAAACACCAGGACCAAGGATAAAAGAGGACTGTCCTAGTGTATCCGCTCGCCCCGAGACCGTCAAACGGCCGAGTATCATTCATCACCGATGAGACGAACGCTTTTGGCCCGAACCAGAGCTTTGACCGCATTCCCCTGCTCCAGATCAATGATGGTCAATACGTCAGCTACCGCTTCCTCATCTGACACTTCACTCGCGCCCGCCGCTTCTGAATAGCTCGCAAAGGCGATGTAACGACCGCTCGGCGACCACACAAGGGCGCTATTGTCCCAGGCTGGATCGGTGTCTTCATCCACAGGAGCAGGTGCTTTAAATACACTCGTCACCGAACCCGATCGGATATCCGCAATGACAATCTTCCAAGATGATGCCACCGCCACCCGTTCCTCATCCGGACTCCAAGCGACTGACGAGACACTATCATAACCGGTCTCCGGACTCCGATCGATGGCCGCTGAGATATTGATCGTCCACTGTGGCTCATTCAAATGGTCTGCCGCATACACGAGCAAATCCCATCGCGTCCCCGTTTCGATATACGGGATATCGTGTTGGGCGACCGTCACGAGATACTTCTCCGTCTGGCTTACAGCGCCTCGCGGCACCACGGCTACATCTCCCTGACCACCAGCTTGCGAACTGTCGACTGCTGTTTTCTGACAAGCGTGAGTCTCTGTATCACAAGCGTACACTGGGGCCGTATCTCGCCCGTCAGCGGCCACCATACGTCCGAAAATCATCTTTCCCGATGAGTTATGAAACCACAAGAAGGGTGCCCCTGGCTGCTGGAGTGACGGATCAAGACCTTGATACCGTGCTGTCATCACAGCTTGCAAAGGTTTCGCTGGCAGATCGACGGATCGCTGTTCACCGCCCGGTAAACGAATCACCTGTATCCGACCATCAATTTCAGCTAGTATACTGTCCTCTTTCTTCTGCTCACCTTTTTTCTCAGCAGGCGGCATGGTCACAGGAACAACAGACTCCCCCTCTGGGAATACTACCCCCGACTCAGACAGTGGCGCCTGGAGCCTTGGCGATGAGAGCATAAAGTATCCAACGAAAGCGGCCGCCAACGTCGCGACCGCTCCTACTCCATATGTGATTCTCCACCCACCACCCATCATAGTTGAAGAAGAATTCTATTTCACCGTGTAGGTGAGCACTTTACTCTTCCTCCCAGTCTTGGTATCGACAACATACCAGCTGTATTTTCCTGGCGGCTTGGTGACTCGATATTTCAGCATGAAAGCTCCGCTACCACTCGTCTTAATCTTCATCGGTGGATAGTACGTTCCGTTTGGTTTGGAGAAGTAGAGCGCAACGATGGAATTCTTGGAGAACTTCTTCCCGCGCTGCGTCAGGGTTCCTCCGCGTTTCACCGATTTCACTGAATTCGTAATTTTTCTCGGTGAGACTTTCTTCTTGTGATCACCACCGCCGCCATCGTCCGAGGAATCGCTCGTCGAGGCAACCGTAAACGAGACAGTGTAATCATCAGTATTGGTATTCGTCGAACCATCCTGACAGCGTACCGAGTACGCATAGCTCCCGCCATTGGCCAGGCCCGATGCCGTAAATGAGTGACTCGTCCCGGCGGTCGTCGTGAAGGTGTTCGTCATCCAGGCATATGCGACCCCAGTCGTGGTCGCGTACTTGCATGTCGCATACTCATCCGTAGTGAGCGAGACGGACGTCGAGGTCGTGCCAGCCGCGAGTGCTCCACTCGGTGAACCCGCACTCCGGACCGGAGCCGTCGTGTCCGATCCAAGTGCTGCGATGGTCACCGAAGCTGGGGTCCGAGTTGCAATCGCATTGCCAGACTCCCCATCGGCTGAGGCGAGTGAAGCCGTCGTGAAAGTCACAGGTGAATTGGTGGCTGTGGCGAGGGCATGAAAGGCAAAGGTTGCGACCGCGGTCGTCGTCGTCACAGATGGATTGGCGAGGGGTACGCCCAGGGCGATAGAGGCGGTCCCATTCGTATTATTGATCACTTCAGCGGCGAGTTCGAGAGAGAACGTCCCTGAAGCAGTGATATTGTCGAGTCTGAGTTTGGTCTGATCGAACGTGATATGCATCTCAACAGCACTGACAGCATTCGTTCCGGGATCGATGGTCGCAACCAGATCGAAATCATCTCCTACGGTCTGTGAGGGGCTTGCGGGATTGAAGTAGAGTTCGGTATCAGCCGCTGCCTGAGCCGGTGAGACGATCGAGAGAAAGAGCGGCAGGACGAAGGCCGAAAAAACTAGCATCGACACCCCTTGCATCCCGTACCGCTTTATTTTCGTCTGACTCATATGTGCCGTATGTTGTTGTTTATCCATGAATCCGTAACTTCACTGTTCTGAGTACCGAGGACTCAGACTTGATCAGAAACTACCGCCGTACTCGCCGTGCAGTATACCGAAATCCAAAACGTTTACGGCATTGTCGCGGTTGATGTCGGCGACATTCCCCGGTGTCGTATTGCCATAGTTCGTATGCATGATCCCGAAATCGAGCACGTTCACGCTATGGGACGCATTCAAGTCGCTCCGATACGTGATGAGCTTGGAAACTTCACCCGGACTGGTCGAACACCCACTCTCATTGTTCGAGGTATCTTTGGCCGTCAATTGAAAATAATACGTCTGCCCCGCGGTCAGGTTGTCGAACCAATACGATGTGACATTGCCCGCGTTCTGGCTGCTGGTATACCCCGTCGGACATGTCCCTGAATGAGATGAGGTCGCATAGTAAATCGTGTACCCGGCCAGGTCAGAATCGGCATTGGCGCTCCAGGTGAGATGCGCCGATCCAGCACTCGCTACCCCAGATGACACGAAAAACGCCGCGAGTCCGAACACCCAAGCCGCCGCTCCACTCACATTGAATCTTCTCTTCATAGTAATTCTCAAAATCATGCTATGTTCTCACCCTTCGAATCAGTTTACCTTAATTGTATATCATCCCGCCACTTTCTGCTACGCCGCACTCGCCCCCTTGTCATCCAGTCCTCCGCCGCCCGAGAGTGAAGCCGCTGGAGTAATCGCCGAGAGCATATCCGTCACTGTCACGACGCCTACCAATCGACGGCTGCCATCGACAACGGGAACTGTCTTGTAGTGAGTCGTGGCAAATATCTGCAGCAAATCCTGGAGTGGGGTCACCTCATAGACTGTCAGGCACTCCGACGTCATGATATCTTTCACTCGGGCCGAGAGGATCCGCTCGATGATCGCACGATCTGCATCGCCCAGTGCTTTGGCGACCATCGTCTTCTGCATGATATCCATGAACGATGGGATATGGAGTGTCGCCCGATCCTTCATGAAGAAATCAGACTCCGTCACTATCCCAACGACCTTGTCTTCTGCATCAATGACGGGCACACCATGGATACTCCGCTTCATGAGCACATCGGCCACATCTTGAACCAGCTGGTCCGGTGCGACTGAAACGACCTCAGACCGCATAATGTCTCGTACAGAGCGTCCTGCGATTACATCCATAGCCAGTATATCTCGTAGGTTATCTTCATCGCGCTTTCATTACTATCACTCTTTGGCCGTGATCATCACCTGAGTAGCCTTCACTGCTTTCAAGACATTGCTCACTTCTCGATCTGCGGAAACGAGCGATGTATCGGCGATGGCAATACTCGTCGACCCCCCTGATGCCAGCGCCTCGAAAGAAAATGTCGCAATGGTTTGGGCAGCATCGACCGATGCCTCGCTGAGCTGAGTAGCCAAGGCAATGGAAGCCGTTCCAGCGACATTGTCAATCTTCGACGACTGGAGTTCGAGAGAAAAAAGTGGCGATGCTTTGATAGCAACAAGCTTCACCTTCTTGGAGTCATAGCGCACATGAAGTTCAGCGCCACTAACACGATTCTTGCCTGGGCGGACAATCGCGTCCAAAGTGAACGACTGTCCCGCTGCCACCGATGTCGTCTCCGGGGTGAATTCCAGTACGCTTTCGGCATTCGCTGACGCTGCCGGAACCGACACCGGTGTTTGAGGCGTCACGGCCAGTCCTTGTACTCCCTCGGGCGAAGGAGCAGCCACCGGCGGTACTGCAGCAGCCTGATCATCCACGGACATGCCACGATACTTCCACACTGCCACGCCCACGACCGCACACACGAGGATAATCACTCCCAGGATCACTGCGCTTCGAGATCCTCTCTCATTGGTATGCTGTGTTTCGTCCATGATGGTTTTTTTATCCAGGTTATGTTTTGACAGAGGACTGCGCGGTTACTTCGTCGACTGTCATTATACGCTGCCGCCGTATTCTCCATGGAGCACTCCGAAATCCAGTACATTGACTTGGCCGTCGGAATTGACATCGCCCGCCGCGTTCGTGGTGCTGTAATTCGTCTTCAGGATACCGAAGTCGATGACATTCACCGCCCGATCGAGGTTCAGATCGCTCGCATACGTGACGACAAATGATGCGATGCTGAGCACATTGCTCGCGCTCCCTGAAGGAGGCGTAACCGTCAGCGTGCACGCAGAGTACGTGCCACGACTGAGGGTATTCATCGTAACCGTATTGCTCCCAGACACTGCTGCGGTCGTACTCGAAGTGCAGCCGCCGCCGTAGGAAATCGTCCCCGAACGGGTCGAATTGAACACATAGTACGGTGTCGAGTCCCGAGTGACGCTCGGGATCGGTGACACGACCGTGATCACCGGCGCAGTCGTATCGATGACGATGGCCTTGTTGACGGACAGATTTGTAGTTGGAACAAAGTTGGTCATCGCATTGCCGGCTTGATCCCGGATGACGCCAGCGACAGTGTTCACATTCAGATCAGCCGACGTATCGCCCGCCTGGACGGTATAGTTGCAGCTGCCCGTAGTCGAGTTTG
>JBATNG010000022.1:0-3056 GCA_049290235.1 Candidatus Moraniibacteriota bacterium | reverse complement strand
TCGCTGCCGAGCAGATCGCACTCGCGGACCTGATACTCTTGTCTAAGACCGACCTCGCGCCGGAAGGCGAAGACAGAAAAGGACGAATACAAGAAATCGAAGCGAAGATCCGTGCCATCAATCCCGCCGCGCCGATCGTGGCGACGACTATGGGAGTGATCCCGAATGCCGAGCTCTTCCGCGAAAGGCGTTTCTTTGCCGCGCCCGACATCACATATGAACATACTGGTCATGATCACGCGGACCATGACCACACCAGTCATATAGCG
Organism: Candidatus Moraniibacteriota bacterium; assembly: GCA_049290235.1. Lineage (GTDB taxonomy): Bacteria > Patescibacteriota > Minisyncoccia > Moranbacterales > UBA1568 > SSEF01. The sequence continues at coordinate 2,787 of JBATNG010000022.1, read as the reverse complement.
GGGATATCGAGCGTCGTCCTCCGTACCGACACGCCGATCGACATCGACCGGCTCTATAGCTGGATTGGCGACTTACAGAACAGTCTGGGGCCGAATCTCTTGCGCTATAAAGGCATCATTTATTCGGACGAATACTCGGGGAAGCGCGCTATCCTGCAGGGCGTGCACGTGCTCTATACCGTCACTCCAGATCGCGCCTGGCACAGTAACGAAAAGCGTGAATCCGTCATCGTCGTCATCGGCCAAGACCTCGACCACCAGGTGATAGAGCAAGGATTCAAGCGGTCACTAGCAGGCTAAGAGGCAAAAAGAAAGACGGCTCGCTTTGTGGGCGAGCCGTTGTAGTCCCGTTTGGGACAGCCTTGGTGAATAAGTTCAGTTCACCTTCTCGATCTTGGTTGGGGTATCCCCGAAATTGCAGGGCGACTGGCCGCCACAGGGGCAGAGTTTGTTGAATTCGTTCAGGGCGGCCTGGACGGAGGGCCAAGACTTCGGCGAAGCAGCGTTGATCTTGGCGACGTTTACCTTTTCTTGCAAGTAGCGTGGTTGTTTGCTAAGCCTGACCGTTGCCGACAAGATGACCAGCATCGTCTCGTTAGGATTCTCATCGAAATACGCGGCCTTATAGTTGCTGATGTTGCCAGCGCCGATACCGGCAGCACGGCAGATGGCCTCGTCTGTCACGGTTTGGGCATTCGCGCCGAAAGCGACGACCATCAGTGTGGCGGCCAGAGTGGAAAAAAGCTTGTTCATTCGAAACCTCCAATTGGTAAGGTGGGTGATGCCGATGAGGAATTCATCGGACTACACATGATAGCATACAATATGCTATCAGTCAATATTAAAAAGTAGCTTGATAGAGCCGTAGTTTTCACTTATTTCTCGTCTCGTGCTAGTCTTTTCCTGTCACCGATGAGGCTTGTGTAGGATAGGGCGGAGGGCTTTGATGCGCTCGAAGGTCTGGAAGCACAGCGTGCAGGACCGAGAGAATGATCTCGCGGGCAGCCCCCCGAGATATGAGGTGCGCAAGCATCCGCGGAGCCGACCTTGAAATACGCCCCTGGCGTCAAAAGGTGACCGGCATGTCGAGTTTGATGTGCCGTTTTTTTTTGTTCACAAAGATGAAGCAATGCAAAAGAGTTTTCAGGCGATTGCTAGTTAGTTTTGAGACAAAAGAAAAACGGACCTCTAGGCGGGCCCGTTGCAGCTTCGGTTGAAGCAGCCTCAAATTTCTGTTAACACGCGGTTGCGAAATAACCTTCGGGTGGCGCGTTGGGAGCACCAAGCACAGGCAACGAAGGTCCGTGAACAGAACTTTGCTTCCGACGAAGCACAGTGCTCAAACACCTGTGCTCGTCGCGAATCTGTGCCACCATGGCGGGGACGTCGGAGTAGTCACCCTTGAAGCTGTGCTGTGACCACGCGAGGTGGTTACGCACGGTGATACCGTGACCCATCTGCGGCGTGTAGCACTCGCCGAGGATCTGGCGCGCCAGATAGACGTCCACCCTGCACCAGGTGTCGGTCTTCGCGCCCGGCTTGAGAAAGACCCCGTAACCGGGGTTGATCTGACGGTAGCCAGCCCCTTCGAGGGCAGCGACCACGGCCGGGAAGGCCGTGTTGTTTTCGCGGGACTCGACGAAAACGATTTCGCCATCCTTATTCAGAAAGGTCTGAGTCAGGGGTATACCGGGCACGTTAGCGTCCGCAGTTGCGGTGCCGCCGAGGTCTGCAGCATTCGCGCCGAAAGCGACGACCATCAGTGTGGCGGCCAGAGTGGAAAAAAGCTTGTTCATTCGAAACCTCCAATTGGTAAGGTGGGTGATGCCGATGAGGAATTCATCGGACTGCATATGATAGCACGTTTTGTGCCATCAGTCAAACTAAAAAGTGGCTTTATCGAGCCTTAAAATAGTAAAGTTTGGCTCTGGGCCGAGGTTGGGACCTATCCTACCCAACTGTACTGGAACCCTCCAGTGATTCAATCCATTGTGTCTGAGTGAATAGACCTCTATCGGTAAGAAAAATACTGGCACAACAAGATCCCTTTGTTGCAGCCGGCATCAAATCCATAGGATCGACTGACCATTTTTGTTCGATGTACATGGTTTTTCCTGAATCTTCCTGAGGCAGCACTAAACTTGGCTGCTCTCCTTCTTCGAGAACAGCTTCGATATCCATCAGGAACATATTGTAGCTATTTCTCTTCTGAAACATAATTCCTAGGAATCGTAGCGGTTGACATGCACAACCAAGCTTTTCTCTGCAGACACGTAGGGCGCCTTCTTCCGGCAATTCCCCTGGAGCCAGACTAACGGATGGAAACCCCCAATGCCCAGGGAGATCCTTATCATCTTCTGGTCTTTTTACAACCAGAAATTCTTTTCCAGTCGCAGTCTTTTTCAAGACGACTGATATCACATATTTCGTAGGTTTACTCATACTCTATCGTGAGTTTAGAGTGGTTTCTTACTTTTCTTTCCGTTCAAAGATAGCGGCGGTTTGGCTGGTGTAGAGCTTGGCGAAGGAGTCGGATTTCTCGAACTGCGCCTTGTCATACTCGGGATTGACCACAAGGTAGCGCACCGCGGTCGTTTTGAAACAGGCTTCGCCGAAAGCGGTGTTGGGTGTCGAGATCATGGCGAGGGTGCAGCGCTCGCGGCGATTGCCGCCCTCTTCGTAGCGGCCAAAGAGTCCGCGCGAGAGCGGATAGCCATAGTCCCGCGCGAAGAAAAACTTCATCCACGCATCGGCCGAGAGGTAATTGTGGTCCTTCAAGATCATCTC
>JBATNG010000021.1:0-3127 GCA_049290235.1 Candidatus Moraniibacteriota bacterium | reverse complement strand
GTTGGAGGACTGATTTTTTTTCGTCCAAAATGAAAGGAAAGAGCATCATGAAAAAAAGTTACATGAAGGTCGCCGCGTTGGTCATCGCCATCGGTTTCGGTGGGGTCGCTCAGGCGGCTGAATCCGGCGTTAACGGCTACATTGGCGGTTTCGCCAACGGCAACGGCAACGTCGGGTTCACTGGTCTGTTCCAGGCCAATGCCGGCACCAACTCGTGGATCGGTCAAACCGGCGTGAACGTGTCGGGCAGCATCGACGGCATGGGCGGCGGCAGGGGGGCGGACCTGTTTGGCTCGAGTCAGGCGGCGTCGATCGCGCAGATCGGCCGTAACTCCGCCACGGTGAGTTCGTCGGCGCGGACGTCCTCGTCTGCTACCAACGGTTCGGTGTACAGTAGCGCCGGCACCGGCGGGAACGCCCAGTTTCGCTGGTAAACGGTCGACAGCAGTACCGGTGCCGGGACAATACATCGTCCCGGTCCGGGCAACACAACGCAAGACAAAAGGGTTCGAGGAAGAAGTTATTCCCCGGACCCTTTTCAATACCTTTTTTTTTGAAACAAACACAGATAGGAGTTTGAAAAATGAAACAGAATCGCAAAAGCATCATCGCAGCGTCGATCGTTCTTGCGTTCGCCGCGTTTGCGCTGCCCATGGCGGCGCACGCGCAGTGGGCAACCGCTGGCTCAACCGCTGGCGCTGCCGCACAGGCCGCGGTCATCGTCAACAGTCCGTTGACTGCACCAGTCAGCGCTAGCGGTGGCTCGGCCGGAGCGTCCATCACGGGCGTCGACCTGAAGACGGGTGATGCCAGCGCCGGTGTCACTGTCGACTTCAAGCCGACGGACACGACGCAGATGACGTTCGAGGCCTCGAAGATTCCGCTGCAGTCGGCGGGCATCCCGAGTGCCACACCTGGGCAGGCGCAACTGTTCATCTCGAACGGCGCCACCAACCCTCCTACGATCGCCGGGGTTGCCATCTCGCGGTTCGGGCAACTGAACTGCAAGCAGACCTACACCAGGACGAGTAGCGGGTCAGCGCCGAAGACTACGACGGGCGGCAGCGGCGATACGACGGTCCGGGCGGTACTGAACCCGGACTACAACAACAAGCGGTTCGCCACCGACGATACGGCACCGGAGGTATCCTTTGGTCTGCCCAGGTCGAAAGCGGATGTCGTATGTGTCGGCACCATCATGGTGCAGGCGAAGTCGGCGGACGTCGACATCAATGTCGTGGACCTCGATGCAGCGCAGTACGCGCTCGGCCTCGCGGGCTACAAGAAGATCTATCTCTTGTCGCCGGAGTCGGCTATCGGCGGCGCACTCGGCGTCGATTCGGAGGGCACAGGCTTCGGCATCGGCACTTCGGGTGTGGGCCTGGCTGGTGCTGTCACCGCGGCACTCGGCCTCTCGGGCGGCAAGAACAGAAGTGTGGTCACACCGACCGGGCGTATCGGTACGACATATCTGATCCTTGCAGAACCCAACGCTCAGGGCGCTTCGGCGACCATGAGTACGCGTGACTTCGATGCGTACCATGCTCGAATCAGTGGGACGGTGTCGCTGCCGGCCGTCAACAACGGCAAAATGGACGCGGCCACGAAGAAGTAACCACTTCAATCGCGGCAGCAAGGGACTAGTTTCTCCGTATACTCTCAACCGAGAGGACGTGGAGAGCTAGTCCCGTTTTTTTTGACCAAAGCGGACTTTCCTGGAAGAATGGAGACTCCTTTTCGTTTTTCCACAAACGCTTCTGTTTCAGTCCTAATTTCTAACCCCTAACCCCTGCCCAGTTTATGTCACTCAAAGTCGGAATAGTAGGATTACCCAATGTCGGCAAGTCGACCTTGTTCAAGGCGCTCACCCGGAAGCCGGTGGATATCAATAATTACCCGTTTTGTACCATCGAGCCCAATATCGGCATCGTCGAAGTGCCGGATACGCGCCTGGGGAAGCTGGCGGCTTTTTCGGGGAGCGCCAAGACCGTGCCGGCGGTCATCGAATTCGTCGATATCGCGGGGCTGGTGAAGGGCGCCTCGGAGGGGGAGGGGCTGGGCAATAAGTTCCTCGCGAATATCCGTGAGGTGGACGCGATCGTCGAGGTGGTGCGTGTCTTCCAGAACGACGATATCATCCACGTCCATAACAAGATCGATCCGACGGGTGATATCGAAGTCATCAATACCGAACTGATGCTCGCCGACCTGGAGACGGTGACGAAGCGCAAGCAAAAGACGGTGAAAGAGACGCGGACGGGAGATAAAGTTGCCATCGCGGAACTCGCGCTCCTGGAGCGCCTCGAAGCTGAGCTAGCCGCGGGTCGGCTGGCATATGGCATCGTCGCGAGCCTCTCTGACGAGACGGAAATCCGCATCGCGCGAGGACTGCAGCTCCTCACCGCCAAACCCGTCCTCTATGCCTACAATGTTTCGGACATCGAGGCGGCGCTCCCGGCTATGCTCGAAGAAAAGCCGCATGTAAAGCTCGATATAAAGATCGAGGAGGAATTGATCGAGCTCTCACCCGAAGAGGCAGCCGAAATGGGACTCGCTTCACACCTGTCCGACCTGATCCGGCAGGCGTATGCGCTCCTCGGGCTCATGACGTACTTCACGACAGGTGAGATGGAGACGCGGGCCTGGACGATCCCGCGTAACTCGACCGCACCCCAGGCGGGGGCGGCGATTCACGGCGACTTCGAGGAGAAATTCATCCGGGCCGAGGTCATCCACTGCGAGAAATTGCTCGAAGCGGGGAGTTATCCGGTCGCACGAGAGCGGGGCTGGGTCCGGCTCGAGGGCAAGGAGTACATCGTCTTGGACGGCGATGTGATCGTATTCAAGATTTGACAGGGACTTTTTCTCGTTGTGACATCCGTGATATACTTTTTGCATGCAGCTGCTCCGCGTGGTAGGGCTTTCCTCATACTCCGCGTTGTCGGTTTTTCAATACCATATTTCAAACCGTTTACCTCGACCATTTGTGGGGTGGCGGAATAAAGAAAAAAATAAACAGAAACCAATATGTTGTCGAGATTTTTCTTGGGAGTAGCGTTTGTCCTCGCACTCCCATTGACGGGGGTGATGGCGGCTGAACCCGCGGCCGAGGTCGTGTCCACCAAGG
>JBATNG010000020.1:0-12359 GCA_049290235.1 Candidatus Moraniibacteriota bacterium | reverse complement strand
ACACACAATCAGTATATCGAAGACATCGACAAGGCGACGGATGAGCTGGTGGCATATTTCAATGAGACGCGGTTTCCGTATTCGCTACTCGGGTTTTGTTCGGTTTCATAATGTGGGGTGTATAAATCGGAGTTCGTGGGTAGAGGGCCTCCCGAAGGCCCATAATAAAGAGATTCAAATATGACACGTAGAAAACTAACAATCGCCTTTTTTATTCTAATAGGGTTAGGGTATTATGCGGTGTTCCGGACAAATTTTCCGCCGTGTGGTTATTATGAGTCTAACGTTAAAATACCTGAAGTATTGAACTTTTCACGAGTTATTTTTGAGAAGCCAATGGAGTACACCGACATAATTGATACGCGATATACCACTTGCAATAAGAGCCAAAAAATAAGTCGCGGAATTATCAGTCCTACGCCCTCAAGCAGAGATCTGGAATACACTGAAGCGGTAGCATCAGAATTTTTGTTCAGACCTCTCGATGAGGGAACAAAGTTTAGTGTTCTTAAAATTTACGATTTAAAATGCGCTTTCTGCTGGGAGCATTACGTACAACGGCAGATGTTATTAGAAAACGAATTTGGTGAACGATATACTGTGACTATCAATAACTTAAAAACAACATCGATGGGATATTATCAGGATGGGAGCAGGTTGGGTGATCTCGGTGAAGTTCTTTCCAATATTCGAAATTAGAATATGTACGGGAAGTATTCTGTATTCATTCCATTTGCTCAACAGCCATCCCGAGTTCCTGCCAAGCCTGCAGTTCTGCTATGATGGAGTTCCAATTGAGTCAGATGTAGCCTAAAAAAAGCACCGGGTCTGGAAGACGCGGTGCGAGTGATTGTGGTGTCGAAGGGGCTGTTACTTACCACGGACGGCCCGAATGGTGTTGCAGATCCTCGCGAGCTGCCCGGAGTATATCTCTTCCAGGTTGGCGGTGGAGAGTTCGACGTGCTCTGATTGAGCCCGATCGTGCACCTTCATCACGATTAGTGCGTCACTCTGATCGGGAGTCAATTGAATCCGCTGTTCGCATAGCCAGAGTGCGAATTGTTCGTAGAAGTCAGGGTTGTCCGTATACTCGACGAGAAAACAATTGAGTCGGTGGAAGAACTCATGGCTCGTCGCGCCCGCTGTCCGGAGATCGAAGAACGAAGCAATCGAGTTTGCGATGAGCGAGACATCGAAGCCAAGAAGCGACTCCGGCCGACCGTTGCCCGGACCTGAGAATTTCAACGTACCATCCGATGAGATTTTGACTACACCCTCTGCCACGATGAGCGGCGCTGGCAAGACTTTGTCGCCGAATTGGGTATCGGTGGGAGCGCTCAGCCAGTCGAGCCGTCGAGCATGTTCCTGGGAGAGATTACGAAATCTGCCGACCGGGTAGCTCACGAGGTCAACGGTCGTTTGTCGGCCAAAGTGACGAAACCGTACTCCGACAACGAAATTGGACCGTCTTTCCTGCTGAGGTGGACGACTGATACAGCAACGACAGGAAATGAGCGTATCCCGATGTCCTTCCTGGTCCCCGTATATGAGCGCAATGGTGTGTCGGATGACGTCGGGGAAATTTTGATACGGATAGGCCATCCCGAACTCCTCCATTGCCGCTGTGTAGGATCTTTGATTGAGCACTGAGGTGAGATTCTCAACAGTCATGGTGAAACTCCTTCTGGTTGTTAAAGGGCAATCTCGGAACGTTTCAGAGTAATTGAAACACAGTTCTTTGTCAAGAATTGTAACATCGTAGCGTCAAGTGTGGAGAGTCACTAGTGACAGCGCTTCTTCTTCTGAAACAGGGTACGAGTATGCTGGCGGGTAGGTTTCACTTTTTGCCCAGTGGCAATCCTCTATGGTATTATAAAAAAAATTCTGATTGACGATATGAACAAGGATCAAACAGTGCTTTTCTTTGGGGGCATTGTTTTTCTTATTCTGACAACGGTTTTTGGGGTCGCACTTACCGGTGCAAACCGGGAATTGATCACGAAAAGAGCCAGTGAGCGTGCCGAACAGGAGCGTCGGTATCAGGTGGAAATGGAAAATAACGCGAAGCTGAAGGCCGTGCAACAGGCGGCTGGAAACATCCGAAATCAGCAGGGTTCCATCGAACAACTGCACCCAGGACCACTGACTTCGGGGAGTGTTGTGGCGACTAAAGAGGCCAATCCCGGATCGGTATCTCCGGATCCATATAACAGGGTTCCGGCGCGGACGGGTCGGAAATCAGCTCTGATATTCGGGGACTTAGGACTTTCAGTGTCTGCCCACCCGCTGACTGAGAGTCAACTTCGATATCTCACTCCGCCCAAGGAGTCCGCCGGGAGTCTGCAGGTGTTCGTCATCGATGGCGGCGGCGGTTTCGTGTCGGGTGCGTTGTGCCGGCTCTTTACCACCGCTGGGTATCCAGCCGAAGGGTATCTTTTCAGTCGACTCTCCGATGAGAATGGGATCTGTCTCTTCAGGGATATCCTGGCAGGGGAGTATTCTGTCGAAACATTCACGAAGAACGGGATGGAACATACGGTATCCGTTTCGGTCAGTCCGAATCGCCAGACAGCGGTTTTCCCGGATATCTACCCGATAGATCTATCGGCTTCGTGTACGGATGTGGATGGTGCCGATATCTTCCTTCGAGGCAGTGAATTCGAAGTTTGTCGTGACACGAGTCACGTCATGGAGAGTGGTTGCGGCGCGTTCCTTCCGAGCGGACCGCAGTCTTCATGGAGTAAGATATATTTCTGTCCGAATGGATGTTCGGAAGGGGCGTGTAAGAACTGATTCTCTATGAGCGACCAGGCAATCTCGTATCTCCGCGAGAACAAGGAACGATATGCCAAAGAAGCACTCATCTCGGTGCTAAGGACTTCCGGTTACTCAGAAGAAGATATCGTGGCGAGCGCGAGAGTGGTGTATGGAGCTGTCCCGACTGCCGACGCCCCTCAGACATCGGCAGTGTCGGACTTTCTTATCGGTTTCATAGTCCCACTCCTCTTCCTGATTTTCCTCCCGTTCCTCACTGTCGTCCTGGATATATTCTTCATTGTGTATTTCTGGAAGCGGCGACGATATATCCCATACGGGGTGTTCACGCGTTGGGTTTTCATGGTGCTGTTTGCCGGTAGCATACTGCGTTACATGACTCCTCGTTTCCTCTAATTGTTAGTCGCTCTACCTTATGGAACCAGAAGATCAGAAGAATGAGAACGATGCGTCGCTTCGCGAGCTGCTCATCAAGATGAATACCCAGCTGGAGGAGCAAGGCCGTGAGATCGCCTCGCTGAAGCATGCTAATCAGGTGACACCGCCCACGGCCGAGCCAACCAGAACGGCGCCATTGATTCCTGAGGGAACCGCTTCTGCATCGCCCGTTCCACCAACCCCGCCAACGCCTCCCGTTCCTCCGGTGTACACGGAAAAGAAGGCTGAACAACCGACCCCGGCTGCTCACTCTGCTTCCTTTGAAGAGAAACTCGGCATGAAATGGTTTTCGGTCGCGGGTATAGTGGTCCTTATCCTGGGGATTTCCTTTTTCCTTAAATACGCCTTCGACAACGATTGGATCGGGGAGACGGGTCGGGTCATCATCGGTATCGCGATCGGCGTCGGGCTGCTCGGACTGGGTGAAAAGCTCATCCGGCAGTATCCGAGATACGCGTACCTCCTGACCGGCGGGGGGATTGTGATTCTCTACCTCTCTTTCTTTGCGGCCTATCAGTTCTATCACCTCCTGCCGGTCTGGGCCGCCTACGGAGCCTTTACGCTCGTGACGGCGTCCGGGATGGCGTTGGCAATTCGGTACGATGCGCAGCTCATCCTTGTGTTGGCTTCGGCTGGCGGTTTCATGACCCCGATACTTATCTCTTCGGGCGAAAACCACCCCGTCGCGCTCTTCTCGTATATTCTCATCCTCGATATCGCCATCCTGATTGTCTCATTCTTCAAATCCTGGCACCGACTCAACGTACTCGGATTGATCGCGACCGTCTTCGTATACCTGGCCTGGTCAGGGCAGTTTTATAGTGACGACCAACTCTTGGTCGCCCTGACGTTCATGACACTCTTCTTCATCTTGTACTCCGTATCGTTCCTCGCCTATCGGATCCGATCCAAGACCGAGACAAAAGCCGGACTGAACGAGCCGCTCACGGCTGACCAAGTGCTGACACTCCTGTTGCCGCTTATCTACTTTGTCGGTGTCTGGAGTCTCTTGTGGGTTGAGTATCGTCCTTTCATGGGGTACTTCACCGCTCTGCTCGGTCTGTACTATTTCCTCTTCGCCTACGCCGCGAAAGCATTTTCTCCCAACGATTCGACGCTCCGGGCGCTGCTCTCTTTCCTTTCGATCGGATTCCTCACGCTGGCGATCCCGATCGAGTTCCAAGGCAATGTTATCACCCTGGCCTGGATCGTCGAGATGTTCGTCATCTTCGCTTACGGCATCTACACGCGGCACCAAGCGATCCTGCAGTTCGGATTGCTGGTGGCGGCACTGACCTTCCTGCGTCTCATCATCATCGAACCGTTCCATATCGATCCGGGATCCAGCGCGATCTTCAATGGACGTTTTCTGACGTACCTGTTTGCGGTCGGAGTGCTTTTCCTGCTTGGATATCTCGCGCAGCGCGGTCTTGACTCGACAGAGGATCTCCGCTGGAAAGCGACCATATCATCATATATTGTTTTGTTCTTCTTCACGGCTAATTTCTTTGCTGTCTCCGCAGGCAGTATGGAGATAGATTATTACTATGACACCCGGATCAGCGCGGTCGATGCCACTACGGCATCCTTGGGGTATACGGCGGACTATGATCCGGGCCGGGCAGCTCGCGAGGAACTCCGGAGTCTCCAAAGTTGGGCGAGCGTAACCCTGTCGCTCTTTTGGATCGCGTACGCTATCGTTTTGCTTGCATTCGGGATGCTTCGGAAATCCCGCTGGCCGCGTATCGGTGGACTGCTCCTCCTCGTGTTCGCGCTTCTCAAGTTGTTTTTCCATGATCTCTGGAGTCTCGGCCCGCTCTATCGGATCATCTCATCGATCGTGCTCGGCATCGTGCTCCTGTCGATCTCGTTCTTGTACACTCGCTATCGGGAGCGGTTTCGGGAGATTATTTAGCGACTAATTTCTGCCCCTATGTTGCTCAAAATCGCTTTCGTTGGTGGATTCTTCGGGGTCGGGGTACTGCTCTGGTTACCCTCGGTCGTCTCAGCAGATTTCCGCTTGTCAGACTGGCTCTCTACCAAGGAGCTGACGGTCCAGTCTCCAGGACTGGTTCGTTTCGCGATCGATGACGAGGTATTCTCGGGATCAAAGAGCGACCTCTCGGATCTCCGGATCATCTCGCCGGAGGGGAAGGAAGTTCCGTACAAGCTCTCGGCTGCCAGAGTGACGACCGAGGTGCAGTCTCTAGCGTTCCCAATCTCAAATAATTCTTCCGTTCCAGGAGAATCGACGAGCGTCATCGTCGACACGAGCCAGGCTGGTCCGATCAATGAGCTCAGTATCCGGACCGCATCCAGAAATTTTCAGCGCAACGTGACTGTGTACGGATCGGATGACGGGGCCTCTTGGCGCATCCTTCGCGAGAACGCCTACATGTACGATTATCTGGATGGACGGGGGAATTTCCATGCGACCGGTACGACGGTTTCTATCCCGACGAGCACCTTCGCCTCTCTCAAGATCGTCATCGACGATCCCAAGGGTTCGCCGGTCGTCATCCTCGGAGTTACCGGACGCCAGACTAAGACCGTCTCGGCCAGGGAAGTCTTTCGGGAACTCCCGTACCAGATGGACAAGGATGCCAAATCCCAAGAGAGTATGATCGTGATTGATGAGGGATCAGAAGGAATCCCTGCCAGCCGGGTGAAGCTCGAAATCGACGAGAAGAATTTCAATCGCAGTATCATCGTTGAGTCGGGGGATGACAGAGTTACCTGGCGCCGTCTCGGTCAGGACTATATCTTTCGGTACGCTACGCCTCGTTTCTTTGGCGAAAAGACCGAGGTTACTTTTCCGGAGACGTTTGATCGGTACCTCCGCCTTCGGATACTCGACTATGACGATCAGTCGCTCACGCTCGGTACGCTCCGTCTCGCATCGCTCTACCGGGAAGTGGTCTTTGAAGCGAAACAAGCCGGGATATTTTCTGTCTATTTCGGAAATCCTGGCGCGCATCGGCCGGTCTATGATTTCGAGCAATACGTCGCCTATCTCGACCCATCCTCGGCGACAGAAGCAGTCTCGGGTGCTCGGTATGCGAATGCTGCATACGTCGCTCCGGTAGCGCCACCCCTTCCTTTCTCAGAGCGGTACCCGTATCTTTTGCCGGGAGCACTGATTCTGTTTGTCGCATCACTCACGCTCATCATGCTCCGGTTTATCCGAAACGACCGCTAACCGTTCGTTCCAAGAGGCGTTAGCCTTGGCGTGATCCAATATTTTCGTTAAGAGGAAGGGTTGAGGAGAAGCGCTCTCTCATCGGCGTTTTTGCTGTTGGACGACTATTGAGTGTCAGCTGGGACGAAGGGGGCCCGTGGCACCTCGAACAGCATATAGTCGGCCGACCCCCAAACGACACGGAGCTGGTGGCCTGTAAAATCAGTAAATCGTTCAATCTTTGTTCGAAAGGTCTGGTTCTGGTCGTGCTGAAGTTCGCGGAGAAGTATCCGTGAGAAGAAGACGTACTGGATATCGAGGGCGTGGAATGTTTCGAGCACCCCGTCTGATCCGCTGGCGTCGAAGAGGCAGTTGAAGGTATCGAGATGAGGATCATTGAATGTGCGCTGAGTGTGATCATCGAATGCATAGAGGAGACGTGAACCGGTAATATACACCCGAGGCAGCGACGGACGATTGATAGCACTCCGAAGTGTCTTCAGTCCGGGAAATGTCGTGTCGAGATAATCCTCGGCGCTGAGGGTGCCGCCCGCATAGCGCAGGTGTTCTCGGGTACCAGTGAAATTCAGTCGGACCAGAGTGTTGCCGATGACGCTGAGCACGAGCAACACCATGAGATATCGCGAGAGGTAGGGCGAGAATGATCGGCTGCGATCAATCAGGCTGGCCGTGAGCAAGGCTGCGAGAGCGATGGCGGGGTAACCATACCAGGGAACACGTTTGGCAAAGAGTATCCAAAGCAGCCCATATCCTAATAGAAAAAAAGTGAACTGAACGACGGGAGATTGCAGTCGCAAACGCGGGAGATGAGGGAAAGCACGGACGCCGTACCAGAGCCAGAGTGGAAGCACGGCAAGAAAGAGGAATCCAATCTCGGTCGCAAACGCGGCCACGGTCAGGTTCATCGTGATATCCCAGGGGAGGAAGAAGGCGGCGGCAAGAGCTCCTCGATGGTTCCGAAAGCGTGCCAGGTCTTCAGCAACTCCAGTGGCCTGGCAGTGGGTGTCGGTCAGGAGGTACTCGATATCCTGAGCGAGTGAGGGTTGGAGTGGAGCAAAACTCAGCAACAGTTCATTGACTTGGTATGGCCGCGTTGGTGGGTGCGTCACTTCGGCGAGGACGAGCCAGGGCAGGAGCGGCAAGAGGAAAAAGGCGGCCGTGATGAGGCTTTGTCGGAGAGCGGCGCGCCAAGACAAATGTAGTGGTCGCTGAGTAGAGAGGACACTCCCGATGGCGAGGCCGAACGGGCCGATGAGGAAGAGGGCTGTGAGTTTGATGGTCAGTGCGAAACTGAAGAGGTAAAGGGCGAGGAAACATGCTGCCATATCGCGGGATCGAAGCCAGCGGATAAGCGACCAAAAGAATAGTGTGGTCACGAGGAAAAGCCAGGCGTCTGGTTTGGTCTCGTTGAGAGCGAGGGCGGCGCCCATCGGTATCGAGAGCGTGAGTACAGCGGCGATGGCACCGACATGTACGCCCCAGACCGCTCGGCCAAAGGCGAAGAGGATGGCCGCCCCGATGAGTAGTCCGTACACGCCGAGTGAGAGCGCGAGCATCATCGTCTGGTCATGACTCGCGATTCCGACGGCGGCAGCGAGAAGCTCGAAAGGGAAGGGATGGCCGCCGGCGATGAACGTCTGGCTCGCCTGCATCCGATGGACGTGATCCATGTAATAGGTCATGTCATCGAAACCGGTGGGTTCGGGGCGGATGGTTTCGGACAGGTTGAGCGCGACGAGGAAGAGTCCGAAGAGGGCGAGCGCGAAGAGTGGGCTCTTCACATCAAGATGCCAGACATCGCTCCCCAGGCAATAGCGACAGAGAGACAGGAGATAGCGCCATTCAAAGAGTGCGATACCGGCAAGACAAACCCAGATGACCCCAGGCGTGAGCGCTGAGAGCCATCCGAGAGCGACCAGGAGTGTCGCCCACAGACTCGACCCAATGACGATACGGAGGAAAAATCCGTAGCTCGCGTCCGTTCGGTCTGGGTCCCGCAGTCGTTTCAAGACACTGTTCCCCGTGGCGGCAAGTACTCCCGTGAGGAGGAAATAGGTCGCGATGACAGTTCCAAGTTTCGTGAGAAAAGACGTATTGGCTGCAAACCAAGTGGCCAAGGGGATAACCGGTGCATGGCCGGGCAAGAGGCCGATCAGGAAGGCTTGGGCATTGAAGATCGCGATTGAAACCAGTACTGCGCCTGCGGGGAGTACAAAGCGGTGGAGACGAAGTGGCGTTGGCTCTTTCTGGAATGCCCTCCAGAGAACAAAGGGGACGAAAATGAAGGCGCTAACGATGAGCGGCAGACTGATGGCGAGCCAATCAACTGGGAGAGCGAAAAAATGGTGACGCAGCCAGACGGCTGTGACGGCCAGAGAGAAACCGGAAAAGAGGATGAAGAAAGGTGGCATGCGGGAAGGAATGTGCGTCGGGCGGATTGGCTATGGTCTCTCTTGACAATCAGTCACAAACCAGGCTAGTCTGGCCCCAGCCAAAGGCGTTTCAATCGCCAAGTTTTGGCTCAGTGTAGCACATTCCCAATCGAATCTCAACGAACAACTGGAAGGAGTTGCATCATGTCAGACAAGCGATGTTTCAAAGAGTTGCTTCAGGCGGGCTGGAATGCGGGGAAATTTGTCTGCGTCGGGCTCGACAGCGAACTGGAGAAGATTCCCGAATCGGCGCGAGCGGTCATCGAGGAAGACCTGCCCGATATGGACCGGTTTGACGCCAGGGTGCTGCACACGCTGGTCAACTTCAACCAGCGGATAGTGGAAGCGACCAAGAATATCGTCCTAACCTACAAACCAAACCTGGCGTTCTATGAAGCATGGGGGGACGTAGGCCTCGAGGCTTTGCGAGAGACAATTATCCGCATTCATGAAGTCGCGCCGGATGTCCCGGTTATACTCGATGCCAAACGGGCGGATATCGGCAATACCAACGCCGGTTATGTGCAAATGGCATTCGAGTACTGCCAGGCAGATGCGATCACGGTCAATCCGTATCTCGGTATGGAAGCGGCTCAGCCGTTCCTCGACCAGAAAGACAAGGGTGTCATCGTGCTCTGCCGGACGTCCAACAAGGGCTCTGGTGAGTTTCAGGGTCTAGGCGTCTCTGGGGACAGCGTGCCCGGTGGACATATGCTTCTTTACCAGTATGTAGCACATCGTGTTTCGAGGTATTGGAACACAAATGGTAATTGTGCTCTCGTTGTCGGAGCCACGTATCCGGGAGAACTTACCGAAGTTCGCCAGATCGTCGGTGATGTTATTCCGATTCTCATCCCAGGTATCGGGGCGCAAGGTGGCGACGTGGAAGCAACCGTGAAAGCGGGTAGGGACAGTCGTGGGCAGGGGATGATCATCAATGCCTCACGCAGCATCATCTTCGCTTCAAGCGGCCCGGAATTCGCCGAAGCCGCCCGTCGTGAGGCGCAGAAGCTGCACGGTCTCATCAACCAGTATCGCAACGCCTGATTCAGGCAGAAGGAGAACACAATGAGCACTGCTTCTCAAGTCCTCGCTGACGTAAATGCTGTCATTACCGACAGTCATCTCGTCTATACCTCTGGCAAACACGGCTCGGCCTATGTCAACAAAGATGCGGTCTATCCGCATATCCGCAAGACATCAGCTCTTTCCCGCATGATCGCCATCGAGTTTGCCAATGATTGTGTCGACGTGGTTATCGCTCCGGCTGTCGGTGGCGTGATCCTTTCGCAGTGGATAGCGTACCATCTTTCGATGGTTCTGGGAGCATCGGATGTGCTTGGTGTCTATGCCGAGAAAGAAACCGAGGCAGTCGCGGATCCGGAAGGCAAAGGCAGGAAGTGCTACATCGAGACGGGCAACTTTGTCATCAAGAGAGGCTCTGACAAGCTCATCCAAGGCAAACGAGTGCTCGTGGCGGAGGATGTCATCAATACAGGTGGCTCGGTAAGGAAGACCATCGAGGCAGTGCGCCAGTGTGGCGGCGTGGTCGTCGGAGTCGGGGCTCTCTGCAATCGTGGCGGTGTCACGATGCAAGACCTCGATGTACCGAAGTTCGTCCCGCTCATGGAAGTGACACTCGACGCATGGGACGAAGCAGACTGTCCACTCTGTAAACGGGGTGTCCCGATCAATACCGAAGTCGGTAAGGGGCGGGAGTATCTCGCTCGGAAGACAGTCCGCTGACAACAAGCCGTCGAATTCAAAAGGGGTACCGAGTGTATGCAACTGCATGCGCCACGGCCCCGTTTTTTCTTTGCTATACTGGGTGGGAGTAATTTCAGTCTCTATGCCAAAAAAAATCCGAGTGGGTATCTTGTTTGGCGGGAAATCAGTGGAACACGAAGTCTCGCTCCGGTCGGCGAGCAATGTCATCGCGGCTTTGGATCGGAACATGTACACGCCGGTTCTCCTCAAGATAGACAAACAGGGACGCTGGCAAACGAAGCCAGAAGAATTTTTTCGAAAAGTTGACGTCGTCTTTCCTATCCTCCATGGACCCTTGGGTGAGGACGGGACCGTGCAGGGGCTGTTGAAACTCGCGGGCGTGCCATTTGTCGGGGCGAGTGTGCTCGGTTCGGCTATCGGGATGGACAAGGATGTGATGAAACGTCTCCTCCGAGAGGCAGGGCTGCCCGTGGCGAAATTCATTACGCTTCGGAAAGGGGAGCCGTGTTCCTATCGTGAGACTGTGCGCGTGCTCGGCTCGCCGCTCTTCATCAAACCGGCCAATGCGGGTTCATCGGTCGGGATTTCCATGGTCAAACGAGCGAAGGATTTCCAGGAAGCCGTCCGTGTCGCCTTCACCTATGATACGAAGGTCATCATCGAAGAGTCCATCGTCGGCCAAGAAATCGAGTGTGCCGTCCTCGGGAATCACAAATCGATCGCGTCGATTCCCGGTGAAGTCATCCCCACTCACGAATTTTATAGCTATGAGGCGAAGTACCTGGATGAACAGGGGGCGCGGATTGAAATCCCAGCAAGGCTGACCAAACAGCAAGTCAAAGCGGTGCAGCTCCTCGCCAAGCGAGTCTTCAAGACCCTGGAATGCTCCGGGCTAGGCCGCGTCGATTTTTTCCTGACACCACGTGGGAAATGGTATGTGAACGAGATCAATACCCTCCCTGGTTTCACGAGTATCAGCATGTATCCCAAGCTCTTTGAGGCAACCGGTATCCCATACGCCGAGCTCATCGACCGATTGATCATGTTGGCGCTGGAGCGATTTGGCGAGGAGGGACAGTTGATGACTTCGCGGTTATGAATTTGGCTGACCTCGACCGTTACGATTACTCGCTCCCGCCCGAGCTCATCCGGAAGATGCCGCTCGAGCCGCGTGATAGTGCCCGGCTTTTCATCTATGACACGGCCACGGATACGGTCCGTTTTGACACGTTCGCTCATCTCGCGGACTATCTCCCGCCCGCATCTCTCGTCGTACTGAACAATACACGTGTTCATCCGGCGCGACTCTGGCTACAGAAGCCGACCGGCGGCAAGATTGAAGTATTTGTGCTCGTGAACGAATGGGACGGACAGGGACTGATCCCAGCTTTTGTCGATCGAAAGCTCTCAATTGGTGACCGACTCGTGTTTCCGAATGGTGATGGTTTCGTGGTTGAACGACAGGATGAACAACGCTTCTTCTTCCGGTTGGAGAGCGCACAGCCACTTTTTGAGCTGCTGAATACATTTGGTTTGACTCCAGTGCCGCATTATTTGGAAAGTGACAGCGCACCAGATGAGGCCATACTGCGGAAACGCTATCAGACGGTGTTCGCGGCCGCGGGTCAATCCGTGGCGGCCCCGACGGCCTCGCTTCACTTCACGGATCGAGTCTTCGAAGCGCTTGAGGAGCGGGGGATCGAGACGGAGCGGATCACACTCGATGTTGGTCCGGGCACCTTCGCTCCGCTGACTGAGAGGAATTTCGAGACAGGTCGGCTTCATAC
>JBATNG010000019.1:0-4273 GCA_049290235.1 Candidatus Moraniibacteriota bacterium | reverse complement strand
GGGTGTTCCTCGTGCTGTTTCAGAACAATATGGAGCTCCGTCCCGGCGGTGGCTTCATCGGCTCCTTCGGTATTTTGAAAGTGAAAGACGGCTCGATCACCGACTTCTCTTCGAATGATGTGGTGAACTTCGATGGACGAATCCCGGACACGGTCCCGGCGCCTTACCCATTGCCCGAGACGCTGGGCGTGAAGAGCCTGAAGCTCCGTGACTCAAACGTCTCGCCGGACTGGTCAGTGAATGCCAAGGCAGCCGAGGATTTCTACGCGATGGGGAAAGGTGAAGAAACACTCGATGGAGTGATCGGTATCACGACCAATGTCCTGACGTCCTTCCTCTCAGTCGTGGGACCAGTGGTGGTGCCAGGGTATCCCGGTGAGTACGGTGCCGAGACGGGCGTGCTCGATTTGGAGTATCAGGTAGAGCAGGCGTTTTATAAGCAGGGGATCGCGCGCGGCGAACGCAAATCCATCATGAATCTCCTCGGTGATATCATCTTGGAAAAGGCCAAGGCGCTGCCCGTGTCAGGAAAGTATGAACTCTTCAAGGTGGTTCTGGATGACCTTCACAAAAAAGACATTCAAATTTCATTCAAAGATGAGGCGCTGCAGCAGATTGTCCGATCGGCCGGCTGGAGCGGTGAGATCGACCGCCTGTGGGAGCGTGACTATCTCTTGGCCGTCGACTCGAATCTGAATTCGTTCAAGACCGACTATCGGATGCGCCGGAAGCTCGACTATACCATTGATCTCTCGGGTGAAGCGCCCAAGGCCAAGCTCGTCGTGACCTATGAACACACCGCCAAAGAAAAGGACTACATGACCAAAGACTATCAGTCATTCGCTCGGATCTATGTGCCCGAGGGGAGCTGGCTCGAGTCGGTCGTGGGTGCAGCCAAACCAGCGGTCTTCGGGAGCGAACTGGGGCATAAGTATTTCGGGGCGATCATCCAAGTGCCGCTCGGAACGACCAAGACCGTGACCTGGAATTATGTCTTGCCGAAAACGATCACAGCGGCGGACTATGACCTTCTCATCGAAAAGCAGCCGGGACTCAATGATGTGTCCGTCACGGTGACGGTCATCGGAGCGGGCGACGAGACGGATCAAAAAAGTTTCATCTTGAATCGGCCGAGCATTTGGTCTGCGCTCGAGTGAGAGACAGTCGCGTGGGAAGTCAGAGGCTTCCCGGTAGTGAAAAGGGGATATGACATGCCGCGTGTGCCCTATCCCTTTTTCACTGCTTCGGCAGTTTAGCGTATGTTCGTTTCCAATCCCGCGCCTTTGAGCGCAACACACTCGAAAGGGTTTTGCTATGGATGTGTCATCCATCTCCGTGTTAATTGTAGTCGTCTTCCTCATCCCATTCGCCCTCGGTCTCTGGCTGAGACTGCCGGGATATGCGAAGCCTCAGTTGGATCTCGAGTTGTTCCGGTTGGGTAAACGACAACAGTCCGATTCCGGACGTCTCAGCCAGCCACCTGCTCTGATCCGGTATACGTCGAACCTGTGGTTGCATCGGTGCTATGGCTTCACACCAAGTGCCATCAATGTGGCACTCTGGTATGGGGTCGGGTTTCGATCGATCGGGGCCTGGTTGGTGGTTCTCTTTGTCGAGTTCGTAGTGATCTATATCGTCCAGGGATTTCGGCGGTATCACTACGCCCGGGATAGCTACCTGTATTTACAGCGGACCGACCCGAAAAACCGCATCTTCGTGGGCTATATCATCATTCAAGATGTGGGGTCAGGTGATGAATTTGGTGCCGCCAACCAGGGTCGTATGATTACAGCGAAAGACACGGATGGAAATCGGTGGGGATTCTTCGTCTGCGTGCCATACGATGAGGAATATGATGTCTGTTCGTATAGAACGAATGATCTGGTTCGAGTATTCTACGAGCCTCTGAGTTTGGCAACGCGGCGATATTTCCCGGACGGGGTCGATGGTGTTCTTATCGGCATCGAACGATGTGTACCTGCTCAGCAATCTGCGGGGTCCGACGATGAGAGTCTCGAGTTGGAGCGATGGCTCGCTGACAGAGCCAACGGCTGATCGGGAGCCCATCTCGTCCTCCTTGCCGTGAGCCGGAGTCCATGTGTCTATGGACCCGGCTTTTTCTTTACATTACGGGCGAAACGTGGTACGTTGATGGGCACTCGATTGGGGGACTTTCCAGTTGTGTGTCGGTATCGTTCCTTCCCAATCCCGCGCCTCTCGGCGCTCATGTTCTAAAGGAGTTGTGTCATGCCATTGTACCCAGCGGTTATTGCCAGTCTCACCTGTTTCCTCGGTCTCTGGTTCATGTGGCCAGGTATCGGCCTTTCCCGGATGCAAGACATGCTGACGTTGTATGGTGAGCGACGGAAGACTGATGTGGGTACGCTGGCCAACCCACCGCTTCTGGTCCAGTATATGGACAGTCGCACGATTCAGCTCTTCTGGTTCTTCCTGCCCATCGGTGTCAACCTGATCTGGTGGTTCGGGTTCGATGTCCGTGACCTGTGGGATTGGTCTGGCATCGGGTTCGGAGGGTTACTCGCTGGCTGGTGGTTCCAACATAGGCGCGGGAAATTCTTCAAGGCCGAATGGGAAACTTGGCTGGGACTTACGGAAAAAGGCAATACTTGCTTTGGTGGCGTCATCAACTACCCAAATGTGAGGGGTTGCTACCAACGTGAAGGTTTCTATGTCTCAGTCGTGAGATGGAGCACCGAAACAGAATCAAACGAGGAACATTCGGCCTTTGTTCAGTGGGGGACTGAACGGCGCTATCCGATCAGCGAGATCATCGGTCGACCGGTACTCATCTTCGAGCGGCCGTACTCGCCGGAGTCAATTGAGGACGGCCCTTTCCTTTCAACCAAGGTCCAAATCGTCGGGTATCAACGATTGCCCGAGACGGTTCAGGTCTTTCTACCGATGATGACCCGACTCCACGGAAGCACGAGCAGCGCCTCGTCGTGCGATCGATAGAGCTCGTAACTATCCCGTGTCTGACCGCCACTGCTTCGCCGGAGTCCATGCGTCTATGGACCCGGCTTTTTCTTTACACTGTGCGGGAGTTATGGTACACTGTGAGGCGCTTGGCTGGGTATTTCGCAGTCATGTTTTGGTGTTGAAGCCTGGTGAGGTCACAGTCCTTCCCAGCGACAACAGTTCGTTGAAAACTCTCCCGCACATCGCAACACTGATGTGCTCAACAAATGAAAGGTTTACACCATGTTACACGAAGCCTACACGCTGTCGGGTCTGGCCGCCCTCGTCTTTCTCTTCGCTTCTCTCCTCCTGGGATTTTGGCTCACGCAGTCACTCAATCCTGTAGACAAGATTTGGCGGATGAATTGGTACGAGAAGGTGCGATACACTGAGCTGGGTAGACTCGCTCGACCGCCGCTTCTCGTGCGCTACGATGAGAATTTCTGGCGGCAGTGGCATTGGTTGCTCCTGCCAATCAGTATCAATGTTTTGCTCTGGCTCCGGTTCGATCCGCAACCACCCCGGGTCTGGCTGGTCGTTATCCTCGTCGAAGTGAGTCTCGGTTGGCTGATCCGGCGGCAGCGCGCGACGTGGCAATTGCAGGACTATCACCACTTCTGCGAGAAGGTGGCTGGGGGCAATGCTTGTGTCGACGGCTGGGTTGTGCACTGTCCTGATGTGGTTCAGGATCAGTTGGTTGACGCTTGTATCCACATCTGCTTTCGGGTTGTCGGCGAAGAGTCACGTGGCGATAAAGATGTGACGATGTGGCTCAAGGTCTCTGGGCCGACCTTCAACCGCTATCCGATGCATTGGTATACGGGACAACTCATCAGGGTCTTCTATCAGCCGACCCAAAATGATTCGTCCGATGGTGTACACAGTGACGGTACACTCATCGGTCTCAATGTGCTCAATCGGAGGCCGCAAACCGCTGCTTCCTCCTTCGAGAAGCCTACTCGTCGCCTCGCTGCCCAGTTGCCGACTGCTGAGTAGCGTCTGACCGCTCTCTTGTTCCCTTGCCGGAGGTCCAGAGTCTTGGATCTCCGGCGTTCTTTTTGTCCAAGGAGGAGCGTGATAGTATGAGGGGTACTCATATTTTGCTATGCATTTCGATATTCTCTCCATTTTTCCCGAAGCGTTCGAGAGCTATTTTCAGGCCTCAATTTTGAAGCGCGCTCAGGACGCTGGACACATTTCGATCCGGACGCACGATGTCCGCGCCTTCACGACCGACAAACACGGCAAAGTCGATGATACGCCGTATGGCGGTGGAGCGGGGATGGTGATGGCG
>JBATNG010000018.1:0-2413 GCA_049290235.1 Candidatus Moraniibacteriota bacterium | reverse complement strand
AATGACTTGATGTCATTGATGGCTCGCCCGCTCCGGCCGTCGAGCTCGATGATCTTCAGGGTGCGGCCGCGAGTGAAGAGGATATGCTCATAGTCTTCGCTCCAGGCGACATTGGCGATGGGGTCAGAAAACCGGGCGATTTGGAGAGTCTCGTTTACGCTCCGGCGCGGTTGGACATCCCATTCTCTCGCGAAATAGACGCCGATTTCATTCGTGCTCGCAAAGAGCAGCTTCTTGCCGTCATTGGAGAACTGAAAACGTTCGACGCCGGTGGCGATCTCTTGGAAGCCGTATTTTTTTTCGGGAGCCTGGTTGTAGATGAAGAGCCGTTTCCGTCCCGACTTCTCGAGGAGGGCCATGCGTTCCTCGTCGTACACATCGAGGACATAGGTATGAGTCCCCAGATCCTGGCTGACGGGAGGCGTGATCTCAGTCTGGTTCGCGCCGCTACTCGTATTGCGCAAGCGAGAGATTGTACCGGTCTCACTCGCCGCGATGTAAATGGCAGTATCGGTTATCTCATAGGTCCGGACGTGCTCGGCGAGGACGATCGGGACGCGTGCCTCGATCGTATCAAAGCGGTAGAGGGTGTCTGCCGCGAGGAAGATCAACTCTTCATTGCCGGTGGCGTTCCAGCGAGCACTCGTCGGTGTGAGTCCCGGGACGATATCGGAAAGTTTCTCGACGGCTCCGTCCGCGATGTTGACGATGTAGTACGTGCGATTGCCTTGCTCGACGAGTGGCAAGAGGATTTTCTCCCCGCTCGGGGACCACTCGAAGTTTTCCGAAGTATCGAAGTCGAAGGTAGTGCCGCTTCTGGCAAACACCTCGCGGCCGGATTGGACAGTGCGGTCATAGACGACGACACTGGCCTCGCTCGCCAGCTCTTTGGCGAGGGCAAAGAGATCAGAGTCGGGATGCGGGTAGATGCGGGCGGTACCGGCCGTGTTCGGGAGGGCGACACCGGGATAGTCCGTGCGTGTCAGGATGACGTTCCAGAACTCGCTTGAAATACCACTTTGGATGGTCACTTTTTTCGACCAGGAGTGGTAACCCGGGGCGGAGATGGTGAGGAGGTGTTCGCCGGGCATCAGACCGGTGATGTGAATGGTCTCGTTCAGGATACCGTAGCGCTGCGGCGAGAGTGGTTCACTATCGATCGCGATGTCGACGGACTGTGGGAGAGAGCTGATTGTGATCGAACCTGAATAGATGAAAATGCCCCGTTCATGGCTGTAGCGGTAGCCGAAAGCGTAGAAAATGATAAGACCCGCCGTGGCAAAGAAGGCGAGAGTGAACAGACAAAAAATGAAACTGCGAAAACGCGAGAGACCCATGATGAGACTACCGTAACATAGAAAAGAGGCTTGGTAAAGGGTAAAACAATCGGCTAAGAAGCTTTGCTTCTGCATGGGCCGGTGCTACACTGGAGCCAATTCAACCTGCTTTCCGTATGTTCGACCGATTGACTGGTCTGCTCGCAATCCCAAGAAATATCGCCGGAGATCTCTCGCTCATCGCGCTTTTTGTCGGAGTCTCGCTCTTGGTCGGTTTCATCTTCGGGCGGTGGAAGCTGGTCAATATCCTCATCAATGTCTACATCGCGGTTGCGCTCGTCGGGGTCATGCCCGAGAGTTGGTTTGTCCTCTCGGTGTATGCCAAGGCGATTGTCTTCGTGGCACTTTTGACGGCGCTTACTATGTTCGATGCGCGGCTCTTTGATATCCACATCACGAGCGCGGGCACCGACTTTTTTTGGCGCTTTTTTGTTACATCCTTTCTCGTCACGGGCTCGGTCCTCTCGAGTATCTTCTCTTTCCTGCCGAAATCCGTCGCCCTGTCCTGGGTCACACCGGACCTGTTCTTCTATATCGCCTCACCTTGGGCGCTCCTCTTTTGGTTGGTGGTGCCAATCCTAGCGCTCTTCTTCATCAATACGCGACTTCGCTAGATGTTGACAACAAAGAAAGCGCGCACCGTCCAGGAGTGGATGATGCGCGCGGAGGAGGGCTACTGGGCCAATCAGTGAATGGCCGGCGTCTCGCTGTAGATCTCGAGCCAGCGCTCATAGTCGGCTTCGGTGAGGCCGTGTTCGGCAAGCGCCTTGGCGCGGATCTCGGGCTTGGCCTTCACGAGGCGATTCAGGTAGTCGTCGCCGGACCAGCGACTCCTGGTCTCGCTGCACATCAGATGCCATACAGCCGACGAGCAGCTGATGAGTTCGATTTCGTCGAGCTCGGTCTGGGTTAGTGGTCGACGGGGGGCGAACAGGGTGTTCGCCGCATTGAAGGTGACGTCCGGATTGATGACGTGCATGCGAGCGAATCGCTCGAGTAGGAACATGAAACGTTCCCATAGACTGGGGTGCGTGGCTTGCAACAGCTCCATGGTTGACTCCTTGGTAGAAAGGGAC
>JBATNG010000017.1:0-65389 GCA_049290235.1 Candidatus Moraniibacteriota bacterium | reverse complement strand
ACGTATGATAGTACACGATTCGTCCCGTTGTGCCATTGCAATCCGTCGCATCATTCGAACAGATTTGAAATGCCCAAGTACCGATACCTGTAATGCCGCGATAATTCGTCAGTCCCGACGGTTTGATCCATGCGGAAACGGTTTTTGTATTCAGGTTAGCGTATACCGCGGACGAGCCCATACTTACAGATTGGTTCACTCCGTCGAAGTTCATCGCTTGGCCGATGCGGCCAGGAACGACGGAAGCAGTAGACATACTCAACGCGTCGCCATCATTGGCATTACCGGAGGTGTCCTTAACTTCATAAGTATCGCTCCAATTCACGTCCTGTCCGTCCATGCTCCAATAACCGACCAGACCATTGGTCAGACTCCCCGCCTGCGAGCTCTGCAGCTTGGTCGAGGCCCGGACCGAGAAATACCAATAACCCGCCGCGAGGGCCGCGAGAGCGAGGAGAAGACCGATGTATTGGATGGTGCGATGGCCAGTAGGAGACATAGGAAGGAGGGGATAATTTTCAATAATCAGTTTTCAATTTTCATTGAATACCCATTGAATCAATTATCATTTAGTATTTTCTTTCAGCGTTGTAACGATTTTCTGGAAGATGAGCGTCAATTCCTGACATTCTTTCCATAAGACTCTCACTTCCTCCTTCCGATGCGGCAGACACTTCGCGATCATTCTCAGCCAGTATTTTGTTTCTTGTGCTTCCTTCTTGCAAATGAAGATTTTGTTCCGGAAATCCTTCTTTGAGCTGGCATTGTTCGCTTCGCAATAATTCGCACCGATACTCGTACCAGAACGGATGAGTTGCAGTGTCAGGGCTTGGGTGAGTTTTTCTTTCTCGATGCTTTTGCAGAAAACGACAACCGCCTCGCCGAAACGTGCAGTCCGTTCCTCGAGATCATAGGCTCTTTTACTGCTTGATAATTCAGGCATTGGAAATTCAATGAAAATCGATCATTGGCCATTGAAAATTGTACTATCGGTCTTCTCTAAATATACCATTTTCTGCCAGACTCGGCCCAAGTCGACAACGCCACTACCGATACGCTGCCCGGAGCGCGTTCACGATGACGAGCGCGTCGATTCCCTCCTGGAGGATGGCGCCATGGACCGGCGGGAGATAGCCGAGGGCGCCGGCAACCATACCGACGATCGACAGTCCAATCCCGACGACCATACTCTCCCGTGCGATGCGATACGATCGACGACTGATGTGGATGAGCTCTTGGAAGAGCCCGATGTCACGCTTCAAGATAACGGCATCCGCCGCTTCGAGTGAGAGACTGTTCTCGGTCCCCGAATAGACGACCCCGACATCAGCGAGAGCGAGGGCCGGCGCATCATTCACACCATCGCCCACCATGGCGACCACCTCCCCGCGCGCTTGAGCTGCTTTCACGGTGGCGACTTTCCGTTCGGGGTCGCACTCCGCGATGATCGGTAAACCATACTGATCGAGGACACGATGAGCGTTGGCTGCTTTGTCCCCGGTCAGGACTGACAGGGTGAACCCGCGTGCCTTCAGATAGTCAAAGGTCACAGTGATACCCGGCTTGGGGACATCGTCAAAGACAAAGCGCGCGATCGGCCCCGCCAGCCCGACCAGCTCCACCGCCATCCCTTCGGTCGAAAGACTCTTTTCAATCCGGTACCGCTCCCCGCTCACCTCACCCCGGATGCCTTCGCCGAGTTTCTCAGTGACACCAGTCGCATCGAGATCCTCACCGTGTCGTTCACGATTGGCCGAGACCAACGCTCGGGCCAATGGGTGCAGCGAGTGTTCTTCGAGCGCTGAAGCGAGGGCCAGGGCTTGGGTCTCGGGGACAGCGACATCGAGGGGGACGATCGTTCGCAGCGCCGGGATGCCGAGGGTGAGCGTCCCAGTCTTGTCGAAGAAAATCGTGGTTGTCTTAGCGAGTCGCTCGAGGGTCTCGGGCGTCTTGATGATGATGTGCCGGCGCGCCGCCTTGGAGAGTCCACCGAGGAAGGCGATCGGAGCAGCGATGAGAAGCGGACACGGTGTCGCCACGACGAGGACCGCGAGGAAACGCTCCATATCGCCCGTCACGAGATAGGTACCGATGGAGAGGATGAGGGTGACGAGAGTGAATGGCCAATTGAGCTGTCCGGCCAATCGGACCAGATGCGACGGCTCGCGTTTCCCAGCCATGACGATGCCGAGCATGCTCTGATACGTCGAGTGGCCGAAGTCCCCGGTCACCGAGAGTGTCACGGCCTCACCCATGTTCACACTACCGCTCCGCAGACGTTTGCCTGCGCGGTATTCGACCGGTTCCATCTCACCAGTCAGATTTGCTTCGCTAAAGAGGCCACCAGCAGAGAGCAATGTCCCATCCAAAGGCACCATCTCCCGATGCCGGACCGAGACGGTTTCACCGATCTGGATTTCCTGCAGTGGGACTTCGATGAATGTCCCATCACGTTCGACGAGTGCCATTTTCGGAAGCAGCCGAAAGAGCTCCTCGAGTGAGGCTTCGGCCCGGCGCGTCCCGTACTGCTCCAGCGCCCGCGAGAGCGAAATCATGAGCGCGATGATCGCCCCTGCCAGCCACTCGCCGAGGAACAAGGCCGTGACCAAGGTCAGGAGCGCGATATAGTCGAGGTCCCATTTGCCGATCCGGATCCGTTCGAAGGACTGGGTCCCGAGTATGACGAGCCCCGCCACGATGGCCACGATATACGGCCACGGCTGTCGCCAGGTAAGTCCCAAAACCAAAAGGGCGAGGAGGGCCAAACTCGCTGGGTTTTCTCGGATGAATCGAATCATATTCATATGGTATCACGGCAGGGATCACTGGTTGACTTTTGGCTCTTTTCCTGCTATTTTCGAGCGAAACCCTTTATTCATTTTTCACCCTTATTTCTATGTTCCGATCGCTCTTCGCCCGCCTCGAAAAACGCCCGGTTGTGAGCTTTATTGTCGTGCTCGCGGTGCTCTTCGGAGTAATCGCCCTCGCGAGTACTCTGCGGGCCCCGGACGAGGCCCTGGCCCCGCCGGCACCGACCGCCAAAACCTCGCTGCTCTTCGTCGCGGGCGCGGACGAGAGCCGGATGTCTGTCTCAGCCCGGGTCAAGAAGTCTGACACCATTGACATCGTCGCACTCGTGCCGAGTATCGTACAAAGTCTCGCCGTCCGGCCAGGCCAAAACGTCGTGAGCGGCCAGAGTGTGGCGATACTGACGGCTGACTATGCGAGCGGAGTGGCGGCCCTGAGTGAAGAGCGGGCGGCCCTGCAGACCAGTCTCACTGAGCGGAGCTACCAGCTCGAGAAAGAAATTATCGATCTCCAAAAGAAAATCACCAAGGCCGATCCGACCAAGACCGACCGCGAGGGAAAGGCGGCCTCCCGGCAGGCGGAGCTTGATCTGAAACGTTTGAAAGCTGATCGGGAAACGGCACGACTCGACCTAGCACTCGCCGAGCGTAGTGACGCGGCTCTCCACCCCAAGTCCCTCGTCCGCGGGACCGTCGAGCATATCGCAGTCCGCCCAGGTGATGTCGTCACCCCCGGCACCGTCCTCATGACACTCCATGCTACCGCCGGGAGCAGTACTCTCGAAGCTGCTTTCCCGAAAAAACTCGCCGATGCGCTTTTGGATTCCGGTAGCGCCGAACTCCAGATTGGTACTGCATCCTACACGCTCTCCTCAGGCTATCAGGCCAGGAGCGAGAATGCTGCCGGGCTCGTCATCGTCACCTATCCGCTCCCTCACGACCTGTCTGATCAGCTCGCGCAACATGACTATGTCACCTTGTCTGTGCCGCTCGTACCGAAATACCGAGACAGCTACCTCGTGCCGATCGATGCCATCCGTTCGACCTCGGTCGCGACCTCCGTGGTCATCATGGAGGCTGACCATGTCACGCGTGGCCAACCCGTCACACTCGGTGAAACGATCGGGGCCTCGGTCGTCGTCCAGAGTGGTTTGGAGCCGAGCGATACCCTCGTCTTGAACGCGGCCGTCCTCCCCGGGGAAACGATTGAACCCATCCGCTAGTCCCCATCCGACGCTATGACATATACGAAAAATTTCTTCGACCGGTTACACTTCGACGAATCGCTCCGGAATGGACTCGTTGGGCGCTATTTCCAGAGCACCCGGGCCATCATCCTCATCACCGCGACCCTCATCATCGCGGGGACCGTTTCGTACATCTCACTGAAGAAGGAGCTCAATCCGGATATCCAGATCCCGACGGTCATCATCGGTACGGCTTTTCCGGGGGCCGGACCCGAAGATATCGAAGACCTCGTGACAATCCCGATCGAGGACGCAGTGAACGGCCTGTCCGACGTCACCCGAGTCACCTCCAACTCGCAGGAAAGTTTTTCAAGCATCGTCGTGGAATTCTCTTCGACTGTCGATCCAGAGAAAGCCAAGAGTGATGTCCAAAATGCGGTCGACCGCGTCACCACCCTCCCCGATGCCAGCCAAGATCCATCGGTCGAGGTCATCGACTTCCAAAACCAACCCGTGATGCTCTTCGCTCTCTCCGCGCCCGATGATGAGAGCGCCCTCCCTATCATCGCCGACGAACTCCTCGATCGGATCAAAGCCCTGCCCGCCGTCGAGAAAGTCGATCTCACCTATCGGCGTGATCCAGAGATTTCAATCCTCCTCTCACCCGAATCCATCGCGGCCCATAATTTGAACATCCCCCTCCTCGCCCGAACCATCGAGACGGCGCTCGGAAACTTCCCCGGAGGGACACTCGCTGCCTCCGGGACCGCCCTCTCGCTCGATCAAGAGAAAAGCGTTCGTTCCGTCGCTGCGCTCCGCACCCTCCCGGTTACCCTCGCCGGCCAGACCGTGCCGCTCGGTAGCCTCGCCGAGATCGTTGAACGCGAGCAGCCCGGGACGCTCCCCGCTTTCGTCTTGAGTCATGCCCACGATGCCTCGCGCGCTATTTTCTTCGCCGCCTATCAGACCGAGAGCGCCGACACCCGGGTCACCATCGAAAGTATCGAATCCGCGATCGCTGAGTACCGGGCCATCTCGCCCGTCGCCTTCACAGTCTCGACTTATTTCAATGGCTCAGAAGAAATCGATCGAAGCTTCAGTCAACTCCAACGTGATTTCCTCATCACCTTCGGACTCGTCTTCATCATGCTGCTCCTCTTCTTCGGAGTACGTCAGTCGCTCATCGCCGCCTTTGCGATCCCCTTCACCTTCCTCGCGACCTTCGTCGTGATGCGCTCCGTCGGTATCTCGATCAACTTCATCTCACTCTTCTCACTCCTCCTCGCTCTCGGCATCCTCGTCGACAATGCGATCGTCGTCATCTCGGCCATCGCCAGCTACCACCGCTCTGGGAAATTCACTCCGAGCGAGACCGTGCTCCTCGTGTTCCGTGATTTCAGCGGCGTCATCACCACCACGACGATCACGACCGTTTGGGCCTTCGTCCCCCTCCTCCTCGCCACCGGCATCATCGGTGAATTCATCCGACCGATCCCGGTAGTGGTCTCTTCCGCCCTGGCTCTCTCCGCCGCGACCGCTCTCTTCCTCGTCATCCCCTACATGGCCGTCTTCCTCGAAGGCCACTTCCCACGCCGAGTCATTCTCTTCCTCCGAGTGCTCCTCTACGTCCTGATCCTCGTCGCTGTCTTCTTCGTCATGCCCATCGGACCGATGAAGTGGCCACTGTTTCTGGCGGCGGCCGTTTTGCTCGGCCTCGCCTTCCGCCTCACTCGCTCTTTCTTCCGAACCGTCACGGCGTGGAAGACGACCCGTCTCGGTGGTGCCTGGACCCAATTCCAGGATCATGGCCTTCTCTCCTTTGACCGTCTCAGTCTCTGGTATGCGGTGCTCATCGAACGGATTCTATCTTCGCGCCAAGCCCGCCGGCTGACGATCGTTTTCCTCATCGTCTTCACCCTCGCATCGTACGCCCTCGTTCCGCTCGGCTTCGTGGTCAATGAATTCTTCCCCGGCGACGATATCGACATCATCTATGTTGGGGCGGAATTGCCGACGGGAACGACCCCAGATCAAGCGACTGCGGCCGCACAGGAACTCCTGCCACGCTTCCAGCACCTCTCCGAACTCGACTTCGTGCTCGCGGAAATCGGTGCCACGGCGCCGACCGATAGCGCTCTGAGTGCCACGGGCAAAGACTTCAGTCATATCCTCTTCACGCTCCACCTCATCAAAGCCAAGGAGCGCGACAAAAAATCGAGTGCGATCGTGACAGAACTCAATCGTTCATTCGCCGACTGGAACGGCGGCATCATCACCGCTTCTCAGCTCTCGGGTGGTCCACCGGCTGGGGCCGACCTCCAGTTGAAGCTTCTCGGTTCGGACCTGGACACTCTTGAAGCCTTTGCCGAAAAGACCAAGCAGCATCTCCAAGGTATGACAGGCACGAGCAATGTCTCGGTCTCGCTGTCGAGCGCCGGGAAAAAGCTCTCCTTCATCCCCAATGACGCTGCCCTCACGGCGGCCGGACTGTCCGGTGCCGACACAGGGATCTATATCCGAACACTCGGCAATGGTTTCACCGTGAAAGAGGATGTACGTTTTGGTGAAGACAAGCGCGATATCGTGCTCCGACTCACCGCTGAAAACTTCGCATCACCCGAGGATATCGGGCGATTGTCGGTAATGACTCGGTCGGGCGAACCGGTACCCTTGCTCGCCCTCGGGGCGCTTGAACTCCGCAAGAACCCGACGCTCATCACACGTGAAGACGAACAACGCAGCATCTCCATCTCAGCCGCCGTGAATGAAGGCTACTCGGTGACCGAGCTCAACGCGGCCCTCGAACAGTTTGCCGATGGTGAGCTCGACCTCCCCGATGGCTATAGCTGGAAGACCGGCGGGGTCAACGAGGAAAACAACAAGTCTGTTCAGTCGATCATGTACGCGATGCTCCTCTCCGCCATTCTCATCTTCGCCACCATGGTGATCCAATTCAATTCCTACCGCAAGGCCCTCATCGTCCTCCTCGTGATTCCGATCGCGGTCTCTGGCGTGTTCGTCATCTTCGCGCTCTTCGGCATTCCGCTCTCGTTCCCCGCCTTGATCGGCGTCCTGGCGCTCTTCGGCATCGTGGTGAACAACTCCATCATCATGGTCGACAAGATCAACAAGAATCTCGACCTCGGGCTCCCAGTCCGTGAAGCCGTAGTCGAAGGTGCCACCAGCCGGCTCGAACCGATCCTCCTCACTGCCCTCACGACCATCGTCGGTCTCATCCCGATCACACTGTCGGATCCGATCTGGCAGGGCCTCGGCGGCGCGATCATCGCCGGACTTTCGTTCTCTGGCGTCGCCAAACTCTTCTTCATCCCCGTCATCTACGAGATGTGGTTTGATGTGAAAACGGGCGAGGAGCCCAGCGTCCAGACCCAGCTGGTCTAAGAGTCCCCTTCGCCCCAATACCTAACCCGTCCAAAGCCTCATTCCGAGGCTTTTTTTGGAATCCAGGGAAAGAAAGCACTGGTTTTGGCCCTGTAGGTTTCCCAATCTGGCCGGCCGGCCCAGCGCTTTTCGAGCATCGGGATACCAGAGACCTGAGTGAGGAGAAACGTGATGAGGATAGGACTTGCGAGAGCGAAGCGAGAAAATGGTAGACCAAAGACAACGAGGAAAAGTCCCCACCACATCGTCGCCTCGCCGAAATAGTTCGGATGCCTCGTATACTTCCACAGACCAGTCATCATGATTTTCCCAGTATTGTCTTTGTTCCCGATGAACCGGTCGAGCTGGAAATCTCCCACGAACTCAAATATAAAACCAACACACCAGAGGCCGATGCCCAACCAGTTGTACCATTCGATTGGCGCCTGTGTCGTCGCGAACACGATCATTACTGGTAGCGAGACGATGAGAATGATCGCACCCTGAAGCAGATAGATCTGGCCGAGACTGCGGAAAAAGAAATAGAGCATGCCTTTCTTCTTCCACTCTTCACGCCAGGTGTGATAGCGGAAGTCCTCGGGTTTGCTCCAGTTCTTGAGAAGAATCCGCGTCGCGAGACGCACTCCCCAGAGAGTCACGCAGGCGAGGACAATCATCTGGCGATCAGTCCAATCCGGCCACATGAAGGCCAGACACCAAGCGATGAGGACGAAGCCCGCACCGTAGGCGATGTCCATGATACCGTTGTCCTCACGACAAAGGGCAACAACCAACACCAGCGTGAGGTACAGGGAAAGCAGCAGCGCAGAAAACCGTACCACATCAATGAAATCAGCCATAGTACATTATTTCTTATAATGAGTGAGTCGCATGCCGAGCCGATTGGCTTCCGTCGCCAGCCGTTCCCGCCCTGTGAGACGCAGCTGATAGAGTCCGAAGGTGATAAAGGCAACCGTATTGGCAATCTTATAATGCACCCAAATTTCCGGGGTGACCCAATGTCGGACCACCTCATTCAGGGTCGCCGAAACAAGGAAAAAAAGCGCCCAGCGGACCGCGAGTATGTGCCACCCGCGATCGGTAATCGCAAAGAGTGGCATGAAGAATTTCCGAAGCAAGTTTTTCCGAAACGCCAGCCCGAACAGCAACATCAGCCCGAAGAGGCCATCATAGAGTGTGTCCTTCAGGATGAGCCACTGCGGGTCCGCATAATAGAGTGTCGCGCCGCCAAAGACGAGGCTGAAGCCAGCACTCCAAAGCGGAAACCAAGCCACCTGCTTCGACCGATACCAGCTCGCAGCAGTCGCAAGGACGACCGTCGCCATGAGTACCGCAGTCGCCGCAAAAAAATTCCATCCTGATGCTTCAAAAACAAGGAAGAAGCTTGTAATCGGTCCGAATTGAATGATCCATTCGATGAGCATATATCCCTATTGTACCCTACTCCCGAGGAGTCTCGCTCGAAAGTGGATGCTATGCTACATATACAACTGTCATCCGATCCCAACCTATGTCCTTCCTCACCAACCTCCTCCAACCCAAGCCGCTTTTCGTCCTGGTCATGGGGCTCTATGCGCTCTTCAGCTCGCTCCACCTGACTCAGTTTCTGACCGCGGACGAACACTACTGGCTTTACGAGCGGGTACCGAAATATTGGAATGCCTGGGGTGACTGGGAGCTTCGAAAAACCTTCATCAATGACAAACCCGGAGTCTCGCTCGCCCTCATCACTGGCCCAGCCCTCCTCGCCCTCCCTGACACGGCCACACACTGCGTGGAGCAAGACAATCGGCTGTACCAGTGCCAGGTCGATGAAACTGCGCCGCTCCTCCTCGCCTTCCGGTTACCGCTCCTCCTCGCGAACGGCCTCATTCTCATCTACATCTTTTTCCTCCTCGCCCGGCTCTTCGATCCGTGGACCGCACTCTTCGCTTCGGGCCTCACCGCGCTCTCGCCAGTGCTTCTTGGCATGACACAAATCGTAAACCCCGATGCCCTTCTCTGGTCAACTTCGACCGCCGCTTTTCTTTCCTATTTCGCGCTGCTCAGATTCGACACTCGGCGCGACCTCTTCGCGACTCTCCTGTTCACCACGCTGGCACTCCTTTCGAAATACACTGCGCTTATCCTATTCCCAGCTTTCGGCTTAGCGTACATCATCCACTTCATCGCTGCTTCGGAAGAGGAGACTCTTGATTCGCTCCGCACGCAACTCTCGACCGGTTTCTACCGTCTCGTCATGATCGCTGCAGCCTCCGTCGTCCTTGTCCTCGCTGCCGTCCCCGCCTTCTTCCTTGACCGAAAATATCTGGCCGAGTATCTCGCGACCGTCCCTGACAAAGAAGTCCTTCTTTATTCCTTCGCTCCGGTCGTGCTGCTCTTTCTCATTGATCTCTTCCTCCTCAAGTCCCGGTGCCTTCTGAAGCTCCGCTACCTTCTCCGAAAGGCTGCGCCAAGCGTCAAACTCGTACCGATCTTCTTCCTCTTCCTCTTCACTGCTGTCATCATCAGCCGGTATGCCTTCCCCGGCTGGAACATCTATGCGATCCCCTTCGACATCAAAGACCTGACCGACGCCCGTTACCATGCGAGTGTACCGAACTTTCTCGAAGCCTTCTTCCTCGAATGGAATGCCATTGTCTTCTCGCTCCCGCCAGTGCTTCTCCTGAGCCTCTTCGGACTTGGGATTATCGCGCTCCGGCGTCGAGCAATCACTGACGGATCTATTATTCTCACACTGTCACTCTTCATGCTCGGTTTCACGTTCATCCTGATCCACTCCAATATCCTCGCCACCGCGCGCTACGCCATTATCCTCTTCCCACTTCTCGCTGTCCTCGGCGCGCTCGGTCTGCGGGAATGCGCCGCTTGGGGTGAAACGAAGTGGCCCAACTTCCGGAAGGGTATCGCGCTCGTCGTGATCATCGCTTCGGCCGTTTCGCTCTGTGCCATCTACCCGTTCTATGCAAACTACGCCAATACCCTCCTGCCGAAAAACGCTCTCATCGCTGATGCCTGGGGCTATGGTGGTTATGAAGCCGCCCAATACCTAAACACGCTCCCGAACGCTTCCGCACTCACCGTCTGGAGCGACTACTACGGTGTCTGCGAATTCTTTGTGGGCCACTGCCTCACCGCTTACACATTTGATGGCAATGAAATCAAACCGGACTATTATGTCCTCACCCGCCGCGGTGAAGCCCGCTACATGTCGCGCTTCACTCGCTGGGAACGCCTCTCCGGACTGACCGCCCATCGCTACTACCGCCAAACCGCTATCCCACCCGTCTGGTCGCTCGAGCTCGATGACCGTCCGGGCAACTATGTGAAAGTCTTCCGAGTTGAGAAATAGATCTTCATCCTCTTTCCATTCAATACATAGAAAAAAGCCCCGGCTCTCGGGGCTTTCACCTATCTTATTTTTTACTTCGAGTCGCCCGTATTCTGTCAGTCTCTTTCAGAAATTGCTTGCGGAGCCGAACCGAGAGCGGAGTGATCTCAAGGTACTCGTCCGCGTTCATAACTTCCAGGCCGCGTTCGATATTCAGCTCCCACGGCGGGGTCAGCTTGATCGCTTCATCGGCCCCCGATGAGCGCATATTGCTCATCGCTTTACCTTTGGTCGGATTCACCGACATATCTTCGCCCTTGGTGGCGTTGCCGATGACCATCCCCTCGTATACTTCAGCCGCATGGCCGATATAGAGCGTCCCGCGAGTCTGGAGATTGTCGAGCGAGAAGGCGGCCGCCTTGCCGGTTTCCATGGAGATCATGGCACCGACATCCTTGTGGTCAATCAGTCCGGCGTATGGACGGAAACCGAGGACGCGAGTATAGAGTGTCCCTTCGCCCCGCGTATCCACCATAAATTCGCCGCGATAGCCCAGGAGGCCGCGCGTCGGGATTTCAAAGAGCAGTCGTTGGTAGCCGCCCGAACCTTCGCGCATGTCCATCATGATGCCTTTGCGCTTGCCGAGCTTCTCGATGACCGGACCGGTCACTTCCATCGGACACTCCACCGTCACTTCCTCGAACGGTTCAGACTTCACGCCATCGACATCCTTGATGATGACTTGCGGCTGGGACACCTGGACCTCGTAGCCTTCGCGGCGCATGTTTTCCAGGAGGATGGAGATGTGCAGCTCGCCGCGGCCATCGACCTTGTAGTGATCATCCGCAAATTCGATGCGGAGACCGACATTGATCTCAAGCTCTTTCTCGAGGCGCTCGCGGATCTGTTTGTTTGTGACGAACTTGCCCTCGCGTCCGGCAAAGGGAGAGTCATTCACCATAAAGTCGAGCGAAATAGTCGGCTCATCGATCGCGATCGCGGGCAAAAGCTCAGCATTCACATCCGTTGTGATCGTGTCCCCGATCTCGACATCCGGCAGGCCAGCGATCATGACGATGTCCCCCGCCTCGACGATTTCGCTCTCCACGCGTTCCATCCCCTTGAAAGTAAAGAGTTTGACGATTCGGCCACTCGACTGCTTGCCATTCACATTGCGGAGCATCACCGAGTCATTGACTGCGAGACGGCCATCATAGACACGGGCGATCGCGAGACGACCGACGAAATTGTCATAGCCGAGATTGAACGGCTGAGCACGCAGCGGCTTGTTCACATCATGTTCAGCAGGAGTGACGCGCTCGAGAATCGTATCCAGGAGCGGCGAGAGATCGGTGCGCGGATCAGCCAACTCCTTCATCGCGACCGCTTCACGGGCAATCGCATAGACGACTGGGAATTCCAGCTGATGGTCATCGGCACCGAGGTCGAGGAAGAGTTCATAGACCATTTCTTTCACATCGTCCGGACGAGCCGCCGGCTTGTCGATCTTGTTGATGACGACAATCGGGCGGAGTCCGAGCTCAAGCGACTTCTTCAAAACGAAGCGCGTCTGCGGCATCGGGCCTTCCTGTGCATCGACGACGAGGATGACATCATCGATGGAGCGGAGCACGCGCTCTACCTCGGAACCGAAATCGGCATGCCCCGGCGTGTCGACGATATTGATCTTGGTGTCCTTATAGAAAAGCGAGCAGTTCTTGGCATAGATGGTGATGCCACGTTCCTGTTCGAGCGCATTCGAATCCATCGATGCACCCGCGGCCATAGCGACCCCCGTCTGACGCATGAGCGCATCGGTCAAGGTTGTCTTGCCGTGGTCGACGTGTGCGATGATTGCGACATTTCTGGTTTCCATAAAGCATTCACGAACGTTTAGTATCGAAAAAAGGCGTTGCCGCCTTTCGATTTGAGCCTTCACAGTATAGCTCGAAACCCGGTGCAGGTCAAGATGGCTTTGCTACTGTTCGACTACCTCGACGGAGGTGATCTTCACTGGGGTCGTGGGTGCCGATCCTTCACCGCCAGGCTGGGTCGGGGCAGTCGCGATCGCATCAACTGCCTCGAGTCCTTTCGTCGCTTGGCCGAAGATGACATAGTTCGGCGGCAAGGCATAGTCAGCATGCATGATGAAAAATTGACTCCCGTTCGTATCTGGTCCCGCATTCGCCATCGCCACTGTCCCTCGTTTATAGCTTCCTGTAAATACTTCATCATCGAAACGATACCCCGGGCCGCCCGAACCAGTACCCGTTGGATCCCCACCTTGGATCATAAAACCCGGAATGGTTCTATGGAAAACAACATCGTCATAGAACTTCTCCCGCGCGAGGAACACAAAGTTATTCACGGTAATTGGGGTCGCACTGGCAGCGAGCTCAATCTCGATGTCACCTTTTTCCGTATGCAGCGTGGCGACATACTGCTTGGCCGGATCGATACTCATGGCGGGTGCCGACGGATATTGTTTCTGATTCATAGCCGGTGCTGGGGTTACTGGTTTAGTGACTTCCTTCTTCTTGTTTTCTTCAGCGAGCACTCGGTCCGTCTCAGCCCGCTTCAATTTATCGAGTGGCAACTCAGCCGGCTTAGCATCCTTCACCACCGGCGAACTCTCCCATGAACAGCCCGCCAAGAGGAGCATTGCCGAACCAAGGAGTGCGATCGAGATAACGAGTTGTTGTTTCCGCTCTGCCATATGTTGTTTTCTAGTGTACAACATTCTCGCCAAATCTTCTACCCGATGCTGATGACAATCATATGTTTCAGCATTCCCCGAACGACCTTCTGTCCGAGCAGGGGTCTGACCCTGTTAGAAGTCAGGAAGAACTTCTTTGAACACCCGCCATCGATGAAGGACCGCTAGGATTCTTTTGAACATACTTCATTAAACCTCTAACAGGTCTTGACTTTTACCAAAAACGGGAGTATACTAAATATGTTGAAGTGAGAGAAACGGGTGGCTCTGCCCCCCGTTTTTTTCTTTCGGCAAGGTCGTTTTAATAAAAAATAAAAACAAAAACTCCTATGGAGACCAAGGGAAACGAGCCCGTCATGGAGGCTCCGTGCAGCGGCCCTTCGTGTGAGAACTGTGCCAAAGTCGCCCAAGAACAGGCGCAAAGCCAGGAAACGTCTATGGCGTTCCTCCTCGCTCTCGTGCCAGTCCTCACCCTCACTTTCTTCGGTCAGGTCGGGCTCTTGTAAGAGAGTCCCCCACCTCACTAAAAAATCAATCCGCCAGTTGGCGGATTGATTTTTTTATTGTCTCAGCTTCTCCTCGCCACTTCAGCGATTACCTGAGGACGAGTTCGTGTAGACAATGTGCCGGAGGAGTGCGGTTGATTTGATTGCCTGGCGTGGGACGGCCAACTCGAGATTCCGGAGCGCTTCCGCCGGATCATGATACGACAGATACGCGATATAGAGGTCGCCCCACTCATGAGTCGCTGCAAGAGCTCCACTCGATCCCAGATCACGCATCCGTGCCTCATGGCCCGGGAGTCGGCCGAGGTAGGTCGATGCCGGTGTCATCGGCAGCCACTGTATCCCCTGGATATGCATCGGGTCAGCGCTGAACCAGGTCGCGTAGTCACGCTTTCCACCCCAGACGAGTGAAACGATCGGGTGACGGTATTCAGACGGAAACGCATTCCCTTCGCCAAACCAATATGACCGGATGCCGAGGAGTTCGTGCGCGTAGAGATTCCGCCCCGTAGTAGCATAGACTTCTTGGCCGGTCACACTCCCCCAAAGCGAGAGGGCATACCAAGCGTTCAACGCCTCCGAGCTTGATTCTTGATTGTTGCCATCCTGAAAGAGCGCTTCCCCATCCGCCCACGAATGACCGGCGTACGGCGAGAAGTGGCGCAGGAACGGATAACGATCAGATGATCGATCGGTATTCGCGATATCGAGCGCCATTTCGTTCAGAATCGGCACGAGCTCTCCCCGGATCTCTGGACGATACTGGACGAGCACGGCACCCGAGCGGAGATAGTAGCCGTAATGAAAATGGTGATCATTCCCCTTTTCGTTGCCGAATTCCGAATTCTTCGCAGCAATGAGCATTTTCTTTGCATCATCATACGCAAAGTCAACGAGCGCGGGACGGAAATGTGTCTCGAGTAGATCAAGCAGTTTCGATCGCTCATCCTCAAGCCCGTACGCATCCGCCAAGAGGATGAGACTCGCTAAGCCGCCAAACCAGGCGCCACGGAAATACACTCCGGATGGAGGTGTCTCCGTTTGATACCGCAGGCTGTCCGTGCGGAGAGATTCCTCGATTTTAGCCCGTTCAGCCTCGTCGCTTACCGGCTTGAATCCGATCGGGAGCTCGGGTCGTGACTGGCGGAATTCGATCCGATCGGAACGGACGAGATCAAGACGACCATACACCGTCGAATAGCTCCCAAATGATGTCATACTCACACCCGCCAGACGGTGATGTGGCCAGACGGTGGTGAGAGACGACTGACCACTCTCGGTGAGCGTGACGAGTCTGATACGTTCAGTACTCTGATCTTCGGACCAGTCGTACTGGGTATCCAGAACTCGATCCCAAGCGAGATCGAGGAAGAAATCGAGTGATTGGTCGGTAGAGATTGGGAGCTGGATCACTCGGTACCGGTCAGATTCAGACCGGAGAACGATACCCTCTGTTGCTTCGGCATCCATCGCCTGGATAAGAAGCACCGGCTGGTCGCCGCGCTTTACGAGAATCGCGTCCTGCCGATATCTTGACGGCTGGACACCATCTCCACAGGCTGGTTTCATATCGGAAACAAAGTCCGAGATATTCACGATCGGCGAACCCTGGACGAGCTGCACGCTCCAAGAATCCCCCACTGATGGCTCAACCGCGACGGAAACATCCCAGTCTCCATAGCGTTCCACCGTGATGTTCTTGACCGAGTTGGTGCCATTCACTGTGCATACCGGGTTGAAACTCCCGTACAGCGTTTTTTCAGTCGGGACAAGCTGCGAATCACTGATGGATAGCCCGCTTTCCGTAAACTGATAGGATCCTGGGAAGACAAAAAGTGGTGCGGACGGGAAACTTCGGTACAGGCTGGAAAACCAGGTATTGGTCCGCTCCCCGACGCTTCGCTCTTTCGGGGTATAAACGGTTACTTCTTCGTGTTTTGGAGTGACTATCGGATCAGCCGACTTCTGTGACCAGACAAACCAAAGAACGGAACTGCCGATAACGGCCGCCCCGAGGATGTACTTACTGAGATTCTTCAGTCTTGGGAATGTCATTATTATTTCCTTCATTGTATTTACGGAGCGCGTCGAAATCTGTCCCGAGGATCAGGCTGTTCCACATCCGCGCCAGACGATAGAGAGGCTTCAACTGCTCGACATCAGCGTTTTCCGAGATGACC
This sequence comes from Candidatus Moraniibacteriota bacterium, assembly GCA_049290235.1. Taxonomy (GTDB): domain Bacteria; phylum Patescibacteriota; class Minisyncoccia; order Moranbacterales; family UBA1568; genus SSEF01. The sequence goes on along the minus strand of JBATNG010000017.1, from coordinate 49,260 downwards.
TCGAGCTTCTCTCCTTCAATAAAGGATCCTCCTTCTTCCTTTTCATTGAGCGAGAACCGAATTTCGTACATCTCGTTTTTCTTTACCGCGTCATTCTGGACTGGTGCGATGGTCCCATCTGGCAAGAGATCGTCACGGACACCAGTGATACCCTGGAACGAAGCAGTGAAGGCCTGGCCGAGCCGCGGGTTAAAGACACTGATGCTCCGGTGCTTGTCGATGAGGTTATATTGCTCTGGGCGAATAGTGCCGACGAGTTCAAGATCATCATTGGCATACACCGTGAGTAGGACAGACCCCTCGATAACGGAAGTACCCTTGGTCGAATGGACCTTCTCTACGACACCAGAGCGCGGAGCACGAATCTCGAACTCATCCTCCTGTGCCAAAAGCAGCTCGAGCTCGGTACGAGCGGAGAGGTTTGCCCCAGCGACTGGACGTAGTGCGGCAATTTTTAACACTCTCCCCTCATCTTTCAATCGAGCAACGATTTCACCTTCTTTTACCGATGACCCCTGTCGGACCAGAATCTCTTCAATCCGGCCAGCAACAGTGGTTGAAACATCCACTCGCTCCTTCTTTACCGTAAGGAAAATAAGGCTCTTGTTGAGTTCGTAGTTATTGATCTTGTGCATCAGTGCCTGTGTCGCGATCATAAACGCAAACAGAAAAGCAGCACCGAGGTAGAGGCCGTTGACGACAAGCGTCTTGATTGAGCGATTGGTTGATTGCGACATAGAGGTGAGAGATTAGAGAGAAATCGTGATTAGGCTTCTGATTCTTTTCGCGGACCGCTCCCGGTGCGACCTTCACCGGTGAGAAACACATAGAGGAGGAGCATGTTCACGACAGACCAGACAGAATAGAAGAGTGTCGACCAGAAATCGTAATTATTATACCAACCAACTATAAGCGCGAGCGGCGTGAGGAACATGATAAAAGCATGCGGCCACGCCCACTTCATAAAGTAGTCCTGGGAGCTTTTCTTCGACGTCGTCGCGGTCCACTCATGCTCCTTGTCAAAGAATACAGAGAGGAGTGCCATGAGGTACGGGTAGAATGTCGCAAGCGCAGTCGCGAGGGTCGAGAGATGGAGTCGGCCAGTCAACAGCCACGTGAGGGAGTAATAGAGGAGGAAGAACGGAACGTAGTGGACGAGCCAGGTAAATGGCGATAGCGACTCGAGCGGCTTGATGGAGAAGAGGAGATAGAGGAGCGGAAAAATGAGGTAGACGAAAATCGAAATCCCGACCAAGAAGAATGAATTCGACATGAAGTATTGGATACGCTGGTCGAGCTGAAGTCGAGTAGAACGCAGTGGGTTATGATAGAACAACATCTCGAGTCCACCACGGGCCCAGCGGAGCTGCTGCTTGAAATACGAGACGACTGTATCAGGCGCCTGTCCGATAGCGAGGATACGGTTCACGAAAATAGTCTGCCAGCCGCCCTCATGAAGCTTGAGCGAGGTCCAGATGTCCTCTGATTTATTGAACGCGATTCCACCAATGCTATCGATCGCCGCCCGACGGAAAATCATGTTCGTCCCAACGCAAAAGGCTGAATTCGAGATGTTCTTTGACGGGCAGACATAGCGGTAAAAAACTTCCTGCGCCTGGGCTGCGCCAGAGGCGATAAAGTGTTCGGTATTCGCGTAGTGCTGCGGCGATTGAACCATCGCGACACGAGCATTGGCCATATAGGGGAGGAGTGTCGTGATAAAGTCTGGCTTTGGCACCTGATCGGCATCAAAGACCGCAAAAAAGTCTCCTTCGCATTGCTGAAGGCCATTGTTCAAATTCCCCGCTTTCGCATGCTGACGGCTCTCGCGCGTCACGTAGCGGACTCCAAGCTCCTTCGCGAGTGCTGCAACTTCAGCCGATTGTCCGTCGTCAAAGGCATACGTCGTATGGGGATACTCCATCGAGATGACGGCCTTGAGCGTCCTGCGGATCACTGGAATCGGCTCATTATATGTCGTTACGATACAGTCTATCGTTGGGCTCGTCTCGAGAAATGAGGCATCCCAGACACGCTTCAAACGATGATGCCACTCAACAACGACATCGAGAAGGACGGTCACCCAGAGTCCGGCGAGTACCGTGATACTGATCGCATCCGCCAACACCTGGAAAGCATAGAGCACGAGGTGATCGGCATTGGCTGGATTGAAGACGAAAGAAGCGTAGAAGACTACGACAAACGGTGCCGAGAGCAGAAAGACAATCGTCAGATTATCGATCCGTGTCGAGGCGAGAAAGCGTTCTGGTTTTTGAGTGTTATTTGTTGACATAGCTGGAGAGTTTCCTGAACGAAATTCGGATAAGACCATGCGTCTTCATAGTCCAAAGCACAGCCACAAGAGTCATCACGACCCCGAGGGACTGCACCGGCCAGTACCACCACGGCCAATCATTGCGTAATTCAAAGGCCTGAACCGGGACACTCCCCGATTTTTCCAACACCATAAGCCGAAGTGTCGATGGCTGAACAGACCATGCGCCCGCCTGAGGAGAAACTACCTGCCATTTCGCATCATAGCTCTGATTGACGAGGATGATTGGATCATTCATCGTATCCAACTTGGGAAATGACTCGCCACCAATCTCCAGTACATTGGTCGGAACAAATCCGACTTCGATCGGCACAATGGCCGAGGAACGCACGATCTCTGCCATCTCAGCAATCCGTTCATCCCACGGCTTGTAGGAGGCAATATGAATCGTTGGCAATGGAAGCTCATCACTAAGGAGGCGGTCAGAAATTTCCGAGCGCGAAACAGCAAAGGCTGATATGATTGGCGACGTATTACGGAGCACAGCAATCGCGTCGGTCAGCGGTTCGCTATTCTCAAGCGCAACCAACTCGAACATTGCTCCGTCCTTGGAAGTCAGCCCCGTGACCAACGGTGAGGCTGCGGGCAAAAAGAGATATTCGATACCAAGAACGGTGGCGTAATTCTCGATGTTCCGGAGATGGGCCTGTGAAATACCCGTGTAACCGAGCCGACTATTCATGAGAACGCGAAGACGCGTCGAATAGGGATGCGGCTGCATATGCTCATTGTATGACGTGACGTACCGTACGCCAGCCGGAGCAAAGTAGGTTGCTTCAGAAACGTTTTCTGTAAAGACACTGCCCTTCGGCAAGTCATGATCGGTGAAATACTCAGCAACGGCATTCTGGATTTCATTGACCGGCGGTGAAACGTAGTAACGCGAAGCGATATCAACAGCATGGACGATGCCTGCAGCGATGAGAACAGTAGCGACAAGCTTGATACCAAGTCCCTGTACCGCGCCGAGCGTCCGCTGGAGCACGACACCAAAAACGAGGACGAGAGCAAATGCGACCGCTGTGATGCCGCGTGAGAACTGGAACTGGACGAGGAAATTCGGAAGATAATCCTTCTGTCCAAGGTAAATGAGTACGAGATAAACGCTCGCGTAGACCAGCAGCACCTTGGTCCAGGTCGGGACGAGTTGTGAGCGCCAGATAACCAAAAGCCAGATAATCCCGAAAAGGAGCCAATAGAGCATACTGAGGCCGCCGTACGGAGCCAGTACCGATGTCGAGAGGTAGATGTACGATTTGAAGAGCGGGTTAGTGAAGAAGTAACCGGCCGTAAAGTACGAGGTTAAAAATGGTGCCGCTGCGATGAAATAGACGATGCCTACCCGGAAGATTTTTGAGAAATCGGATTTCAGTTTTGAAAAGACAACGAGGAGTCCAAGCAGGATTGAGGCATTGAAACCAAATACGGGATGAAAAGTCCAGACAGCACCGGTGACCGCCGCCAAGACATAAATCCACTTGAGATCACGAAAAGCCATGATCCAAAGCAGGAGATGGAGGGGAAAGGCGATGAAAGCGATGTAGATTGAGTAATCCTGCATGGAACCCCACTCCTGGACGATGGTGTACGAAGCGATCACTGGCAACACGGCAAAAATCCGATTCGCGCCGAGGAGACGGAGGATGCCGTACAATGCCACCCGAAGACCGATGTAGAGAACAACGAGAGAAAGCAGCAGCACCTTGGTAATTGGGAGACCCGTGAGCTCGACGACGCCGAGCATGATGTAGTGCGCCACATACTGGTACAGTTTCCAATAACCGATACCGTTACTCCAGATATGGTCCCAGGCGACCAGCCCATGGTCCTGCAGCGACTTCACTCGGAACGCATGGTAGATCCAGTCCTCATAGCCCGTGTACAAATAATTGAAGGCGGCGTAGTAACCAACCAGGTACCACCCCACCAGACCAATCGCGAGGGCGATAGCGCCGTCGATCAAAAGCGTCTGAGAGATGCGACCCCAGTTCCGGGGCTCTCGACGCGCCGGGATAGCGCTTTCGATACTTTTCGGACCTGTTGCCTCAGGCACGAGACTCTGCCACTTCAAAAGAACAAGGTGCCGAAGGAAGGCGATCCCCTGTTCGACGGTCGCCTTGCTTTCATTATTGATTCGCTTTCGGAAAGTATAGGGAACTTCAGAAACTCGGAGCTTCTTGGTCCGGGCGAGGATATCGATCAGGATCTTGAATCCTTGAAGGCCCTGAAAATTAAGATTCTCGACAATAGATTTCCGAAACACAAAGAAGCCGCTCCCCGGGTCGGTGGTCTTGTGCGTCTGCGGAATGATCGCCCACGCCGCAAATCGACACAGGTGGGAGACGGCTCGACGGTACAACGTACCAAGTCCCTCGGCGCTCCCGCCGGCAGCATACCGCGTCGCGACGGTCACATCAGCGCCCGTCTCGCGAAGTTTCGCAATAAGCTCCGGTATGGCATAGGGTGGGTGTTGGAGATCGGAATCCATACAGAGGATGTATTCGCCCTTCGCCGCTGCGAAGCCTGCGATGAGCGCTGTTGCGAGACCTGTTCGTTCTTCGGGTGCTCGACGAATTAGCCGGACATCCTTGTAAACCTCTCGCATCCGAGTGATGACATCCGGTGTCATGTCCGAACTATCGTCGACAAAGACGATTTCATACCGCACATCGCTCTCTTCAAGCGAGCGAGCGACAGCCCGAAGCAACGGAGCGATGTTGGCCGCTTCGTTATAGGTCGGTAGGAGGATAGTGAGGTCAAGCTTGGGCATAGGTGAGAATGCTGTCTCAGGCGTTCAGGTTACGCAATACCATATCAGCAATCACATTGCCGTCACGAACCGCATAGTTGGTACCACGGTCGTCCGGGTAGATCTGAGAAAAGTTTGCGAGGTAGACGCCTGGAAGCGGTGTCTGATACGCCGGCATCTTTTCCTTGTAACCCATTCCGACAATATGCTGTGCGTTCTTGAAGCGGAACAGCTCAGTGGCGGTTATCTTCGAAGCATCGAAATCCGGAAACATCAGCTTCAGTCCGGCTTTCCATTCATCCATGATAGCCTCCTTCTCGAGAGAAAAATAGGGGTGGTCGTGCGAAACATAGGCACCGACGTAATACACATGCTTACCGCCAAAATTTTCCGAACCGGCTAGCTCTGAAAGCGAGAGAAATACGAGGAACGGACAGCGAGGATCGTTGATGTTGTGCCAGTAATATGAGGTGATACGTTCTGTTGAAACAAACGGCATGACGACGGCACCGATGTAGTCGATGCTCGCGAGCTGTGACTTGTATTCAGCTGTCGCCAACGGATCATTTTCAACGAGACGACCAAAGACATGGGTCGGAATAGTCGCGATCACGGTATCGTGAAGAATCGGAGAACCATCAATCATCACCTCAACCTTCCCCGACTCAGGGATGGAGCGAAGGGATTCGATCTGTACGCCTGTACGGACTTCCCCACCAAGCTTCTCAATCTCTTCGACCAAACGATCGGCCACAATGTGCCAACCGCCGGTAAAATAACCTAACTTCTCCACGACATCACCCTTTTCCTTGGATCGTGCCCGAACCCGGATTCGTGACCAAAGCCAAGACATGGCAATCTTGTCATAGTATTTCGAGAACTTCCCCTTAAGCAGCGGGGTCCAGATAATGTCCATGACTTCTTTGCCTGACCATTTCAGCATCCAATCGTAGGCTGTAACACGGGTCAAGGGCTCCCAGCGGGTCAAAAATTGCAAATACAGACCAACAACACCAAAACGGATCCGATTCAAAAATGAAAGCGGGGTAAAGCGCAGGATGTCCACGGGGGTCATGAATGGATACAGTTTTCCATCATAGTACGTCGAGACGGAGCTATCATGGAAGACGAGTTTCTCTCGGACGCCCAGCTCTTCGAGGAGGCCGAGGATATCCGCATCGGTCTTATAGAGAAAGTGATAGATCTTCTCCATCGCAATCCCATCCAAAGAAAATCCTGAGACGAGACCGGCGACATACGACTCTCGTTCATAGACCGTAACCGCCTGCCCAGCCTTGGCGAGGCGATAGGCAGCGACGAGGCCAGTATATCCAGCACCGATGATAGCAACTGATTTCTTCATAGCGGTCTCGTTCATAAAGTATTCGACTTAAATGAAATATGCTTGTTCAACAAGAACTGCACCACAAAAATAACCGGCAATGAGGCGATCTTCACGATGTTTCCGTTGATTCCGTACATATCATGCGCGACATACAGCGCGAGAGCTGAGAGGAGAAGTCCAGCGCCGCTGACCAGAGAGAAGAGGACGAGACGCATCCCCAGACGATCGCTGACCTTAAAGTTATATTTCGCGTTGAGCACAAATGAGTAGATCGTCGCGAGGGAAACAGAAATTGCCGTCGCAACTACTGCCGGTATCCCATAGGTATTGAACAGGAGGAAAAACCCGACCACATCAACGAGGGCTGCGCTCGAGCCAATGAAGAAGTAGAGGATAAGCGTCCTCGGAAGAGCAATGTTGATGATCGGGAGCACGAGTGGCTGTTGATTGGACATACAAAGATGTTACTTAAAACAGGCGACGATTACTGATCAGTCCCGTGAGCCGCCTCCCCTTTCCCAGAAGTCCGGCGCCCACAGAACGTGCCAGTACCGGAAGCCGATGCTGATACCAGAGGGAAAGCGCATTCCACGCGATCTCGACCGAAGCACTCCAGAGACTGATCTTCGATTCGCCAGAGTTCCGTTCAGAGAAATCAACCGTATACCCTCTCACAGCATACCCCGCGAGCTGTGCCTTCAAAAGGAATTCCATGTCAAAGGTCCACGGGGATGGAGCAAGCGTCACTGACTCTAACACCGAGCGGCGGAAGAGCTTCAGTCCTGACTGTGAATCTACTTGAAGGCCATTCAACCGCCGAGCGAAGACTTCCTGAAAAATCCAGCTCGCCATTCGACGGCATGGGTTTCCAACAGCATTGCTCCGATTCGCAACGATAACGTCCGTACCCGAGAGAAGATACTCAAACATCGGACCGATTGCCTCGGGTGGACACTGGAGGTCCGCGTCCAAAATAGCGATGTTATCAAACTGCGCCCGTTCAAATCCTTCGAGAAGCGAGTATGCCTTGCCTCGGCAACCAATCTTTCGAAACGGACGGATAGGAAGACCCTCCTCTTGCAACCGTTCTAATTTTTGAAACGTCCCATCGGTTGATCGATCATCAACCACAATCGCCTCACAGACATACTGATGATGCGTCAAAAAATCACTCAGGCGCCGGAGGAGCGGTTCGATATTCCCCCGCTCATTGAGTGTGGGGATGATAACTGAGAGCCGGCGGTCAGACATAACTGAAAACGGAAAACGGGACCAAATCCCACAAAATAAGAAGCAGGGTCTCTCTTTCAGGACGGAATCCCATTTAATCAGGTTTATACTCCCTCTGTCAAGCCTGTGCCCCGGGCGATACTCCGGTTACCGTCGGGTGCCCGCCTCAGGGATGCCGAGGGCGGCGAGAAATGCTGCTGCTTCCGGACGGGTGAGCTGTCGTCCCTCCCCTGGGATGAGCGATCCAATTCGGAGATCCATGATACGGACGCGCTTCAAGGCTTTCACGGTGAGATGGAGCGCCGAGAGCATGCGTCGGATCTGATGTTTTTTACCTTCAGTGAGGACGATCGAGAGTTCGGAGCGATTGAGCACCTTCACGCGTTTGGCCTGGAGACGTTCCCCTTCACTCTCGATGCCGCGCACGAGTTTCTCCGGTATGTCCGCCGGCACCGCTTCTTGGATCACTACCTCGTACTCCTTCTCATGGACGAACCGCGGATGGAGCAATCGCTCAGTGACGCGCCCATCATCGGTCAAGAGCATGAGCCCTTCGGACGCCTTGTCGAGTCGGCCGATGGGGAAGACTCCCTTTTCTGGGTAGATGTCGGCGATACTTTTTTCTCGCTTCACCGGTGAATGCGTGATGATGCCACGCGGCTTGTAATAGAGGATGTAACGATACGGCTTGGCCCTGACTTCCCCTCGTACTTCGACGTGATCATCAGCGTTCACCCGCATGCCGAGTGTCGCCGTCTGACCATTGACACTCACTCGACCGGCCACGATCAACCCATCGGCCGCCTTGCGCGTCGTGAGACCGCGTAACGCCAGATAGCGATTAATCCGGATCGGGAATGGGATTGATTCTTCCATGATGGAGAGCGTCCCACGGATCAGGGACATAGTCAACTAGTGACACTCCATCTGCTTCGGCTACCCCCGGGTGGCCCTCGATGACGCAACGCCTAGAGGCGAGCATTTCATACACCGACAGCCAACGGGTTTGATATACCCTTCAAAGTGATCCTTCCCATAATGGAGAGTGATTTCCTCTCCGCTCGCGATCGACTTCTTCGCGACAAAGAAAATTCGGCCACGCCGATTGATGGCCTCACAGTTGGGCCGACAGGAGTGATTGGCATAGCGCGCCGTATTCCAACGCGGACTGCCGTCGATATCGATACGCGTACTCACATTGAAGATATAGCGGTTGTCCCGTTCGTCACCGACACTCGTCGGTATCCGCTCACCGATATATTCCAAGACAGTCGTTCCTTTCTTCAGCGCCGTCACGGCAAAAAGTCCCAGCCCGATATGGGTCCGTTTCACTTGGACATGCGCTGGATGGCGGTGTTTGATCGGCATAATCAATCGAAAAAAATTTTGACACAACAGGTAACCCCCTTCTCGCTGCTTGGACACATCACCGATATCGACCGAACAATCGGCACAAGGTACGGGGAAGCACATCCGATTCGTCCTCCTCGTACTCTCCGCGTTCGACAATAAAAAATTGCCCCATCGGACAACAAACTCGCAGGAACCATCATACCAAGACACGTCACTGAAGACAAGCACCAACCCAAAGTGCGACAATTGCCCGAGCCAATCCTCCGGCGCTATTCGTGTTGTGCCTGGTCAGAGATTGGCCGAAGCGCTGATTGTTTCTCGCCGTCCATCCGGCGGATGAGGTCGCGCATGAAGAAGAGACCAAGGAGGAGGTTCGTCGCGATGCAGAGCCTCACGACCGGCAGCGCCCATTGCCACCAAGGCGCCAAACGTGTCATCGGCAAAAAGTCGAGGATTTCTGCGGCGAGGAGAAAAACCACGGCAAAGGAAAAGAATTTAAACGATAGGTCGAGTTCCAATTCCACTCGCCAAACGATACCGACAACGAATACGAGCGAAAGTAACAACGACGTCACCGTCAGAAACGAGAGGAAAAGCAAGAGAAAATCTGTCATGACCGAGTCACCTCCTTTCCAGGTCCAAAGAATCCGAGCCGAGCGAGCTGCTGCTCTGTAATCGCCCGCAGGCTATGAAGATACAGCCAGTATTCACGAATGAAGAACAGGAGAAAAAAGAGAAACAGGAAGAGCAGGAGAAAAAAGAGCGTTCCGATATAACTCGCGACTTCTGCATACGTCACCTCGCGACCAGCGACGGTGAAGAGCGGCAGCCCCCTCAGCATGAACGTATCCTCGCGACTGACAGTCTCACCGTCAATCGTGATGTCTGCCCGCACCCGGTACTCGCCGGGCTCGAGATAAAACGGGATCTGCGTCTCGACAGTCGTCTTGGCCGTCCCACTCAGCTCAACCGGACCGAGCTGAAGTACATCCTGCCTGGTCGGATCGTTGAGGACTGTCTGGCCGGCAGCCGACTCAGGAAAAACCCCGGTACGGGCAACGATATCTGCCCGAAGTATCTCTTCCTGAAAAAGCGCTTTCTCGGGATTCTTCACTACCACGGCAAAGTCGAAGGCGTCCTGTCTCCCACTCGGGATCAGGGACTGGGTTGTCTCTCTCGTTGAGGTACCACTCACATTCTTGGTCCAAAAGAGGAGACTGTCCGTACCGCTCCGGCTCGGATCATTCGGATCTGTGGCCGTCACCGTCAGGCTATGATTCCCCGTATCGAGTCCGATTGGCGGGATCCATTCGAAATACCCATTGGCATTGGCGATGATGCGGGCACGAATCGTCGGATTGGTCACCACGATATCGATGATGGCATACGGGGTATTGGTCGTCCCAGTCACCTTGGGCCGGCGTTTGGAGAGATCGGTATTCTGACGATGATTTGGCGTGACGTTTTTCCCCCCGAGCGTTTCGATCATAACCGTCACCGGTGCGATACTCGCACAGTCGAGTGTCGTCACGGAAACCAGCGCCGAAACAGCCACTCCCGGTGACATCGGTCCAGTGGCCGTAACCTGATAGGTATAGCTCGTATTGGCCACAACAGCCGTATCCAGATACTGCGACGCCGTGAGTCCAGTCGAGAGCGGCAAACCATCGCGATCGATATCCCAAAGCGTCGTCCCCGTGTCATCCGCCCAATCGAGAACGATGCGCGGTACCAATGCGGTACAGGCCGGTGTCGCGGTCACGACCGGTACGGCGGGTGGACCCGGGACGACCGCGGTCACGACGATGGTATCATCCGCAAAGGCAAAAAATTTCTTCCGGATATCCTGATAGAGGAATTCGGGCCCAAGCGAGAAACCGAAGCCGAGATACAGGAAAAAAGAAAAAAACATGACCCAAAAATGGAGCCGGACAACCCATTTCAGCTTGCTGTGCGATCGGAGTCGGGACATAGAAGCTCCCCTATTTTAGCACGCGAACGGCTCGGGAGATTGGCCGCTAGACCACACGGACGATTTCATCGACCGTCGTGATCCCGGCAGAGACGAGATTGATGGCGTTCTGGCGCAGTGTCTGCATGCCAGATTGGACTGCATAGGCCTGGAGATCATTCATCGAGGCTTTGTCGACGATCAACGCGCGCAATTGGTCATCAAAGGTCAGTACTTCGAAGATGCCCGCACGGCCATGATACCCAGTGCCATCACACGACGCACAACCAGCACCCTTCTGGTATGCGATATGCATGTCACTCAGCCCGAGAAAGGCGATGAATTCCGCCCGCGGATTCGGATCCGGCGCGCTGCAGGCAGAACAGATCTTTCGGACGAGCCGCTGCGTGATGATCCCCCGAACGGCATAGGCGATGAGTCCTCGCTCAATATCCATATCGATCATACGGGCGATCGCACCGATAGTCGTGTTCGCGTGCAGTGTCGAATAGACGAGTCGGCCAGTGAGCGAGGCCTGAACCGCGTACTCGGCCGTCTCAGCATCGCGGATCTCACCGATCATGATGACGTCCGGATCCTGACGGAGGATACTCTTCATCCCTTTGGCAAATGTAAAGCCGATCTCGGGATGGATCTGACTCTGCCGCATGTCATCGAAGTACATTTCGACCGGATCCTCGAGCGTCAGGATATTGCGCTCCTGGCGATTGGTCTCCATGAGCATCGCATACAGCGAAGTCGTCTTGCCCGAGCCCGTCGGTCCAGTCGTCAGGACCATACCATAACTCGAGAGCGTCATCTCTCGCACTTTCGACCGGAGATCGGGATCGACGAATATCTCATCGAGGGAGATGAGCATATCCGAACGATTGAGGAGACGCAGCACTGCCGCGGCACCATTGACACTCGGGAACATGGAAACGCGCACATCGAGCACTCGATTGGCCACGGTGTGGTCGTCGGTCAGCCGGGCGGAAAAGTGTCCATCCTCCGGGAGTCGCACAGACCCGACCTCGAGGTTCGAGAGGACTTTCAGTTGATTGATGATATGGTCGAGGTGCTCCCGAGGGAAACGCTTCGCCTCTTGGAGGACACCGTCAATTCGGAAGCGGACGAGTACCTCATCTGGCAGCGGGTCGATATGAATATCCGAAGTGCCACGCCGCGCTGCCTCCTGGATGATGTAATTCATCTGACTTTCACCCGCCATGTCGTTGATGACGATCCGTTCCTCGACGCTCATAGAATTGATGATCAAGTTAGTGCTTTTACTGTACCACGAAGTCCCCCACCGTCCCCAGGCATCGCTTTTTCCAGAAAAGGTGTATAATGGGTCCCGTAACCCCTAACAGTGGATTTTATGGCGACGAGCAATTCCGCGTTCATGAAGCCGATGAAGATCAGCGCTGAACTCGCAGTGGTAGTCGGTGCTGGTCCGATGCCCCGTTCGGAAGTGGTGAAGCAGCTCTGGGTCTATATCAAGAGCAAGAATCTCCAGGACCCGGAGAACAAGCGCAATATCAATGCGGACGAGGCGCTGAAGGCAGTCTTCGGCGGCAAGGACGTAGTGAACATGTTTGAGATGACGAAACTCGTCTCCAAGCATCTCTCATAATCGTAATCGATTCGACAAGAGAAAAGTCCTGGCATTCATGCTGGGGCTTTTCTTTCGTTTTTCATCAATACGCTGCGGTCGCCTATCTTCCCTGCCCGCTAGCTCTGAACATTGAGCTGGAAAGGGTACATCCCCATCCCGCAGGTGCCATGCAGCACGCCTGGCTCGAGGATTCCGAGCGCGATATCGGTGACGCCGGAGGGAGGCAGGGATTGGCTAATGTTCAGGCTCGGGACACGGATCTGCGAGGAACAGTCGAATGTCCCCTGGGTATCGACGCGGAGAATCGTCGGCACTCCTGCCTTCACCTCGCTCACCCGCGGCGTGTATCCAGCCTTGGCTGATATCGTGACGACCTGCTGTCCATCGACGACACTGACATTGTTCGCTGAAGCCGACTGACTCTCTGGCGTTGGTCCTCCCATCTGCCAGAGCAAATACCCGAAAAAAATGATCGCGACGAGAGCGATGAGGCCAATAGCAATCTTCATAGGTGTTGGGGGGCTTACTGGATTATGTTTTTCACGAGTCATGACGGTCTGGGTGGGGCGATAGGTGTCTTCTAGTATACAGTCCTCGGCGTTCGCTGATAAGTGTGACTGATCGCTGATACGCACGACGCACTGTAGATGACCACCTCGCTAGCCTAGAAATTAAATATCGGTGGGATGAGGCCGGCGATGACGAGGCTATTCACAATGTTCATGAGCGCAAACAGAATCACGATCAGTCCGGCTGACTTGAAGAATATCCCCGCTTTGGAACTCTCCTGAATGCTGAACGAACTGAAGCTAATGAGCGCGAGTACCGGCAATGTCCCCAGAGCAAAGGAGAACATCGTCACGGCGCCACCCATAAAGCTCCCGGTCGACAGGGTATAGAGCTGCATCGACTGGGTAAAGCCGCACGGCAGAAAAAACGTTGCGATACCAACCAAGCACGGCGTGAGAGTGTGATTCAGCTTCGAAACACCGTAGGCATGCTTGGAGAGAAATTTGGGTAGCGTCGGTTGGAACCGCTTCGCCCACGGAAACACATCGAGCAGATTGATACCCAAGATGAGCATGACGAGGCCAATCGTCAGGCTGAGCCCAAGCGTCACCGAGATGCTCAGGGTGAAGCTGGCACCAAGTGCGCCAATCAAACCGCCGAGAAGAAAAAATGCTCCCAGCCGGCCGCCATGAAACAAAAGCTGTGGCCTCACTCGGTCACCTTCCTTGGCAAAGGTCGCCGACATGGACAGTACCAGGCCACCGACTACCGCCATACACGTCGAGAGCGATGCGATGACACCTACGAGGAAGGCTGTACCATAGGAAACTGAACCGGTATCCACGAGATTGACGATACCCAGTTTCTGGAGCATCACAAAGAGCGCGGCGAATCCGAGTGCAATCGGTAAGGCATACTTGAAATCGGACCAGTTTTTCGTGGCTGCTGTCTTCTCTGTCGAGAGACTATAGCCATGTTTTTCGAGGAGGACGGAGAGTTCCCGAGCGATGTCGGCCGGGGCAATATCTCCGAAATCACCTGTGACCTCAACCGAGTGAGTCTTCAGGCTCGATATCGCCGAGACCACCTTTGGATGCTCCTGGAGCTCACTCTCCGTTAGTAGGATACAGGCGTTACAGTGCATCCCAGAAACATGAAACGTATACTTGGTCATACTCGCACTTACAGTTTTTTGGATTTAAGTCGAAGTGAGTTCCCCACCACGGAAACACTCGAAAAGGCCATGGCGAGCCCAGCGAAAACAGGCGAGAGCAGCCAACCGGTGAACGGGTAGAAGATGCCCGCCGCCAGTGGAATGCCGACGATATTGTAGACGAATGCCCAGAAGAGGTTCTGTTTGATCCCGCGCATCGTGAGCTTCGAAAGCCGGATAGCCTTCACAATCCTGGAAATATCCCCGTGAAGGAGCGTGATACCGGCGGATTCGATCGCAACGTCAGTGCCGGTCGCCATCGCGAGTCCGACTTCGGCCTGGGCGAGTGCCGGCGCATCATTCACGCCGTCCCCTGCCATCGCCACCTGATTCCCCTCGGCTTGCAGTGACTTGATTTTCTCTAGTTTCGCTTCGGGCAAGACCTCGGCCACGACTTCATCAATGCCCACCTGTTTTGCGATGAACTGCGCTGTCTCTCGATTATCGCCCGTCAGCATCACCGTTCGAAGACCCAGTGCATGGAGCGCACTGATAGCTGCTTTGGCCTCGGGTTTGATTGCATCCGCGACCATCGCAACCGCTAAGACCGCCTCACGCGAAGCCAGCAAGACGGGCGTCTTTCCCTGGGATGCCTCGAGCTCAAGTGAAGAGCGATCGAATGAGAGGGCGAGATCACTCATGAGCGTAATATTGCCAGCGAAATACTCACTGTCGGCAATTCGCCCCTTGACGCCCTTCCCTTTGATCGCTTCGAAGCTTTCAAGCGGGGCAGCATCGATACCCTTCTCTCTCGCATAAGTGAGAATCGCCTGAGCGATCGGATGTTCAGATTTCTTTTCAAGCGCTGCCAGAAGCGCGATGATTTCATCGTCACTTTTTTGGGAGGTATTCTTCAGCGACACGAGCTCTGGCTTTCCGCGAGTGATCGTCCCGGTCTTATCGAAAACGAGCACATTCACCTTTTGGAGCTTCTCAAGCGTTTCGGCATCCTTGATGAGAATACCTTCGCCCGCGCCCTTCCCAACCCCCACGATGATCCCAATCGGCGTCGCCAGGCCCAGGGCACACGGGCAGGCGATCACGAGGATGCCGACAAAAGAGACAAGTCCGAATGAGAGCGCCTGGGCGAAACCAAGGTAGGACGTACCGATGAGGAGCCAGGCAGCAAGTGTCACGAAGGCAATGACGAGTACGGTTGGCACAAAAACGCTCGAGATCTTGTCGGCCAAAGCTTGAATCGGCGCCTTGCTCCCCTGCGCCTCCTCGACCATCGCAATGATGCGTGCGAGTAGTGTTTCGGCACCCACCTTGGTCGCTCGGAACGTGAACGCTCCGGTCGTGTTTATCGTCCCAGCGACCACATTCGAGCCAACCACTTTCTCAACCGGGATCGGCTCACCGGTCACGAGGCTCTCGTCCACATACGAGGCCCCCTCGGTAAGCACGCCATCGACCGGGATCTTGCCGGCTGGCTTCACGACGATGAGTTCACCCAGCCTGACCGTTTCGATCGGAACTTCGATTTCCTTTCCGTCACGGATGACCAGCGCCGTCTTCGCCTGGAGATTAAGTAATTTTTCGATCGCGTCCCCTGTCTTCAGTTTGGAACGCGCCTCCAGGTATTTCCCGAGCGTGATGAACGCGATCACAATAATCGTCACGTCATAGTACGTGTATTCCACATTAACGTATGCTCGGAGCGATTCTTCAAACGCCGAAACAATAAAGCTGTAGAGGTAGGCCGCTGACGTTCCAATACCGATGAGGGTATCCATATTCGCTTTGCCATAGCGGAGAAATCGGTAGAAGCCAAGGAGGTACGGCCTGCCCGCGACAAACAACGCATAGGTTGCCATCAACGGGAGCAGGTGGTGGAAGAATTCTTTCCAAAAAATGGGGGCCGCGGAAAGGAAGGCGAACTCCGCCAGCATGTCCCAGCCCATGACAAAGATACTGAAGAGTGTGAGCGGGATAAGAAAAAGCGTCTGAGTTTTAAGTACGGCGAGCTCAGCGATTTTTTCTCGTTTTGATTGATTAATCCCGAGATGGGCCGCATGTTCATCGGCTGTCATGCCCATATCTCCAGCCGATTTTTCTTCTGGGATAATGAGCGAGTAGCCGAGCGGCTCGATAGTTTTCGAGAGATGATGGGCACTGGTCTTCCCCGCATCAAAAGCAACCTTCACGCTCTCGGTCCCATAGTTAGCTGCCGCCGACTCTACTCCATCGACCTTCTTGAACGTCTTTTCGATAATGGCTGAACACGAAGCGCAGTGCATCCCTCGGATTTTGTAGGTTGCAGTATTACTCATACTTATTTTCTTTTTAATCGATAGACCTTAAGAATTTCTTCCTTCGCCTTCGCCTCCTTCCCGCCCTTGATCTGGGCGATGGCACAGGTACCGAGATGGCTCTCCATAAGCACATCTTCCACGACGGTCAGTCCCTGCTTCACAGCCGAAGTCTGTGTGATGACATCGATGCAGTAGACATCTTTTTCGAGCATCTCCTGCAGCCCCCGGACCTGACCCTCGATGATCTTCAGTCGGCGGATGAGTTTCTGCTTTGAGGGACTGGCCATACGTATTGCTATTACGAATTTCTGACCGTAGTCTAATACCCCCCTGGGGGTATGTCAAGGGGTACAAAAAAAGAGGCCATGAGAGACCCCTTTGCCAAAGCCGCCAGATAGGATTACTCTAGAGCCATAAGCCTAGCCCTCTCTGTATGGCACAGAATAAACGCGAATGAGCTCCATCGTTTCCTGCCCTCGTCGTCAGAATCGCCCGCATCACTGCAGATAATTACTTCATCATCAACGGTATGCCCAAGAAATCGAACTCATCGAAAGCCGCCACCCTCGCGGTCATCGGCGCTAGCCTGGCCGGGATCGCCGCCACCGCCTACTTCTTCTTCGGACCGAAAGGAAAAGTCCATCAGAAGCATGCCCGCGCCTGGGTCATCAAGATGAAGGGCGAAGTCGTCGAACAACTCGAACATGCCCGCGAAATCACCGAGCCAGTCTACCAAGGTATCGTCGACGCGGTCGCCAAGGAATATACCAAAGGCAAGCGCGCCGGCAAGGCCGAAATCGAAGAGATCGCCAAGGATTTGAAGAAGCATTGGAAGTCGATGAGCAAACTCGCCAGAGCGGCGAAAGCGGAAGCTCACGAGAAGACCGCTGCCAAGAAAAAGTAGTTCGAGACAAAAAGAAAAGGCGGGAATGGCTTTGACCACCCGCCTTTTTTGTCGCTGCCCTCGCTGTAAACAGAAGACCTACCGAAGCAGATGTTCTGCCGGCGAGTCAGTCCTTATCTTCGATAGGGGTATACCATTCATCCATCAGCCCGAGGTTATCCGTCAGGAGACGGATGCCATAGTGGAGTTCCCTTAGCGGACGGCCAGTGTCTGTCGGTCTGAGAGACCAGAGATGACAAGCCTGCTGATTCTCCACCAGCCTAAGCATCCATGCCACATCATACCGACTGTGGCAACAGCTATCGAAAATATCAAGCATCTCTGCTAGTCGGCGAAAACACTTTGCCTGTCTAACATCATTTGGTTCCAGTAGCATGCAGACCATCGGGTAAGCATACTGCAGGATACCTCGACTCCTTTCCTCATGACCGGCACAGGCGTACACCGGTGGCAGGCCGATCGCCGTAATCACCCGAACCAGGGGTACGATCTCTGGGTCCAGTGCTGGATACTCCGGATGTAACGTTAGCTTCAGCTTCGGCATCTAGTGCCTCCTGTAGATAGAAATGGATCACCATACTTGAGACTCCGGTTTCTGACCGCACGGGGTGGCATCCATCGGTACTCCACAATCACCGAAGCGTCCGCCCGAGTCCCAGAACTCCACCCGTTCGCCCTCGATAATCAAGGGTGCCTTGGCCCTTCCGATTGTTAGGCGCCACCACCCAGTTTCACCAGCCGGACTACCATCTTTGGGTATGACTTGAGAAATCGTGAACCCGAGCATGATTTCTTCTTCGGAAAACTCCTGAAGTGGAGTCCCCGCCTCGTCATACACGATAATCCGAATAATCTCGACTACCTGGCCCTGCAGAGTGGTATGTTTTTTGTCACTACCGCCTTCCATACCTCTTCCACTGCCTTCCGCTATTTTAAAGAGCATGTTTCCCTCCCTGAAATCGTCCCAATTGGACCCTGCACTCTAGCATGTTTTCCTCAATACGTCTAGACTTATCGTTCCGCAAGTATGCCCCGGCATCGCTTTCCTGTGTCTTGGTTGAACGCGTGACGAACCTCGAGACAATGGCAAAGCGAGTGTCTCAATTCCTGTGTTTCAGAAGTGATATGCCCCCTCGCTGCAGACTCTGAGGTTATGCTATCGCCAGGCACCGATTATGGCTCCGGCAGCGAGAAGAGTCGCCAGCATATTGCCGATATTCAGCCAAAACACCGTCATCTTCCCACCCCAGAGTGCGTTCCCCAAAGCCAACGGCACCACGAACCCGATCCAGACCCAAAAGGCGTTGTTGATACCACCCAGTGCGCCCGGATGACCAGACAGTCCGATGTACCAGGCAAAGACGAAGAACATGACCAGACTGGCGCCGAATTGTCCCAGATATGCTTTCGGCATCGCTCGCTTGCTCGCGGCCTGTTTCTCTTTGCTCCATTCATTCATGCCCGTCGCTTCCATAAATCGCTTCCCGAACAGTGGCCCGTACCAGATGGAACCGATCACCATACTGACAATCGCCGACGTCACGACAGCCCAATAATTGATTTCCATAAATATTTCACTTGTTATATTCCCCTGCATTATTCAACGGCGGACAGGTACTGTCCATACCCCGCTTGTTCCATCTCTTCCTTGGGGATGAAGCGGAGCGCAGCCGAATTCATACAGTAGCGCAAGCCGCCCCGTTCAGCCGGCCCATCGGTGAACACATGCCCGAGATGATTATCACCGTACCGACTCCGGATTTCCGTACGCGTACTGAAAAACCCCGTATCTGGTTTCTCGACGATAGAGCGAGTATCGATCGGTTTTACAAAACTCGGCCAACCGGTGCCACTGTCGAACTTATCAGCTGATGAATACAGCGGCTCGCCACTGAGAATATCGACATAGATACCGGCAGCATGATTGCTGTCGTAGGCATTCTGAAACGGCTTCTCCGTCCCCTCCTCTTGGGTCACCTCATATTGGATATCGGTCAACCGGGAACGCAATTCGGCATCGTTCGGCTTCATAAATTTTGAAAAGTCGGCATTCTGAGTGTCATTCTGACCCATGACTACTCTCTTCCCGACCAGTTCTTCCCAGGTCTTCATACCGAAATATTTTTTCAAGAATGTATCTCGCCCACTCGACTCTCGATAGGCACAGTACTTGATGGTATTTTCTTCGGCATAGTTCTGGTGATACTCTTCGGCGGTGTAAAAATTTTTGTAGGGCAATACCCTAACCGCTACCGGCTTGTCAAAGATCTTTGCCTCGTCTAATTCTCGGAGAGCCTGCTCGGCTACGAGTCGCTCTTCTTCAGAACCGTAAAATATCACTGCTTGGTAACTTTCTCCGCGATCATAAAATTGCCCACCATCATCCGTCGGATCGATGTGCATCAGATAGTAATGCACGAGGTTTTCATAGGTCGTCCGCTTTCCATCATAGTAAATTTCGACCGCTTCCCGATGACCGCTCTTTTCACTCGTCACATCACTATAGGTCGGATTCACAACCGTACCACCCGCATAGCCGGAAACCACCTCGATGACTCCCTCGGCTTTCTGCAGATCACTTTCCGTACACCAGAAACACCCGCCCGCGAAATACGCTCGTTCATACTGCGCCAGTTCCGCCGGTGTCTTTTTCATATGCTGTCCGTTGTTATGATCTAAACAACTCTGCTTGGGGATGCTTGGGATCTTGACCACTCCGGCGGTCCAAATCTGATTCGCGTACCATATTCCACCCACGAGCAGACACCCTCCCAGGACGAAAACTGCGACACTCGTGAGTTGTTTCATAGCCTGTCGTTTTCATGTGCTGTTTATCCTACGGCCGATATGCCCTTCCTCTCCCTCCGTTCCGCTCTCCTGTTTGGGTAGTATACCAGGTCCGAACTCCAATCAAGGGTACTGTTAAAGGAAAAGGGATAGTCTTCACTCAATAGAAAACTCGCCGGACAACACGTGGAGAGTCTCCCACTAAGCTTCAGTGATAGTTGCTTCGCATCATGAAAGCCTGCCCGCCTGAGAGAGACGTTAGAACGGTGATACTAGGAACGACTATTCTCTATTCCAGATCTGCACTAGGCTAATGCCCGCAAGGATTCTTCAAGTTTCTTCCAGTAATCTGGGTAGTTCTTCTCCACAAAGGGTCGTAGGATTTTTTCCGTCTTCTCTCTGGCCTTCTTTTTCTCAGCCTCACTAGAAAACACAGCTGACCTATTGTTGTCCAGTTTATCCGCCATTTTGACCTTTATGAGGTCATCGTTCTTCGTGGCAACAATTCTTTGAAAGAATGAATCCCACGTATCGCCTGCATTCCAGGTTAGAGTTTCAACACCCGATTTTACATCAGCTCCAAATTCATTTTCGAGATTCTTCACATCATATTCCGACCACTCCCCCAAGTCGTGGCAAAGAGCAATTAAAACGGCTCTTGCATCCTTCACATCAAACTCTTCTAACAGAATTCTTGCTACTCTCACGGGATGACGATTGTAGTTTCCTGTATACAGAGTTCTTGGAGTATTGTGATACTTTTCTACTATTCCTATCGCCTGCTCTACAACTTCCCTGTCCTGTTCCTCAATCATACTCAAGACTGCTGACTTGTGAGCTCCCCAGTCCTCGTAAGTTTCTAAGCTCTTGTAGTATTGCTCTTGCATATGTTTATCTAGCGTACCAGGTTCTAACTCTGCATTTGTTTGATATCCTCGTGATCCACTGGCCGGTTGAACTTGAGTTTTTCAGTAATGATGGCTTCTTTCTTCATAACAGGAACCGTGATCCCGAAGACTTCTTTCAGGTCTACATTATTGAAGTCCGTTTCCAAGAGTTCCCACTGGCCAGTTGCTTGGTTGAAAATCTTGCAATCTTCCTCGGCTCCAATATCGATGTCTTGCTCCTTGTATTGAAGAACCATAGAATACCCTTCCGCTTCTTCATCCTGGCTCATTTCTGGCCCGAAAGTGATATACTCCCGTACCTCGGGAAGGATGCGTTCGAAATTGTCTCTGTGAATGACGAGATCAATATCGTTCAGCTCGCGGGTCGAACCATAGGCTCGGGCCGCCAAGCCCCCGAGGACAACAAAAGGTAGTCCGTGGCGTTTGAATATTTCGATAATCCAGCGAAATGCTGCTTCACTGTTCTTCATAGATTTCACGCTAGACTGGGATTTTAATGGAGAGAAACTAATGATGCGTTAAGCGTGTTTCTTCTTACCGAGAAGGTAATGAAGGAATAGGGCAAGGATTGACCAGTAGATCGCAAACCCGATGACAAAAAATGGTGGTGGCGTATCCGGCTCTTGGCGCAAAAAATTGATAAAGGGAAGCATGGGTCCGATCAAAACAATTTTGATCGGCAAGAGAGTTTTATACCCAATACTCTTCCAAACGATGGGTGAATCCGTGCCCAAGAAAGACTCGGGCGGCTGAGGAAAGAGTCGAGCCTCCGTCCCAAAAAGCGCGTTCGAGATAAACAAGAAGGCAAAGGCAGCGATAAGGAAGCTGATAACGAATCTTGTCCTTGAGATGTTCATGCTCTGCGTTAGTGACTATCGCCTTGTTCGAACTTTCATCTCAATCGTATCAACTGACGTGGAAACCAATCACATGCCTGAGAGATCATTCATGGGCATGATCTCAATCGACGCCTCTGGGATCCCGAGATGTGGATGACTCTCAAAAGGTTTCGCTGCCGCTTCCGCTGACTCCGCTTCCACAATTGAGAACAGCATAACGTCGTTTTTGATATCGCTCGTGCCTCCTTTGGTTACTAGCTTTGTTTTCCCCGCTCCCCATGTTTCCTTCATGGCTGCCCCATGTTCCTTCATCCACACACTCCACTCCTCTTTCATCTTGCCCTCCTCTGCCTGCCGTGTTTCAGGATCAGTCTTCATCCACGCCTCAAGAGTCGCCACGGGCACGAGATACAAAACCAAGAATTTTTTCATACGGCCTGGGTTACTGTTTATACCTGAATTATACGCCCTCCCGGATCAGACAAAAAAGAGGCCTCGGTAAGCCTCAATTTCAGATGTCCACACTAGTGAATATCCACCTCGTATCAAAACGAGCCGGTTTTCACTTCTCCCGCGCGTTTATAATTGGCGATGATGACTCCGCTTGGTGAAATTTTGCTGTCTGTTAGTTTGAAAGCTACTGGAATCGTACCATCGGCAAAGAGGCGCTTGCCTGCACCAAGTGTCACAGGAAATATTTTGAGCCAAAATTCATCGACCAAATCATGCTTCATGAGCGTCTGGATAAAGTTACCGCTCCCGTGAACATGCAAATCCGGACCGTCCTGTTCCTTCAGTTTTTTTATTTCTTCGACAACATTATTTTTCAAAAGTATCGAGTTATTCCATTCCAGTTTTTTGAGCGTGTTTGAAGCCACATATTTGATTGCATTATTGAGTGGCACTCCGCCTTCGTCATTATGCTCGGGCCAATACCCGGCAAATATCTCGTAAGTTTTTCTGCCCAGTAACAAATCGAAGGGTCGGCCCATTTGCTCTGCCATAACCTCTCCTGAAAAGTCATCAAAATAGGGCACCGTCCACCCACCGTACTTGAAGCCACCCGAGGTATCTTCCTCGGGTCCGCCCGGCGCCTGCATGACACCGTCCAATGTAATAAAAGACAGGACAATAATTTTTCTCATAGGGTTATTATAACGAAGAATTTTCAGGCTAATTCCCTCCGCATCGTGAAGGCCTGCCCGCCTGAGAGGGCCGTCAGAACGGTGATTCAAAAGCAAGATTATTGTTATATCCCCTCACGTATTTCAATTACTAGGAGAAAATTCAATGATCCACTCAATACCGTATTTATCTCGAAACATACCCGCATATGATCCCCACGGACTGTCACCCATAGATCCCTCCACTTCTCCTCCGGCCGAAAGGCCATGAAATAATCTGTCCGCCTCTTCTTTACTTTCCGTACTTACCAAAATTTTGCTTCGATTTTCATGCTCATTTACTCGCCCCAGAACCTCCGGAACATCATTGGCTATCAACAGAGTGCTGTTACCAATAGGTAAAGCAATATGCATCATTTTATTTTCTTCTTTTTCTGCCACAGGGAATTCATCACTCGCGATATCTTTGAAACGCACCACCTTAGCAAACTCTCCGCCAAAAACAGATTTATAAAAAGTAAATGCCTCTTCAGCATTACCGTTGAAGTTAATCCAAGGATTTATTGTAGCCATACAGAAACAATAGAAAATTAGTAATAACCTTTTCTGTAAATTCAAGTATACCAGCTTCGAACTCCAATAGAAGTGATAAAGAGAACAAGGCTTGCTACAGCCTCGTTCTCTATGCTCCGGCGACAGGATTTACCCTAAAGGGCATAAACTTTTCATCCTTTGGATGTAAACCTGTGACCAAGTGATAAACAGTCACCTGCGGCATATACCCCACACCAACTCTCTGCTCCGAGCGTTGGAAGAAGTCCGGACCTATATTGTAAAAAACTCATAACAAGTCCTTCGCTTGCTCTGTAAAAGTTATCTGACCAGCTTTCGCTAATTTGTTATACACCGTCACTCTCTTCTTGAACATCTTTTCAAGCATTTTCACCTCGGGATCACAGATGTCGAACACTTTCTTCTCTCTGCTGCCTCGCTGTAACCGACCGATGTACTGGATCAGCTTTCCTTCGAAAGAAATCGGCGAGACAATAAAAAGCGAGTCGAAATGTACCACATCCACCCCTTCTCCAAAGAACTGCCCTGTCGCAAGTATGACCTGAAACGTCCCATTGCCCATTCTGGTGCTCCGATACTTTTTCTGTCGAGCCGAGAGAGTCCCGGTCATGACCAGTATATCCACACTCTTCTTCAAGAAATACCGAAGCGACTCGATGTGCTATTTTCTTTCCGCTATCACCAATACTTTCCTTTTTTGTGAAACTTCGCTTTGTATGACGTCGGCAATCATTTTATTTCTCCGCGTATCGAAAGAGGTGAGCTTCAAAATATGTGCAAAATCCCTTGCGCCGAATTCATAAGGAATGAGAAAATCACTTTTCAGAACAACAACGGAAATATTCGCTGAGCCCGGATTCACCAGAGCACTGCTTTCCTCTCGATAAGCACCGGAAACTTCATAGATGGTCTCACCTAGGTAAGCAGAAATTAATTTCTGATCGTTGTATTTCCGCTTCGGCGTCGCCGTCAGTCCGAAAAGGTATTTCGACGAAACACACGAGATCACTTTCCGGAACATCTTGGCTGGCACATGATGGCATTCATCCACTATCACACAGCCGAAATGCTTCAGTATTTCATCCTTTTCTTTTGCTCTCGCAAGTGTCTGCATCATGGCAACTGTGAACGGTTGTTTGATTTTCTTGGTTGTGCCTCCGTATTTTCCGATTTCCTTTTTTTGAATCCCGAGAAAGTTATGGATGCTCTCGACCCACTGCTCGAGGATATTCTTCCGGTGTACAATAATGAGCGTCGGCTGCTTTTTGGAAAGAGCGATAGCAAGTCCCATAAGAGTCTTCCCGCTCCCGGGCGGAGCGATCAGCATCCCCTGGTTTTTTCCCACGAAACTCTCTACTGCTTCTTGCTGATATCGATACAAAGGAAGTGAAATATCCAGCTCAACATCCTCTAAAACCAAATATTTGTCTACAACCTCAAAGTCGATACCCTGCTCCCGAAGAAAGACCGTTACCATTTCAAGGTATCCGCGAGGAATATATACAAAATCATCGTCGGAGCATACCGTCTTAAAAAACTTCTCCACCCCATGCGTCGAAAATCCGATTTTCGACTTGGCTATATATTCGCTATTGAAAAAATTCAACTTTTCCCGTAAATACGTCATGAGCACCGGTGTAACCTGCTGCTTCGGAATCTTCAGCAGAGCTGAAAGCTCGATACACATCGGGGTATTTTGACTAAAAGTCGCCTGCTCTTTCAAAGTATTCCCTTTTTGACAGAGATTTTCATACAACTCATCCAGTTTTTCTACAGAAATCTTTTTGAGACCAGACAAAAAATCCCACTGGTCAGGAAATGGAAGGAATGTTTTCGGATCAATGAATTCAGTTTTATTTTCTTTTCTTGACTTCCCTTGCAGCGGTAATGCGATGAGATTACCCAGACCCTTCCCTGAATGCATATCCTGGTTCGGGAATAAACGATCAAAACTCTCATCATGAAAGTAATCATCAATACACTTCGCTTGACGAAGCAAGGTAAGAAAAATTCTTCTCGACCTCGAAGCAGGATAGGGCCTATCGAAAAAACACCATATGTGAGCCCCATTTCCAGATCGGGAAACTTCCAAAGCAACATCTATTCCGTGCTTCCTACAGGTATCATAAAAGGCTTTTGCATCTCGTTTCCACTCTTTCTCATCAAAATCTGCAGCAATGAAATATGACGTATTAGCTTTTAGTAGCGGATAGATACCGAGTGTCACGTTACCAAGCAGATGGTTCTCGATGTCGCTCTGTGTGATTGTTTTGTATTCTGTTTTTCCTCGATCGGTAAATACCGGCGTATATCCGGAGATATCTGTCCCTACTTTTTGGAAGCGGATAGCAAAAACATCTTCTCTCCCGCGAAAAAAAGATTGAAATAAATCCACTCGCTGTTGTCGAGTAAGCACGGACATAGTAGACCACTTTCTATCACTTCTTCGCTCTATTCGCTCTCTGGAAGGCCTCTCGCAACTCCGATGCTTTCAGCGATCGACCTTCTTCACGTGCTTTCCTTTCAGCTCCACAGATTTCACAACCATCGAACCATGGCTCTGATCCACTGTTCTTCTTTCTTCCAGGCAATTGTTTTGAAAGGATTCGATTGGTCATATTTCATTTCTTTATGGATACGTCTCCTTCTCCAAAGCCAACCTGAGTAAAAACAATGCTTCTGGCTTCAACTTGGCCTTGGCCCAGGCTTTCTGTTTTTCGGTGAGTAACTCGCCCATACCGGAAAGAATGTTGTTGTCATTGAACTTTTCCATCGCATCGATACACTTTTTCAAAAAATCTGCATACGAAACGCCCATACGATCCTCGATAATTTTCCTATTAACCGGCCAGTCGTGAGCAAGAAAAAACTGCACATCAAAAATATCACGATTGGTTTTACCGATGCGTTCGAGCATAGCACAGAGCTTATGCGCCACCATATCTTCTTTGACCATGACCTGCATAGAAATACCCAGGAATGACTCCACCGTATATCGCGAGCCATACTCCCGACGATTTATTTCCACTTTCACGTTTTGAGCATTGATGTCCTTGTCATTATATGAGAGCACGTAGAGAAGATTGAATCTTTTTGTCCGCGCTTCTTTGAGAGTGCCATACTTCTCCAGTATGACTTTGACTCGCTCAAACACAAGAATTTCCTTTTCTGCATCAAGCAAATCAAAATCCAAATCCACCGAGAAGCGATCAAGTCCATAGAAAAAAGTAGCCGCTGTTCCGCCTTTGAATCCCAGCGCTGGACTGATAGTGACGTCAGTGTAAATATCCTTCAGGATTTTTACCAGGATATTTTTATGCTTTGCGGTATCCAGAGCCATATGATATTTTTTTAAAAGTCTTTCTTACATGCTTCATAGTACATTTTCACCATTCTGGCCATACGTTTATTACCGTCATATATAGGTAAAATGTCATATACCTTTTCCCAATGTAAAGCCGAGAGGTTGTCAAAATGATAGTCCTGGTTGAGGTAAATGACATCCAAAAATGCTCTCTCAGGCGAAGCAATACTATAATTTTCTCTTGATTCTATGCCAACCTGATTAGTGAGAATGGTACCCTTTATTTTTTTATAAGAATACCTCTGTCCGTCGCACTCAATTTCTTTGGTGGTATAGGAAGCAACAAAAATCTGACCGTACAACTGGAACGTAATTCCGGCGGCACCTAAAGCTGTTTCCATGCTGACATATGAGGGAGTATATACTTTTGTAGCCAGCTCATATTTATCATAATTCTTGTCCTTAGAATAAATACCCCTGCGTACAGCGTTCATTTTACCGGCCTTCACATAGCGATGAATCTTCTTCTTCACAAAACTCACATCAGACTCTCCCCAAAGCAAAACCAGGTCCTTAAACGTAAAAACCGTCTTCTTGGATCGCATGAGGTCTAAAAGATAGTCTTTTTTCATAGTTCGACTCTGCTCACTACGGCTGGTTCGACTACACTCACCATAGGTAAACTGATTACTTATACTCTATTGGTACCCAAATATGAGTACCTTTGAACTAAATTATACACTCTATTGTAAATAAATGCAAGGGCCAGTTCAAATCCTCTCGAGGGTAACAAAAAACAAGGCTTGATTAGGCATTGTTTTCTTAGCTCTGGCGGCAGGATTTACTCTAAAGGGCATAAACTTCGACTCCTGCCACCGAAATAAACAAAAACAACCCTCATAGGAGGATTGTTTTTGCTTGTTGCTCCGGCGGCAGGATTCGAACCACCTCAAAAAGCACGGAAATACCGCTTCCGGTTGGTCTCCATCCTAGCTTACATTTCAGATCCTGCGAAGGGAGTTAAGAAAAAAATGCCCCAAGGGAAACCCTTGGGGCAAACACGGAAAATCACACTACATGCGGGTGAAGACGAATTCTCCACAACCGGCGTTCACTTGTTTCCCCGCCGCAATAAATCGAGCGATCCGATTTTTTACTCCTGCAGATCGGAGATAGCCCTCAAACCTTTTCAAGTCCGAAACATCAGCTCCCCGATACTGCGCAAGATCGTTATTGGGCTCAGTAATCATCACGGAGAAAGTACTCTCCGTTCCAGTCAGGAGACCCGCGAACGATTTCGCATCATCGACACCGTCGTTGAATCCTTGGAAAAGCATGTAGTTAATCCATACTTCCGTTGATACACGGTTGGCGAATTCTTTTGCGGCTCCGAGTATTTCAAGAATGCTGAACGCTTTATCAACCGGCATGATCTGTGCGCGCTTTTCATCCGTTGGCGCATGGAGCGATATCCAAAGCATTCGGAATGCTGGGATCGGTTCCCGTGACAATCGGAGTAGCTTCTGAGGGAGCCCGACGGTCGCGAATGAAAGCCGACCAGCATAAGAAGCATCGCTATTCACCAAATCCGTAACGCTTCCGACAAAGTTGTCGTAATTATCAAGCGGCTCACCTATGCCCATAAAAACGATATGGTCGAACATTCTGATTCCTGCCGCGCCAGAAAGGAGTCGTATCTGGCAAAGAATTTCTCCCTTTGTGAGGTTCCTTGAAAAGCCCTCCCTGCCGGAGGTGCACATGGCACACCCGAATTTACATCCCGCCTGCGTTGAAATGCATGCGTGGATTTCTTTCGTTTCGTCCACCAAAAGCTCAAATACTCCCGCTTCGATGGTATTCCCGTCGGAAAGCAACAACCTGAACTTGTGATCAACTAATGGCTGGAAGACTTCGTCTCGCCATTTCTCTCTTAGGCCAATCGGATATGTAAAAGAACTTTGCCGAATAATTTTCATCTCATCCTCCTCGGACAGAATTTCTACCTATCTAATCCGTATCAGAAACAGAACCTCGTGTCAATGAGATGCCGTTGACAAAGGATCATTTTAAACATATACTTCCTCGTTGAACTTTAACAACCAACCGAGGAGAATTTCATCATGGACGTCACCGGATACGCGAGAATCCTCGCAAAACGAAATATGGGTGGCATCTGTTTTCTAAAAGTTCGCTTTCAGGAGCAGGATACCCAGTTCATTCTCACAAAGAAAATAATTGGAAACTACAGGGAAATCGCCAATCTCCCTGCGGGATCGATCATATCCATCGAAGGCACACGTACGACAAGCGGCACAGGGACACCGTCTATAGCCGTATATTCTGCCAAGATCGTGTCGATATGCCGCATCGAGCTGCCCGACAAATACAACGGAGTGAACAGTCGGACGGAATACGATAATCGCGTCATCGGTCTCATTGGAAACCAGGATTCTTTCGGCCTCTTCAAAGTCATCGCCGATATGAATCGACGCGTCCGGACAGTTCTTCAGAACAACGGATATCTTGAATTCGATACCGGGGTCCTGCAGGATAGTTTCGATGCCGGTCTCGCGAATTCCTTCTCGACAAAATGCAATGCAAACGGCCGTGAGTACCATCTCTCGATGACATCGGAGATAAAACTCAAAAAGCTCATTGCCGGAGGGTTTGAACGGGTGTATGAAATGACTCACTCGTTCCGAAACGAAGGCATCAACGCAACGCACTATCCTGAGTTCGGCATCCTGGAAGCGTACAGGGTCAGCGACTCGCTCGACGACTCACTGGACGTCATTACCGAAATCCTCAATGAACTCGCCGCGGCGAGTAGGAGTAGTGTCGGAGTCGAACCATTGGGTGACGCGTTTTCTGCCTCCCCGAAACGAACCACCTTCAATGAGGCACTCGCCTCGGCCTTCGGCCGAGAATGCTGTTCAATCGAGGAATTGATCAGCCTGCGCCCAGATCTCTTCTCAAAAGATATGCCTGGATTCACCAGCATATACAAGGCGCTCACGAAAATCATAGCCCCGCGGTTCGACAATCCAACCTTCATAATGGATATGCCGACTGGATTCAATCCATTCTGTAGGGTCATGGACGATCGCGCAAACCAAGCCGTACTTGTCGCTAAAGGGATGCATATCGCTACTATGTCGGTAGACGAGAACGATGAGGGCGCTATGCGACAGCGACTTCAAGAGCAGCACGAAGAATCTGAAGTCCCCATAAATACTGGGTATCTGGACCTTCTTAGAATCGGCATACCGCCGATTTCCGGGTTTGGTCTCGGTGTGACACGTCTCGCAATGCTCCTTCTCCCTCGAGGAAAACAGAATGTTCGCGATGTCATTCCGTTTCCTTTCGCATAAAAAACGCCCGCCGTCACGAGTATCTGACGGCGGGTAATTTTTTTACACTATTCCACGTTATCAAACCCACGATTCAGCAATCCGAAAAAGATTCCGCGAAGAGTCGGCCTCTGCAAGCGCTCCGAACGGAAGCGTGATACTCGGCGCGCAGTGCCCTATATTTGCATTATAGAGGATAGGATAACCATATGAACCGGCATATTTCAAGACGAGTCCCTTCAGTTCGGAGTGCAATTCTTCCGAAAACCTGTACGGTCTGCCGATAATAAGACCGGAGATATTCTCAAACGTCTTCGCGTTATCCAAATCAGCAAAAAACGAATCCAGTGCGGCCATGTCCATCGGTTCTCCCGGCCCCCCTTCCGGGATATCAATGAAAAACAAAGCTCCTCGAGGGTCAATCCAATACTCGGTCCCCAATGTGTGATTGATCGATGGAACGCATCCCCCGAGAATCCGCCCCTCCGCGCGGCCTTCTTTCCACCATTCATAACCGCCCGATGGATACAGCGTCCTTTTCTTTGTGTGGTTCTCTTGATTGAACCAGTCCAAAAAATCATCAGTCCATTCTTCCGATGCGCGAATCTCTCCAAACGACCCATCGACGAGAGTTTTCATGAACGAGTCTTTCGTATAATCAAGAACATCCGGATATTCCCCGAATTCCGATATGAGACACGGTCCATAAAATGTTCGGAGTCCAGCCTTGGACTGCAGTGCGTAATGAAGCACGGAAATATCGGAGTAACCGATAAATATCTTCGGATTGTTCCGTATGAGATCGTAATCGATATGCTTGAGAAGCTGGTTGCTATGATCGCCGCCGATAGATGCCATGACACATTTCACTTCGGGATTGGAAAAAGCTGAATGCAAATCCTCGATTCGCTCTTCAACCGTTCCGGACACCCACCCCTTCCGACCAAGCGCGTTTTTCTCCACCTTGACACAAAAACTCATCCTTTCCAAAGCCCGAATACCATCTTTTACCCGATGAGGGAAAAGTTCTCCTAGTCCGGCGGATGGAGAAACGATAGAAATGAGGTCTCCCTTCTGAAGTTGCTTCGGGTTTATAAGCTCTTTCATATCTTTGTGGCTAGAGTGAATATGTTCATCCCCCGATTGGCAACTGTATCCCTGCTGTTGTGTTCCATTTCCAAATCGAATATCTGCTTGAATACGTCCGGATTCTCCAGATAGGTTGACACCGCGCTCACCTTCTCGTTCTCCGGATCAAAATCTTCCGGACCGGGCTGAACGAACACCGGAACGCCGTATGTTTTCTCAATTCGGAAGCCAGCCGTTTTCAAGAGAGACTCCATACTCTCCTTCGAAAAAGTCACCAGCTCAGGGACATATGGTGCCCACTTCACCCGATATTCTTCCGAGAGCCGCGCGAGCTCTTCGGAATCGGCCCGATAATTGTTCACTTTCGACGCAAGCGCATTATAGTAACTGTGTCCCATAAGAAGAATTCTCCCTCCTTTTTTGAGAACACGATACATTTCCGAAGCTGCCTTTCCGTTCTCGGAAATGAAGCTTATCGGGCTGTAAATACTCACGATATGATCGATCGACTCGCTTTCAATACTCTTCATATCGGTCAAGTCTCCCTGAACGAGCGTTACCTTATCGGAAAGGCCGGCTTTTTCAATATTTTCTTTCGCTTTTGCGAGCATATCGACCGAGCGATCGTAGACCATGAATTTTCCGGGAATCTCTATGCTCATCTTCACCACCCACCGTCCAGTCCCACCCCCCGCATCACATACAGCTGATTGCTCGGAACAATGCTTTCCGATACTTTCCTTGATAATCTCCATGATCAATGCATCAGAGAGTCGCCAAAAGGCGCTCACATCGTCGGCTTTGTCGACATTTTTTGCGTATGGCTGAAAAAAATTATCGAAGGTCTTCTGATCCATATATTTATTGATTTTACGGCTTAGGGAGATGATGTCCTCGCGGTATATGTGTCGCTTCCCATATATATGGCAACTGTAATACCCATTGCACATACCGCTGCCATCCGAGACCGAAACCGGAAGTCTTTTGATACCCTTCCCTCAGACGGGTCTGAATATACGGATCGTAATCCGACATAGGAAGATTGAAAGTCTTCGCTTTCTCCTTTAAGGCTTCCGAATTTGAAATTCTCGTTCCGCTTCCGACGGTTTCCCGATAACCACAGAGGATGAAATCGGCATTCTCGGCGAGCGGAACCCCGTCCTCATTCTCCTCAAGTTCGTTGTGATAGAAAGGAATCTGCAAAAGCGGGAATTTCGTCACAATGACGTGCTTGCCGAATATCTCCGTAAGTCTTATTTCTTCCCATGCACCGAAGTTTTTCAGGCTGAATTCCTTGTACATATCATCCCCGGTCTCCTTATGGAGAGCTTCAAGCGCCTCCTTGAAGGTAATCGTAACGATATTTCCCTCTGAAAAGGCATCGGCAAGCTCCTTCAGCTTTTCCTCCCCGATGAAGTACTCCAGGCTTTCTCTCTCATTGTCTATAAGATACTTCGTGATGTGACGCATCAAACCGAGAAAGATATCAATATTCTGGTCAAAAGAAACCTTCCCCTCGAATTCGATGTGCTGGAACTCCGAAAGATGACAAAAGTCCGCCTTTTCTTTTCTGAACGAATTATATATGGAAAAGACCTTACCGATATTCTGCGTCAGGAGCCTCAGCTCGAGATAGAATTGTGAACTTTCCGAAAGAAAGACGTTCCGCTTATTGTCAAACCAGGATATATCAACCGGGAGCGTATCGGTCGTGTAATCCAGCGTTTTTCCGGCGTACACTTCTCCCGGAGATGAAATCATGAGTGTCGTGAGGGGAAGATTGCACCACTCGGCATCGATCGATCGGAAGTATTCCACCGCTCCGAAGAATATCCCATTGTCTACCTTGTGAAGGTGATAAAAATATTCCGGATCCTGAAAAATCTTCGCGATCCTTCCTGTCGTGATCCCTTCGCTGAAATCGGATTCTTTGACGTCCTCAATGGGCTGGAATACGCTATTTCCGTTGTATCTGATCCGTTTCTTGCCGCCATCGAATAGAGCTGAATACGGGTTGAGATTATTCATATTGATACCGTTGATAAAAATTTCATATCATACAATCAGATTTCCCTGGTTCGAATCCGATTGCCGACCGGCAATGAAACCGGTGTGAGAGGAAAGAAAAATCGCCACCTTCCGTGACGATTCTTCCCTTCCCTCCGGCCTTTCCCCACGGATGGGAACCGGTCGCTTGAGAAATACTGATGTTGGCTCCGGCGACAGGATTCGAACCTGTGACCAAGTGATTAACAGTCACCTGCTCTACCGCTGAGCTACGCCGGAGTATTGGGTTGTTAAATCGCCCACGAGGAGCGACAGGCCTATGGTAAGCCACAAAAAGAAAAAAGGCAACCGGGCGCGGCGGGTTGCCCAAGGGACTACGATGGTGGGGGCAGCGACACATGGTCATGGCGAGCCCTCAGGGCCGAATGACCAACTTCTCGTGGAAGTACATTGCCTCGATTGGCCGATGAGATCTCCCATCTCTCCCATCGATATAGTGAAGTGGGTGACGCCTGGGATCGCAAAGATATGGGTGATTACTGATCACCTTGTCCTCCGTATCACCTCCCATGTAGAAGCCTAGGTGCCGATGGCGCTGGTCGTCGGAACAAATTTTTCCGAAGCCGTAAACGATGACGCCCCCAATTTGCGGTTCATCAGTCGGATACCACCCAGATACCAGCATGTCTTCCACTGTTAGACCGACATTCACATGCCAGGTGGTCGTGAGATGGAAATGGAATTGAATTGAAGAGACGAAGTAGGCACAAGAAAAGTTGCCATCTTTCGTCGCGTCAAACAGTTCCCCCGGTCTCTGAACATACACCCGTCGAAAAATCTTGGTTCCGAGAGAGCTCTCGATCATCTCGAGATACGTCTCGCGCAGAGCCAAGGAATAACCCTCTTTATCACGAATGGTGTCATCCATCGCCGCCTCCTTTTGTGAACGAACGGTCTCTCCGAAGTGGAGAGTGTAGGTTAGCAAATGCAACCCCATCGGACAAATGAGCCTAGACCGAGAGTATCTCAAGTGCTTTCAGAGCGTAGGACTTGATAGTCTCCTCCTTATCCGTCGCCGCCAGTATCTCTCCCCGGGTCATCCAGCGACAATCAGTCTTCTCATGCGTCTCAGGTTGGACGATCTGGTCCGTCTCGGCCGTCGCGAAGTAAACGAACACGAGGTGACGATGGTTCACATCCACCACATGGACATTCATGAACATCGGTGGAGTGAGCGGTTGCAGTCGGCCTGTCCCACGCTCTGCTGGCAGTCGGTTCCCGGTATAGAGTGCCACGTCGAGACCCGTTTCTTCTTTGACCTCACGGACAGCCGCCTCTTCCGGCGTCTCATCGAGTTCGATGTGTCCACCCGGAGCGATCCAGATATGATATTTCTCATGGAAACGGATGAGTACGCGGTCTTGGTAGACAACAAACACCTCAGCGATGGCATCAATCTGTCCGGGTTCGGTATGAATATGCGGCATATATAAACGCCCCCGAAATGGGGGCGGGTGTAATCTCTTTTAGTAATCCCGGAGCTTTTTCAGACTCTCGTGCTCACGGATCTTTTCGAGCGCCTTGGCTTCGATCTGCCGGATACGCTCGCGAGTGACACCGAATTCCTGACCGACTTCCTCGAGCGTATGCGTCACGCCATCTTCGAGACCGAACCGGATACGAAGGATCTTCTGCTCGCGCGGCGTGAGCTCATCGAGAATGGCTCCGATATGTGACTTCAAGAGCTTGCGGGCGGCCATCTGGTGTGGCATGACGGTCTCGGTATCCTCGATGAAGTCCCCGAGGACCGAGTCATCATCATTGTCACCGACACTCGTCTCAAGCGAAACAGTTTCTTGTGAAATCTTCTGGATATGGCGAATTTTGTCGACTTCCAGGTTCATTTCAGCGGCGATCTCTTCGGCGAGCGGCTCCCGACCGAGCTCCTGCACGAGACGCCGAGTCACCTGGGCGTATTTGTTGATCGTCTCCACCATGTGCACCGGGATGCGGATCGTCCGAGACTGATCAGCGAGAGCACGCGTGATCGCCTGACGGATCCACCACGTCGCATAGGTCGAAAACTTGAAACCTTTGCGATAATCAAATTTCTCGACCGCTCGGAAGAGACCAATATTTCCCTCTTGGATGAGATCGAGCAGGGATAAATTATGGGAACGACCGACATACTTCTTGGCAATGGAGACGACG
Source organism: Candidatus Moraniibacteriota bacterium (assembly GCA_049290235.1). Classification (GTDB taxonomy): domain Bacteria; phylum Patescibacteriota; class Minisyncoccia; order Moranbacterales; family UBA1568; genus SSEF01. The sequence continues at coordinate 13,605 of JBATNG010000017.1, read as the reverse complement.
AGCCGGAGATTCGCCTCAGTCAGACGTTGTTTCGCCACGAGATCACCCTTTTCGATCGCCTTGGCGAGCTTCACTTCTTCATCCCCGGTGAGGAGCGTCACGCGACCGATTTCTTTCAAATACATCTGGACCAGATCCGAAGCATCATCGCTCTCCCCGAGGTCCATCATCTTGTCTTTCTTCTTCCCCTTTTCGACGACTTCCTCCTTTTCCTCGCCGACCTTCAGCATCTCCTCGGAACCGACTACCCGGATACCCGACGTTTCGAGCTGCTCATAGAGATTCTCGAGACTGTCGAGATCTTGTTCGATATGCGGCAGGATATGGATGATCTCATCTTCGGTGATGAAACCGCGCTGCTTCCCCCGACTGATCAGTTCATCAAAAGCGTTTTGGGCCAACTCCCCACGTGAGGGTTTCTTCCCTGCTACAGACTTCTTCGGAAACGACTGCTTCTTGGCCACGGGCTTCTTTTTCGGGGCTGATTTTTTCACCTTCCGCAGCGTCTTCTTGGCAACCGGTCGCTTTTTGGCCGGCTTTTTCGGAGCCGGTTTCCTGGCTGACTTCTTCTTGGAAGCCGGTTTCTTCGGCGTTGGCTTCTTCTTTTTCAGCGGTTTTTTGGCCATAGTGAGCAAAGAGATTACCGTTTTGTAGGCTCAGGCTAGCAAATTTCACCCGTTCTGGGAAGCATCGCCCTTGGTCAGTCGAGCAAATTCCTCAAAGAGACGGCGTTCCTCCTCTTTGTTACCAGCCTGTCGAGCGGCTTCAATCGCGCGCCCGAGGGCGAGACGTTCATCCTTTTCATGCAATTCGGACCGCAGATCCCGCAGATATTCACCTGTGATATTCGCTGCGACCGTTTCTCTCTCCTCTTCGGCCGCGCGCAAACTGGGGAGCTCGAGTGTCCGGAACAAGATATCACTCGCGAGACTCTGAAGGGCTCGATCCTCGATCGCGGCGATCGGATCCGATGGATTATTGCGAATGAAGAAAGCGATCGGGTGGAGCGCGAGAAAGTCCAAGACAGCTCTGTCTGTCTCAAGCGCGACGACCTCTTGCGCCGTCGGACTGGCGAGCATGAGACCGATGAGCCCTTCACGCAAGACTTCCGATCGACGGCCAAAAGTCTTCGGGAGAAAGGTCCCGCTCGGACGGCTTTCGATGAAGTGATCGCCGCGTTGCAGCGAGCGAAAGACTTTTTCGACCGTTGCCTGGACGACCTTTGGTTCAGCACCGATGGCGGCCGCGAGTTCCTTGGTCCAGTGCGATCGATCGAGCTCATTCTGAGTCGCGGCCAAGAGCTCAGCATAGCGTTCGACGATTTGGTTCTTGCCGTCCTGACTCCCGGCATCAGCATCCCGGAGGAGCGAATCGAGAAAGTACCGCATCGCCGGCTGGGCATCCGCTACGGCGGCACGCAACTGCTCCGGGTCTTCGCGGTTCATATCAGCCGCGTCCTTGCCACTCGAGAGCGCGACGGCTTCGACCGCGAAGTCCAGACCAAACGCGAGGATGGCACTCTTCCAGGCTGCTGCCTGCCCCGCCTTGTCCATATCGAAGAACAGGGCGAGTTTCTTTCCATAGCGCTTCAATATCCCGAGCTGCTCAACGGTCAGCGCCGTCCCAGACACTGCGACGACATTGGCCAGCCCCGCCTGATGGAGTGCGATGACATCCATATTGCCCTCAACGAGGATCGCTCGGCCTGATTCTTTGATCGACTGCTTGGCGAGGGCGAGGCCATAGAGCGCCCGACTCTTGTAGTACAAATTCGTCTCTGGAGTATTGATATATTTCGCTTGACTTTCGTCCCCACCAGGGGCGACGCGGGCCGAATAGCCGATCGGCCGGCCGAGGATGTCTCCAATCGGAAACATGATGCGGTCGCGAAAACGATCGTAGTAGGCCGAGGTTGTAGGTTGCGGGTTGTGGGTTGTGGGTTGGGAGGGATCCGCGTTGCTGATTGTTGGTTGTTGGTTGTTGGTTTTACGAATGACCAGGCCAGTACGTTCTATTTCGTCTGCGCTATACCCTCGTTTCAGGAGAAATTCAAAAATGAAACGCCAGCCATCCGGCGCATAGCCCAGCCGATAGGTGCGGATGGATTCGTCGGTCAGTCCGCGTTCATGGAGATAGGCGAGTATCGCCTTGCCGCGTTCGCTCTCCCAGAGCTGTTTCTCATAGAATTTCGTCGCAAGCTCCAATATTTCCAGTCCTCGGTCTTTCATTTCAGGCTTCTGCCCACCACCTCCACGATATTCGGGCAGCTCGACCCCCGCCTTCTCCGCGAGGAGCTTCAGTGCCTCACGGAATTCCAGCCCCTCGATCTCCATGACAAACGCGAACACATCCCCGCCCTTGCCACAGCCGAAACAGTGCCACATATTGCGCTCCTCGTTCACGGAGAAAGAGGGCGTCTTCTCCTGATGGAACGGGCAATTCGCCTTCCAGTGTGACCCAGCCTTCTGCAGCTTCACGTACTGGCCGACCACGTCGACGATATTCAGGCGGGATTTGATGTCTTCGGTCGTAGTACTCATATATAGATAGCGCTCTATTCTACCCTTATTCTACTCCCATTTCAAATACAGGACTGATTTCCACTTTCTTTTGGCAGCGAAAGAAAGTGGAGAAAGAAAACGGCTGCCCGGGGTTTCTGGTTCGGATCGTTTCACGATTGTCTCCAGCCATTTTCTCGCGACAGACTGAGAAAATAGTGATCCTCCGCCAATCGGAAACCATGGCCTCACCTCTCAACATGGGCGGTTGAGTGAGCGCAAATCATCCATTGTGGGAGAATTCTAAACCTATCCACTCCGGGAGATGAGTATTTTTGTTCCGTTCTCGAAGGAGCATGACATTCTCAGCTTTCCGAAGCGCGAGGATGTCACTGGGGAGAACGGGTAACAAAACGTAAGCCGGAGAACAGGACAGCAACTTTCCCTGCCCGAAGTGCTACATCGTTGCAGGCGGGTTTGGAACTTTATTTTGGCGCGAAAAGAAAGGGACATAAAGTTAATTATCAAAAAGGTGGGGACAAAAACTTGCGCGGACAAAGTGAGGAAAATAGTGGGGACCGTACCAAAGAAAAAGCTCGGAAAAAGTCCGAGCGGCCAAAAAGCGATAACAAAGTGGGCTAGGTGTCACTTCCGAGGATGACAAGGATATCCGCATCTGAAGGCGCTGTTTCACCCACGGGCAAGACAGCAACCGATCCACTAAGCGCGGCGGCGATACCGTTAGCAATTTCTGAATTTTGACCGGTCACATCGACGACGACTGTCTCGGTATAGTCACGCTTTACCGCATTTGCTTTGGTGACGACGGCTGCATTAGGGACCGCAGCTTTCACCTTCACCTCAGCCGTAGCAGCCGTATCGGCCACCGTCGTACCATTCAAGAGAGCGACGCGAGCAATTTTCGGTGCCGGCGCAGCCGATGGTACTTCAGGTGTCGGAGCTGCTGGTTGGTTAACATTGACCGCCGTTACATCGACGATTTTCTTCGTGCTCGGGCGATAGAGGACGGCACGACCAGAGGTAGAATAGATGAGCACCTTGTCACCATTTTCTGCCTTTTGAAAAAACGGCTGCTCAGCGAGCTTGTCCCGGTCAGTCACGGTCGCCAACGTCGGTTCTTCACCTGTAGGGAGCTCAAAAATAGCACCGATTTCTTCTTTCAGATCCTTCACTTCTCCCGCACTTTGTACTTTCGGCGACTGGCGGTACTGATAATAGAAGTAACCCGCCGCGCCGACAGCGGCGAGGAGGAGAATCGAGAGGACAAAGCTCACCCGAGAAAATCGCCATCCGGAGCGCGGAATCGCGCTGCGTCCAGGTATGTTCGGTCGATTGATACTATCCATAGCCACTCCAGTATACCAAATTTCAAGCGGGCCGAGTACGGCCTCTAGTACTGCTCGTCGATTTTCTCGTAGATGAATTGGGAGACATCGACGATAGCGTCCTTGAGCTCATCGACATCCTGCCCGCGCGTCATAATACAGGCGAGATAGGGATGGTTCGGGAAATACACAATCCCACAGTCGTGGAGTTGTCGTTCTACATTGGCAGTGCCTGCTTCACCAAACTTATGCGAGACGACAACACCCTTGGGAATACCTGCCGGAAGCGCGTCATTGTAGTCAGTCGAAGAAAGGAGAGCGAGCGCCTTTTCCGAGGATTCCCGCGAAAGGTACGAACTATTGAAAAGTATTCGGAAGAATCCCGCATACTCCTTCACCGTCAACTTGGAATCGGCATTTACGAGTACATCACTTCCCACCCCGAGCATCGCAAAGAGATCCTGGAGAACCGTGAGTGGGAGACGCTCGGAGAGAAGCGCGAGCGCCTGATTATCGGAAAAGATGATCATCCGCCGGATGAGATCATCGACCGTATACGATTCGCCCGGGACGAGGCTCTCGCGCGGCATGATCGTCGGGGTGATGCCAAAATCGCGCGGCTGTCCATAAGCGATCTTCACGCCCAGTACTGACGGATCCTGCTCAGCGAGGTGATAGTAGGCCATCATGACTGGCACCTTCAGAAGTGAGGCGGGGAAGAATTCCCCTTGTTCGTCGACACCAAACGTTGGTCCATTATTCAAATCCCGATAATACACGGCAACCTCTGAAAGATTTTTTTCCTTCTTCAGTTGATTGACGCGGATTTCGAGAACATCACGAAAGTTCTCCTTTCTCGCATCCAGCGTACCCTCGGCGACCTCACACTCGAGGAGAGGGTTGATATAGGAATAGTTCCCCATTTGGCGAACTTGTTTCGAAGTATTGTTCATCTCGGACCAATCACGCGAATGCCTCCCCTCTCGCCGATCATCCACGAGGTCATGAGCAAAATAGCCACCGATAAGTCCGACACCAACAAGCGCGACGATAGAAGCAAAGACTTTTGGATTCATACAAATAAGTCTAGCATGGACTAATCCATCTTGAGCAATAGAAAAAGTCCCAGGGTTTGATTCAGCCAATCGCGTGAGCGGGCACGCGACGGAATTGTCAAAGTGCCTACCGATGATACCCCCCGGAATGGGAGGTCAAGGATCACTGTTTATTCCTTTGTATACACAAAGGTTCTTTCCACTTTCTTTTAACAGAAAAAGAAAGTTCCAAACCCGCCTGCAACGATGTAGCACTTCGGGCAGGGAAAACTGCCGCCCGGTTCTCATCTCGGATAGTTTCACGATTAGCTCCGACTATTTCCTCGCGAGGGACTGAGGAAATAGTTACTCTCCGCCAATCGGAAACCATGGCCTCGACTGCCACCAAGGACGTATCAGGAAATGGAATGCATTCGCATCTGACCTATTTTTTCGGCCTTGAATTTCTCAATCACCCATTGCGGGAGGTGAGACGGTTGCCCCACGCCTGAAGGAAGAAGGTTTTCTCAGTCTCTCGCGAGAAAACCGCCGGAGGGTGTGGCTGGCAACCGTATGAACCGAAAGCTCGGGTGCGGTTTTCTTTGGTTCGTTTCTTTGGACGCACAAAGAAATGAACAGATGCCTTTCGCTGCCAAAAGAAATAGACACAGACACTGGATGTAAAAGAAAGGAAGATATTCTCGCCGATAGGAGCAAAGCGAACACGAACGAAAACCCTCCGGCCTATTGGTCCTGAGCCAGTCGAAGGGGAGGGTTTAGGTGGCTGGTGTGGTAACGGCTGGCTGATCTGGCGGTAGTGTTGTGTCCACCACTGGCGTGGTCACGAGAACTGGAGGAGGGGTGACTATCGGAACGGGAGGAGTCGTCTCGGCTGGTTCAGTGGGCACAGTGACTGGAGGTGTGTCTGGCGGCTCATCAGCGTCGACCGGGTCCTCCCCCGTCCCTGTTTCCTCTGAGCGCGATACCCGAGCCTCAGCGACGGCGATGGCTACCCAACTGAATTGGAGCTCACGCGGCGCGGGCTTGTTGAGGACGATGGTGAAGCCCCGCTCACTCTTCTTGGTGACGATGTACTTGATATCCCCATCGAAATAGGCAGCAGCGAAGTCTGCCTCCACGGCGGCGACATCCATAGCGAGATCCACATCAGTCTCAGCTTCCTTGGAGAGCGAGCTCTCATCGCTCGTGATACTGACCGAGACGATCGGCTGTTTGGTGTATTCCTCGTCGAAAGCAATATCCACCGACTGTTGCCCTTCAGCAATGACTGCGAAGCCAGCCGTATCAGATCCGAAGGTCGGGGCTTTTTCGAAGACCGCCTTGCCCTGGAACACCGTATCGCCGAGGAACGTCGCGAGTTTACTGAACAGCGTCTCGCCGCGAAATTCTGCCGGTCCACTGAGCGTGAGGGCACCGGCCACCGAGAGCTTGCCCAAGACGCTCCCATCCATCTGAACTGTTAGCGTATCGACTGAAAGGTTCTTCATGGCGACAGCCAGTTGTTCCTTGACGACATTCGATGCTTCCGACGAAGTGCTCTCAATGTTCGCAGCCGCTTCGAGCCCGGCATACTTCTCCGAAAGACTGGAGAGTTGATCGGTAAATATCTGGAGCCCCTCGATACTGTCGGCCTTGATGCTCTTGGCGAAAATCTGGTCCACGATCAGGGTCGGGGTGATAATTTCGGTCGAGGCGGCTACCCGGTCGGTGAAGACTTCGGAGGCTGCCACATTCATCTTCGCTCGTTCATCGCGCACTTCTTTCAGGAACGTCATGATTTTCTCCTCCCGCGTCGGTGCGGCGGTCGCGAGCCGGACGGTAGCACCATCGCCAGCGAGACCAACTTCCTCATCCCCGGTCGTTGCCTCCAGGGCCGCGTCCGCTGCGTCACGTGCCGCCATGGCGAGCTCGACTGGCTGGCCATAATAATCTGTGAGATTCACAAAAACCGTGACCGTCGTGCAAAGCACGGCGTCATGATTCAGCGGATCCTCGCCCTCACAGACCACCCAGTCCACCGCATCGCCCAGCGCCTGACCGATAACCCGTCCCGCCTGAGTGGCGAGCATGGCATGACCCGGACGGCTCGCTGCCGTCACTCGATCGCCAGCATAGATGGGACCATTCTCATTGGTGACTTTGACCGGTACTCGACCGACAAGGGCGATTGGGTAGCCGTTCTCTGCTTCGGCCCCGAGGATGAGCCCTGGTTCGGTCGAGACGATACCGAGTGTATCGCGCTGATAGCGACTGGCCGTTTTCTTCACTCCGGCCGAAAGACTCTTGTCAATAGACACTACTTCCCCCGCTTGAAGTGGCTCATTCGAGTAGTAGCGCTCCGCCAAGTCCGCCCCACCAGTAAATCCAACTTCCACACCGATACTACCCTGAGCGGTAACGGCATCATTTATCAACTCCTGTCGGATGTTGAAGAGCTGATTCGCGAGATAATCCAAACCCTGCCCAAGACGAACATCTTCCGTTTCGGTCCAGAAATGAGCCTCTGATCCCATAACAAGCGCCCGACCCGAAAGATCAATCGAGCGAATATCATCATAATCAGTACCAGTCCATTCTGTACTACTATCATCCATTTGTTCTGAATCGCTATGAAAAACATCGGCGATTAGGTTTGGCCCAGCTTGGTGATTGTAGCAAGTAACACCACCGGTATCCGAGGTGCTATTGGTTCCAATACACATTTGTCGAGCCTCTCCTAGAGGAGACTCAGCCGTAATACCAATAGAAGTGACAATATTTGAAGCCCCATAGACCGCCTCAGGATCTACTTCGAAGTCTGAAGTTGTATCCGGGGTAGTTGAGAATGCTGGAGACACGGTAAGCGTATCTGTCGTATTAGAAACGACCCGACGCGTTTGACCCGCACCAGTATCGGATGTAATCGCCATCACCTGCCCAGCGAATTCATTAGGAATCCATGTCTCACCTGTATCTGTTATGGTTGTTGTTGTGGCGCTTGTGGCATTGGTTACGGCTACCACTCTTTTATTGACGAGTGGCCGAGCATCATTGTACACGCGACGCAAGGCAGCAACGGCGATGTTATCTGTCGTACCGGTACTACCGTTTGCATTCAATACAAAGTCATCAATTGACCCATCCCAGAAGTTAGCACCCGTGGCACAAGCTGCCCCGACGCTACAGTCAGCGCCGATGGAAAGGATCTGCGAGGCATCGAGAGTTGTGTTAACACCGTTAGTTTGACCAATCGGCTTACCATCGATCATCGTATTTATAGCACCCGTAGTTGCAGCACGAGTCACCATAAGGAAATGCCACTGACCGTCATTGTATGTCTGGGTACTACTATGGAAGACTGTCGTACCAGTCAGACCAATGGTAAACGTAGCGTCGAAGTCAACATTAACCGTCATAACACCCGATGAAACCATAGATGCTGCGACACAGCCCGCCGCAGCGGCTGGCGTCGTATTGTGACAACGAGCGAAGAGCGTATCTGTACCGGTAACGGTACCTGCCGTATGTTTAAACCAGACACTGATAGTCCAGCTGCCCGTACTGAGGTTATCAGACGTATCGTTGGCACACGTAGTACCTGTTCCAGAGCAGAGATACTGCGAGGTACCGTTGAAACTCATCGCTTTACCACGTACACCATTTACCCCGTAGGTCGGGGATCCTTTGGGTACCATAATATCCGTTCCGACGCTCTGATTGGTCACGTCCCCGGAAGCATCATCCATCATATGCGCCCGACGCGTCGCGGCTGGCAGTATAGCCGTCTGACGAGTGGTATTGTAGTACTTGACCCAGCCAGAGGCGAGAGTGGCGTGGTCATGGAGTTCGGTCAATCCCTGGTCATGCCCAATGTAGATAAGATCCGACGCAGTACCAGCCGTAAGTCCACCATCAGCCAGTGAGGCGCGTTCAATTACCTCAAGTGCATCGGGACTACCGGTCCCGATCACCGGTGTATTCTTGGTCAGAGCGGGATTGGTCGCTTCATCCCATGCTTTATCCGCCGCCACATTGAGTTGGCTTGCCACATCTGAATCGACATTATTCCACATGTTGAGCTCATCTCGTGTACTGTCCAAGGCATACAATCTCGCACTTTTGGTAATAACGACTGACTCATAATTATCGTCCGTGATGCGACTGTACTGAAAAAGCCTTTGCTGGGCGAGGTTGATCAAATTAACCCCCGAATCTGTCGCCAGAGCGACAAAAGAAATTCCGTTGACTGGGCCAGTGGTCGCAGCGATTGCCGTATTGCTCCACTGAATGGCTGCAGCTGAGACATCATTAATAGTTTTCCATCCCGTATTCCCACCAAGGTCAAAGTTCGTGTTGTTATCGCTCGCATATGTTACGGCTGCATTGCGGCTGCTAATCCCGACATTTGCGCCTGAGCGATCGGTATCATCGTAATTCCACATGCGGTCATTGACGAAGTCGATGGCATAAAGCCCACCAGCCGACGCTCCATTTGTTCCAACATATACAACGCCGTTAAGGGCCGTGACGCTCGACGGGTCATTACTTGTATCGACACCCAGAGCATAGCCAGCTGCATTCTGACTAAACTTCATCCACATCGTATTATCCTGCGCATCGAATATATAGAGTGCTGATGTTGTCACGATCAAGATAGCCTTTCGAGGGAACGCTGCTTTGTAGCAACGATCATCCGAGGCTATGTCACATGGATCACTTGGGCCGTCATCGAGCGACTCAGAATACCAGGAAAGCTGATCAGTTGTCGCCCAGTCAATCCAACGACCACCATCGCTGTCGCTCGTCGTATCATATACGAAAATATCTTTGATTCCAGTCAAAGCTGTCAGGTCTTTTTGACCTTTAGAAACAACCTCACCATAAGTTACACTATTACCACGGTTCGTCTCGGACCCGACTTGAAATAATCGTTCAGTTGACGAATCCTCCGAAATTGTTGTCGTTCCAATTCCGACTCTACCGTGACCGTCAATAATGAATGGCGTCGTATCGCCGGACTCGTCATCGATGCGGAGACCACTCCCCGTGCCACGATTGTCAACATAGAGAGCAGTATTGGCGATGCCGGTGTTGAGCTGCTCTACCTTGAAGGTGAAGGTGCTATCGCTTCCAGACGATGAGGGATTACGGACGATGATCGAGTCCTGCGTCGCATCGAGCGTCACCACCTGATCCCCGGCCGAACCGGCATCATAGGCATTCTGTAAAGTATCACTGGGAGCCGTACCACCATTGATCGTACACTCGGTCTGAGTGGCATTGTCGGCACAAGTGACACCTGCTCCGAGGAAGGCGAGGGTGGTGCGCGCCGTCAGTCCCGTCGATTCGTCCTTGATTAGATTGTAGCCGCTCCCGCCCGCGAGGGTGGACCAAGAAGAACCATTGTACGTAATCAGCTGATTCCCCGCCGCATCCCAAGCGAGGTAACCTTCACCGGAGGTCGGGTTCGAGGGAGTAGCCGAAGCCGCATTGGGGAGACGCAGTCCTTGATTGGCCGTCGAGCTGTGCGTGATAGCGCCCAGGTCCATGTACGAGAGGGCCGAGGCTGAGAAAGACTGACTCCCGGCGAGACTGATGCCGCCATTGGCGGTGAGGACGCCCGCGAGAGTGAGGGCACCGGTACTGGCGATGAAGTCGGTGCCGGTATTGCCGATATTCTCGATTGTCATGGTCCCGGCATTGATACCCACGTCCCAGCCCGTCCCGATATTGACCGCCGTACCGGTAAAGCCGGTGCCGTCAGTGACATTGGCGATATTCACACCATTGACCGCACAGGTGCCCGCGGTACAGGCCGTGAAAGCGGGGGTGATGGAGACACCATTGATGGTTCGTGTGGCCGCGCCCGATGCTGCATTGATGGTCGGAAAGAGGAGGAGATTATTGGTCGTGCTCGTCACGGCGGCTGTGGTCGAATCGGTCACCGCCAAGCTCACGAGGCTCCCCGTTTCCGCACCATGGACATAGGTCGTGCTGCCGCTCGCCACACTGAAGACTGATCCCGATGTCATAGCCGAGCCACCGTCAATCGTCAGGAGTCCCGTGGCTGTCGTGGCATTGTTCGCGGTCAAGGTGAGCAAATCCCCGGTCGTCGTCATCGTGCCAGAACTCGAGATAGAAGCAACGGTGCCCGTGGCCGTGGCTGAGTTTATTTGGAACGAATTACCAGAACCATCAGTACCCGTAACAGCACCGGTTGTATTGATCATGAGAAGAGATCCAGCTGCTTGAGCGGCTGCCCCCGTCGGACCATCGATATTGATCGCTCCGCCAGAAGTGAGAACTGCAGCGCCATTCACATTGAAGTCAGCTGCGTAGCCCGAGGTCAGGGTTGAAGCATTGACGGTCAAGAGTCCCGTCGGAGTCGTCGACGTGCCGCCACCCAAGGTGAGGAGATTACCCGTCGTGGTCATGTTCCCAGAAGCGGTGATTGACGCAATCGTCCCGAGCGTCGATGCACTGCTAACTTGAAATGAGTTACCTGATCCCGCGGTACCAGTGGTAGCTCCGGCAGTGGAAATTTTGAGCAGTGACCCCGCCGCCTGGGCCGCGGCACCGGTCGGACCCGTGATACTCAAAGCGCCACCGGAGGTGAGGGTGGTCGCAGCATTGACCGCAATCGTCTCGGCATACCCCGACGTCAGGCCGGTCGCACTGATAGCCAGCCCCGTTTCTGTGTCGATACTGTTCGCTGTCAAACCCACGCCATTCGCTGCATTGCTCGCTTGGACCAGGTCAAGCGTCGTGATCGCCGCGGTGGTATTGAGCTGCGAGACTTGGAGCGTGAAGGCCGAGAGGTTGTTGCCGGCAGACGTTGGGTTGGTGATGATCAGTCCGTCATCGGCGGCGGTGAGAGAGATGGTGGTGTTGGTGCCGTCACCATCCGTATCATAAGCGGTTTGAAGTGTCGTCGAACCACCGGCTCCGATACAATCGGTCCAGGCAGAGGCTTGGTAACAACGGAACTTGTCATCAGCGGCGTTGTAATACATCGCTCCTTCGACAGCATTCGTGGGATTGCCAGTCAGCGTCTTCACATCGAGGGACAGAAGGGTCGTGGTCGCAGCATCTCCGGCACCGGTGCCGACTACAACGCGTCGATCCTGAATGCTCCCCGCTGCATCACTCTCGGCATAGACCGTGAGGAGGGCATTGCCATCAATTGAGGCCGCATAGCTCTCGATGGTATCGACCGCGGCGGCCGAGGTCACCGACATATCGATCCAGGTCACCGCCCCCGCATTCTCATCGAAGGTTGTCGCTCCCAGGTTGAGGTTGGCGATGGTGGTGGTGCCATTGGCATCGATGATGAACTCATCCCCACTGGCCAGGCCATCGCCCGAGTAGATCTTGAACTTGTCGGAGTCTGAGTCATCGACACCGAGAGTGAAGAGCGGGGTACCTTCGGTTAACTCAAACTTCATCACGGGGTCATAGTCACCGGCATTCGTGTTGGCCAGGGTGAAGATGGTGTCCGCCGCACCGGAGGAAAGGACATCGAGAAGAGTGTTGGGGGTGGCGTCGCCGATCCCGACATTGCCGGTGGCATCAATGAGGAAGGGATCGGTATCACTCGCGACATCATTGACGCGGAAGCTCGTACCCGAGCCGGTGTTCTCGATGAGAGCCGCAACCTGAGTAGCGGCACCATTGGCGGTGACCTTGAAGGAGGTAGTGGTATTGAGGGCACCAGTGTCAGCGATGAGGAGGAGGTTCCCGGTATTGGCGGCATTCGAGCCAGAGAGGGTGATGCTTTCGAGTGCGCCGGTGAAAGCGGTACTAGAGGAGGCGAGGGTGAGGGCTTTGCCGGAAGTGAGGAGATTAGCCGTCACTGAGAGCGCTGTTTCGGTATCGATCGCATTGGCGGTCAAGTCTACACCATTCGCTGCATTGCTTGCTTGGACCAGATCAAGTGTCGTGATGGCCGCGGTGGTGTTGAGCTGGGAAACTTGAAGTGTGAAAGCGGAGAGGTTGTTACCGCTCGACGTTGGGTTGGTGATGATGAGTCCGTCATCAGCGGCCGAGAGAGTAATGGTGGTGTTGGAACCATCGGCATCAGCGTTATAGGATGTTTGGAGATCCGAAGCACTACCAGTCAATGGACTCCACGCACTCCCATTGTAAGTGATGAGTTGATCCCCTGCGGCATCCCAAGCGAGATATCCTTCACCCGAAGTCGGATTCGACGGGGTGGCACTCGCGGCATTAGGAAGGCGCAGTCCCTGATCGGCCGTCGAACTGTGGGTAATGAGACCGAGGTCCATGTAAGAGAGGGCCGAAGCTGAGAAGGACTGGCTCCCCGCTAAGGTGATGCCACCGTTGGCCGTGAGGACACCGGCGAGGGTCAGCGCGCCGGTACTGGCGATGAAGTCGGTGCCAGTGTTGCCGATATTGGTGAGGATCTGAGTGCTCATGTCGATCGTCCCGGCGGCCGTGAAGGCACCGACCGTGTCCGTAGATGCGTCAAAGGTGATGCCACCGTTGGCAGCGATGGCACCCGTGGATGAGAGTGAAGTAAATGCCCCAGCACCCGCTGTTGAAATCGACCAGTTATTGTCCGTGATGGAGACGCTCGTCGCCGACGCATCACCAATGGTGATGGTGTTGGCCTGTGAGTTGTTGCCGATCGCGATCGTCTTCACGGCCGCTCCAGTGTTGCCGATATTGATCGTCTCCGCGCTGGCATCTGTCCCGATATTGATCGTC
>JBATNG010000016.1:0-4759 GCA_049290235.1 Candidatus Moraniibacteriota bacterium | reverse complement strand
AAGCAAGAGATCCATGAGCACTTCGAAACTCTCGGCTCGGAATATCCGCGCCTGGCGGAAGAGTGCATCGTAGGCGGCATCGCTCCCCGCGACAGCACCCGTGTGCGAGCTCGAGGCAGCAGTCCCGGCGGCGGTCGTTCCGGCCTTCAACGCGACGATCGGTTTGGGGTGTTTCGAGCGGAGGTTGTCTCGTCCGAGCGCGACGAAATGTGCCGCATCGGAGAGATTCTCGGTATACAACCCGATGGTCCGTGTTGCCTCATCCTTGAACAGGTATTCGAGGAGAGTACCCTCATCGAGGATAGCCTTGTTCCCAATCGAGACGAACAGTGAAAAACCGAATGTGCCTTTGGTCAGGTCGAGGAATGCGCTCGTGAGTGCACCGCTCTGGGAAAAGAAGGCGATCGATCCAGCGGTCGGAATTGAGGAAGCGAAGGAAGCGTTCAGGTATTGGCTCGGATTGATGAAGCCCAGGCAGTTCGGCCCGAGGACAGTGATGTGGTACTCGTGGGCGATCGCGACGACTTCAGCTTCCAGTGCCTGTCCATCAGGGCCGCTTTCTTTGAATCCGGCACTGATGATGATCGCCGCCCGGACCAGTCGTTCGCCGACTTCCCGGAGGACTGCGGGGACGATCTTGGCCGGGACGATGATGATGGCGAGGTCGACTGGACCAGGGACGGCATCGATGGACGGATAGCAAACCTGGCCGAGGAGCATATCCGTCTTCGGATTGATGAGGTGGACTGTGCCGGAGTAATCGCTCTCGATGAGGTTCTTGGCGACATCATTTCCCACGCTGCCTGGGGTGGTCGATGCTCCGATGACCGCGATCGAACGAGGCGCAAAGAGGGTGTGGAGTGACATGGTGGAGCGCATTTCCTCCTCATACTAGCTGACCGATCGGGAATTGACAAAATCAGCATCGTCTGGTAGTATCCTGAGTTACTATTTTATCCGCTCAATAACGCTCATATGAACGGGATTCTTGCACTCCAATGGAAAAATCGCCTGCTGGCGGTGATGCTCTTTGGCCTTATTCTCGGTCCAATCGTCGTCCTCGGTGGTTCCAAGTCGATCTATGTCGATGAGGACAACAAGGGCGATCAGGATGGTTCCTACAACCATCCGTATCGGACGATCTCCAAGGCCCTGAAGCATGCCAAAGGCTCAACGGTCGTGTACGTGGCCAAGGGCACATACAAAGAGAATCTCACGTTGCCCAAGGATGTGAAGCTCATCGGCGGCAAGAACACGGATGATGTCGTCATCAAGGCTGACAATCCTGATCAGCCGGTCATCGTCATGAAAGATGACACCGAGATCAACAAGCTCACGATCGTCGGCGGCCGGCATGGTGTGCGTGTCCTGGAACATGCCGAAGCCAAGATCGTCCGTACGGTCATCAAAGGGAGTACGCGCGATGGCATCCACATCGACCGTGGCTCGCGCGACAAACAGGAGCAGGTCATCATCGACAAATCGGTGATCAAGAATAACAGGATGGCTGGCATTTACTCTGACAAACGCAGCCTCATCGTCACCGATACGGACATCATCGGCAACGGTGACGGTGTCGATCTGATCGCCGAAGTGAAGGCCTGGTTCGAAGACAATCGGATCCTCGAGAACCGTGGGTCGGGATTCAAGTTGACCATGGACGGCGCCTCATTCTGGAGCAAGAACAACTCGATCCGTCGCAACGGGCGCGAGGGAGTGGAAGTGAACTCCTTCGGTGCGGCTGGTTCGATCGGATTCAAGAAAGCGGCGTTCATCGACAATGGTCGCTATGCGATCGCGCGGGTAGTGCGCGTGGCGGGGGCCGGGAACTTCTCTGGCCTGACGCTCACGGCGACCAATCGCTATGAAGGCAATCATCTCGGGACGGTCTCGGCGATCCATCATGCCTGGTAAGCGAGCCGCCGAAACGCCGGGTGCGAGGGCGAGGCAGTATCTTCTTGAGACAGTCTTGACAGAAGTCAAAATATTTGCTATCGTACTCTGTTAATTCATTGGTCGGAACCGCTATGAAAATCGCTTTCATCGGTCAGAAAGGTATCCCGACCCGTTCGGGAGGCGTGGAGAAGCACGTGGAAAAGCTCTCCGTCCGTCTGGTTCAGACCGGTCATGAGGTTACGGTCTACACACGTCCGAACTATACTCCGGCCACATTGGAGTCTTTTCGGGGCGTCCGGCTGATTTCGTTGCCATCCATCCCGACCAAACATCTCGATGCGATCACACACACCTTGCTCGCGACGATACACGCGCTGTTCCAGGATTACGACGTGATCCACTATCACTCGATCGGACCGTCCATCGTCTCTATCCTGCCGCGCGTACTGAAGCCGCGCACGCGGGTCGTCTCGACCTTTCACAGTCGTGACTATTTCCACAAGAAGTGGGGGAGCTTCGCACGGAACTTCCTGAAAGCGGCGGAATTTTTCACCTGCAAAGTCCCCGAGCGGACCATCGCGGTGAGTCAAGAACTCGCCCAGTATGCGAAGGATTTCTACCACTGCGATGCTGTCTACATCCCGAATGGCGCAGAAGTCGAGATGGAAGCTTCGGCCGAGACACTCTTGGAGTGGGGGCTGCGTCCGGGCCGCTACGTGCTCTCGGTATCCCGGCTCGTCGGTCACAAGGGGATTCACTTCCTCATCAAGGCTTTCATGGAGCTCGAGGATACCAACAAATTGCCGAACAATTACAAATTGGTGATTGCGGGTGCTCCGGCGAGTACGACAGAGTATGAGAAGTACCTGCGCACGATGGCTGCCGGACGGAAAAATATCCTCTTTGTTGGTGAACAGCAGGGAAAGCGGTTGGCGGCACTCTTCACTCACGCTGGTCTCTTCGTCCAGCCATCCGAGAATGAGGGCATGTCGATGGCTTTGCTCGAGGCGATGGCCTATGGCTTGCCCGTCGTCGTGTCGGATATCGAACCGAACCTCGAAGTCGTCCGGGGCGGCTACGGAGCCGTCTTCCCAGTTCGCGATGTCGACGCCTTGAAACAGGAGATGGCGCACTATATCAATCGTCCCGATGAAGCCAAGCGGCTCGGTGAACTGGCCCGGACGCGTATCGATGACGCTTTCAGCTGGGACGCGATCGCCCGACAGACAGCCGGGGTATACCAAGAGACGATCGATGCGCGCGCCAACAGTTATCACTGGACCACCAAACATGTTGCGTAATCTCTTCCGACAATCCTTCTGGGCCGTTTTTCTCCCGCTCCTCCTCGCTGCGGGGTTGTTTTGGATGGATGAAATGCGCGGCTATCGGGGGGAGATTTCTATTGCCGTATTACCCAAGGTGAATTTTGCCACGAACGCAGCCGCCAATCTCGCCGCCTTGTCGCGCGAGACGACGTTCGCGCTGGCCGTGTACCAAGCCGAGGACAG
The DNA here is from genome assembly GCA_049290235.1 of Candidatus Moraniibacteriota bacterium. Lineage (GTDB taxonomy): Bacteria > Patescibacteriota > Minisyncoccia > Moranbacterales > UBA1568 > SSEF01. The sequence goes on along the minus strand of JBATNG010000016.1, from coordinate 1,355 downwards.
GCTCGCAAATCCGTTCGTCGGCAAGACGCCTGCCGAACGCAAAGCCCTCTGGCGAGAGAACGCTGAGATCCGAACAGTCGGTACGAGCGAAGTGATCCATGTCTCGGCAAGGGGGAGTGAGAGTGACGATGCTCAGACCCTGACCCGGGCGATTGTCGCCGAACTCGTCCGGACTGCGAGCCGCTACTACAATCAGAAGACGGACATCGATATCCGGATCGTGAGCGATCTGGTGATCATCCCGAGCTATACGGCGTGGCCACGTTTCCTCTCCTTGGCGGTCGTGACGGCGCTCGGTTTTACAGCCTTATTCTTTTTCATTTACCGATTGATCGAGTGGGTGTTCCCACAGCGTCGCAGCCCAACGGTTCGAGACCATGAGTACACGATTACTCCCGAGACGTTTACCCCGCGCATCCCCGCGTACTGGGGACGAGAGGAACACACTCATCTGGCTAGTCCCGAGACATCGATCCTGTCTGATCAGGAGCCGACCGTAGAATCGCCCTCGCCGACCGAGGCTGAATCTACTCAACCGCTGTCCGATTCAGTAGAAACCGCGGAGGCTATCGCGACAGCCATCGCACCGACCGAGGTCCCGTCTGACATGGCCGGAACGCCAGTTGCGGATACTGTTTGGGAAACGACGGAACCCGACGAATCCCCAGAGGTGCCACCGATCGAGGAGGACATCGCATCCAGCGCCGAACCGAGCGTGTCGTATGAAGCCGAACGCGCTGGGCTCGTCGATGAAGCATCGACCGGCTATGTCTATCATGCGGCCGCCCCAGACAATCTGCCGATCGTTGATGGCCCCATTACGCCGCTCCAAGGGGCCCAGGCTCGGCTCATGAAGGCCGATATCGATGCGACGGCCCGGACTCTGGCACAGATGCCTGAGCAGTCGACTCGGCTCGAACCAGCGGGCCAAGACGATGCGACACTCGCGCCGCAAACGCATGAGCCGACACCTGAAGAGTATCGTCGGCGCCTGAACGAGCTTCTGAGTGGTAAGATGTAAAGGCGAGTCTCGTCTCAATGGCCATGACCATGAAACCATTCCTCACCACTGTCGTGATTCTCCTCATCATCGCCCTCGCCGGTGGGTACTATTGGACGACCCGGATGAGTGATCAGGCCGACGGACTGTGGGGTGGAGAGCTGACCGGCGATCTCGCGACCCTGACCCAACTCGCCAGCGCCTTTATGAATACGGGCGGCGAGGAGCGGGTGTTCCTCGTGCTGTTTCAGAACAATATGGAGCTCCGTCCCGGCGGTGGCTTCATCGGCTCCTTCGGTATTTTGAAAGTGAAAGACGGCTCGATCACCGACTTCTCTTCGAATGATGTGGTGAA
>JBATNG010000015.1:0-19958 GCA_049290235.1 Candidatus Moraniibacteriota bacterium | reverse complement strand
GGTAGGCTGATGGTGGTCATGTAGTCCGGCGTACGCGCCGTACTCCCACATGATTTCTGCTCGTCTCGTGCTGGCGCGGGAACCCTGACCAGAGGCAGGAGCGCGCACATGCTAGGCCTCATCAGCTGGTGCCTCCGCGAGCGGCGGACGTGCCGGCAGAGACACAGATGGCATGAGACGAAGACGACGTCGATTCCGATGGCAATCTCGCGAACTTCGGTAATGCCGATGCCGAGGGTGCGAACCTCAACAGGAACAGGCCGGACAACGACTGGTCGAACCACGGTGTCGTCTCTTCCCGAAGAAATCAGTGAAACCGCGCCGTACTTTCCGGCGCTGTTTTTGTTTGTTTGATCCACCCACCGATCATTTTTCCTATTTCGACCGCTTTTCCCGAAAGCTCGGCGTAGCCGGAATCGTTCAGGCACTTTGTCTGGTACGCCAGACGGAGATGGACGAAGAAGACGCGGAGCTTCACATCCATTTTTCCCAGGATGAGGAGACGTGACGTGTCGCGCTTTGCCTGTGCGAGGTAGCCGAGTTCGATGATTTCCAGTATCGTATTCTCTATCCGCATCCCGAGCGAATAGCGCGACATTTTCGGAAAATTCGAAACTCGCTTGTGAAGGGCCAGATACACCTCTTGTAGCTTATGAAAGATGATTGGTTCAGTGAAAGTCTCGGGGGGGGGGTATTCATGGTGGTTTGTTTGAGCGAATTATCGCACCGGAAAATATCTTTGCGGCGTGGCGCGAGTTCCGGCAGGGGAAGATGAGGAAGCCGGACGTGCTTGTTTTTGCTGAACGTGTTGAGGAGCATCTCCTCCGTCTCGCAGACGATTTGGCAACAGGGAAATATATCCATGGAGAGTATAGCAGATTTGTCGTTCACGACCCGAAACGGCGCGCCATCGCCAAGGCGCCGGTTCACGACCGCGTGCTGCACCATGCGGTCCATCGGGTGCTCGCGCCGCTCTTTGACCGCTCGTTCATCCATGATTCGTATTCGTCCCGCGTCGGCAAGGGTACGCACGCGGCCGGGGTGCGGTTCCGACGATTTGCAGGGCAGCTTTCGCACAATCATACGCGGACGGTCTGGGTACTACAGCTGGACATCAGGAAATTCTTTGATTCGGTGGATCATCAGGTATTACTCGGCCTGCTCAGGAAGAAAATTCGCGATGATCGGGTGATAGTATTGCTCGGGATCATTATCCAGAGCTTTGAAACAAAACCGGGGCAAGGCATCCCGCTCGGCAATCTTACCTCGCAATTGTTTTCGAATGTCTACCTCGACCCGCTCGATCAGTTTGCGAAGCGGACGCTCGGCGTGAAACATTACCTCCGCTATGCCGACGATATTGCGATTCTCTCTTGCGACCGGGAGTTCCTCGAAGATTGTCGCGACCGGATCGCGGCGTTCCTCACGCGTGAACTGAAACTCGTTCTCCATCCTGACAAGGTATCACTCCGGCCGTGGCACGCGGGGATTGACTTCCTGGGATATGTCCATTTTCCGTATTATGTGGTGCTGCGTACGATTACGAAGCGGCGGCTTTTGGCACGAACTTCTCCAGTCAATCTCGCTTCTTCTCTTGGCGTGACGCATCATATCCGGGGTTTCGGGATTGAACGGGCAATGCGTGATATATTGAACACATGAAGGAAACGATATTTGAAGCCAGGGCCAGGGCCGTTTCCTCAGCGTCGGACCGGCGTACAGGATTGGAAGTTGAGGCTGGTAGTATCGAGCGTTTTGTCGATCGGAAACGGAAATTCTTCGAAGTGTACGTCGGCGATGCTTCGGTCGAGATCCTGACGGCAGAGGGAGTCATGACGCCCGAGGGACCGCTCGAAACCTGTGCGATCGACCTCGAAGGTGGGAAAATGTATCTTCACCCGCGTTTTCTCGACAAAGTCTATGGCGGGTCGGAAACGAGACTCCTGTTCGGCGCCTGCCATGAATTCGAGCACTTTCGCGAACTCCGTTCCCTCCTCCGCGAGCCGGGCGGTGCCCAGGTTTGGCAGGACCACCGCCGCAAGATCGAGAGGAAGCAGCGGTACCATATCCTCGATAATAGTTTCGGAGACGTGAAGATGAACCGGACCGTCGTCACTCGCGCTCCATCGCTCGCTCCGACGCGGCGGGAGCTGTATACCGAAAACCTGTTTCCTGAGCGTGACCTCTCTGGCCTGCCGAAGCACTTGCAGTTCGCGCATATCCTCAACTGTGAGCAGCAGGACACGGGCGAGACGTGGACTGTTACTTCGGATGTGCGCGAAGCCTTTGAACAACTCCAGGCGAAGCGGGGAAAATCCGGTGTCGGGTTTCTCGAGTACGCAGCACATCCGGAGACGCCGATGAGTACGCGGCTCTGGCTGCAGGAAGCGGTAATCGAGCCGGTCTATGAGCGGTTTTTTGAGGAGGATGTCGAGAAAAAACGGCAAGCAGAGAGTGATAGGGGACAAAGCAAGCAGGGTAGCGAAGAGAGAAAAGAAGGAGGAAATGGAAAGCAGGATGCGGGAGAGCAAGAGAAGGATGGAGAGGAGGAATCAGAGAAAGGAGAGTTACCGTTGGAGAAGACCGGAGACGGCGCACCGTCTCCCGCCGATGCTGCGGGCGGTACACTGGGAAATCCGGAAGACTTTTTTCGCGACGAATATGCTGTGTGGGAGAAGCGATTCCGGCACGCGACACCAGATGATGTCATCAATCAGGCGGTAGAGAAAGAGATAGTGCGGCAGGTGGCGGAGGCACAGGCTGGCGATCGGACCGGCGATCGAGCGTTTGAGGCATACGCCGCGGCGCAGGGCGTGACGTCGCGGGAGCTTCGTGTGTATCGTCGTTTCCTCGAAACAGTGGAGCAAATCGAGAATCCTGAGACGAATGAGCAGGTGATCGAGGAATTACGTTCTCTCTTTGAGCAGATCATCACTCGGCGGAAGAAACGACTGCCTGCACCGAGGTACCCGCTCCCAGAGGGCGACCTCCTCGCTTATCCAGCGGAGGTAGTTGTCCGGTCCAAGGCGGGCGAATCCGAACCGGACGTGTGGGAGGATGTTGAGTTTCGCGAGCGAGAGGACAAGTGTGTTGGTGATTTTGACGTGACGGTCGTCGGTGATATCTCGGGCTCGATGGAGGGGGAGAAGGCAGTGGCGCAGCGGCTCGCCATCGCGCTTGTTCTCGAAGCGCTCACGGAATTTTCAGATGAGTTAGAAGACAGGCGGGCAGATCTCTCGCATGACCTGCATGTCCGGACCGAAGGTTGGGTCTTTGGTGATCGTGCGGAATGTGTGAAGGCACTGTCTGAAGAGCTCTCTGAGCGGGAGCGTGTCGCGGTGTATAAGCGGCTCGGGAGCCCAAACGGACAGTCGACGAAGGACTTTCTCGTGCTTGAAACACTCCTGGAGAACCTGTCAGATGAGGAACGTGAAAAACTTGATGCTGGGAAACGGAAGAAGATCGTTATTGTAATGACAGATGGTGAGAGTAGTGATACGGCGCGTGTGCAGGCAGCTCTTGGGTCACTCAGAGCATCAGGGGTGATTGTCATCGGTGTCGGTCTCACAGAGGATGGTCGAGCCGCTCTCACGACCTATGCACCAGAGGCGAAGCTGTGCGAACGGGTCGAGGATTTAGCCGTCGTTCTCACTGATCTCCTCAAAGAGCATCTCGCAAACCTCTAAGTCATTTTGATTGTGGAAAGTATGGACCACGGTGCGTTTTTCTATCTTGTCTCCTGGTGCCTGGCACTTGGATTCGCGCTGGCACTCCTCTGGTCTATCCGGCGGATCCCATTTTTCCGCGCGTCGTACGAACGGTGGGAATCGGGACGGACAGGAGTCGTTCCGCGCTACCGCAGGCTGGGAGGGGCAGTCCTCGTTAGTATCTTTCTCCTCCTTCTCCTCGCTGATAGACGGTTCGAATGGACAGCTCCTCTCGTGACATTGTGGATCGGGTCTCTCGCGATTCTCTGGTTTTCACTTGTGGACGATCTCAGCCATATCGCCTGGCCATGGCATCTCGCGTTCCAGATTCTCCTCAGTCTCTTGGTGTACTCGGCTGGGATGCGACTGGATGTCGGTCAGTATTTGGGTCAGTGGCAGAACGATCCTGCGCCGGTTCTGGCGGCGCTTGGGGTTGTGGCGTGGGTGCTCGTCATCATGAACGCGATCAATTGGGCCGATGGTACTGACGGCCTGATGCCCGGTATCGCGCTCCTGTCTTTCAGCACACTCTTCGTCCTGGCGCTCCGACCTGAGGTGAATCAGCCGACGATCGCGATTCTCGCCGTGATACTCTCTGGTCTCGCGCTCGGACTCCTCTTCTTCAATTGGCATCCGGCACGGATCCTCGCTGGAACGGGCGGGGCCTACTTCTTTGGCTTCACGCTCGCGGTGCTTGCGCTCTATGCTGGTATGAAGGTGGCGACGCTCCTCCTCGTACTCGCGATCCCGGTTCTCGATGCGCTCATCGTGGTGGCCCGTCGTCTCGTGCTTGGCCGATCGCCCTTCCTCCCGGACCAGGCGCACCTGCATCACCTTCTTCTCGCCCGTGGTTGGCAACCAACGACTATCGCCTTTGCCTTTCTGACGGTTACAGGGCTGATGGCACTCCTGGCCTTGTCCCTCGAGGGCGGGAGCAAGGCAGTAGTGTTTCTCATCGCCGGTGTTTTGCTCACACTCCTCACGCTGGTGTTGCATGCTTCTCTGCATACGACTACCGCTACTGACCGATCGGTATGAACATATCCAGGACATCCATTCGTCGCACCTTCTTCATCGCATGTTCAATCGCAGGGCTGCTGGCAATCGTGGTTCAGTCACGGATAGCGGATACATATGACCCGACGGGCACGGTCTTTCCAACGCATGCCTTTGTCCGTGGGCACCTGTGGCGGCTCGAGATCGCGAATACCGATGCACTGCGTACACTCGGACTGGGGGAGCGCGACTCGCTGGCGGATGAGACGGGCATGCTGTTTCTCTTCGATCGGCCGGATTATTATGGGTTTTGGATGCATGGGATGCGGTTTCCACTTGACATGGTGTTTCTCTCCCGGGGCCAGATTGTCTTCATCGAACGGGGGATTCAACCGGGCGATCCGAAAATTGTCATGCCACCGACCCCGGTCGATCAGGTGCTTGAGTTGAACGCTGGTGAAGCCGCCGGACTCGAAGTGGGCGACCACATTTGGTACGGGCGGGCATTTTGAATGTTGTTGGGACCAAAAAACCCCGGAGTTCCGGGGTTTTTGTTGCAGTTGCGGGAAAGGTACGGTGTGTCTGTTCAACTTCTATCGGTTACGAGCGGTACGCGGCCACGCGGCTCGAGTACTTTTTCAAGTTCTGGAGCTGTTTAGCGTTCAGCTGTTTCGAATGATCGATCGCCTGACGGATCATATCCTTGGAGAATTCCGCGGATTGGCCGATGGCGAGGGAACGTTGCGGGAGCTGCTTCCTGAGATAGTCTTCGATGTAGACCTTGTGTTCACCGGTCAGCGATGAATCAGGGGTCTTTTCGAGGTAATTCATGAGTGCTCGGCGGGCGAGATGGGTTGTACCGTCGCCTCGGCTAGCAGTCTCGACGAATGAAACCTCGGTTTCTCGGCTGAGCTCGGTCGGAACCGTGGCGGTTTTCGACTGGCCGTTGGCTGACTTCACATCAGCAGCCTTGTCTGTGCCCAATGTGTTGGATTCGGTGGCGACGACGGAATCGTCTGTGCCGTCGACGGTCTCATCCGCACGCTGCGAGTAGGAGTAGATACCGAGTGCGATCGCTGCGACAATGAAGAAACTTACAATGACACGCAGATTCTCCTGGAGCCAAGCCTTCGCCTGATCAGTGACACGCTCTTCCTCGTTCAAATTCATGTTTTCTTCCATAAGAGTCACCTCTCTTCCTAGCTTTACTACCGACAGCCAGCAAATAGCGCGCGACACTTGGTATTCTCGCACATGTTCTCGAGATACCGTCGACTGCGCACTTCTGCAGAAAAGGCTGCGGTGGTTTACAGATTATCTTGTGAATGTACTGCTTGCGTTGAAGCTCCAATGGGAGCCCTCTTCGATTCTGAAAAGAGCTTCACTCGCCCATTTCTGTTTTCATAGTACGGTTGAAAAAGTGGGGTGTCAATCTGGACAAAAAAGTTACTTTTATGCTTAATGAAGCCAGAAATTGACTTTTTGGAGCGAGGATTTATTCAGTGGATAGAGTTTCTCAATCACGATGGATGAGTCACTCCGACATGCTGAGTCCAGACACGATTGATTCTGAGAATAATTCTACGTTGGTGAGGGAGAGATTATTTCTATTGCCTAATCGAGTCAACGGTGCGTGATACGAGCACTGGAGTCACGGGCTGAGTAATTTTTTTTGCAACAAAATATTTTTTGTGTGCACATACGGGAAAAATATTTGCTGTGCTTGACAATTGCTCTATGCAAATAATTTTATGAGAGTATAATGAGAGCGTGTGAGAAACTTCACACGTGCGTGAAACAAAAATGTTTCACAAACAATAAAAAAATAACATCGTGACCGTGAACGTACGGAAGCGAAAACAAAATTTTGGAAGGAGGTGACCTACCATGGCAACAAAGAAAAAGAAAGTGACCAAGAAGAAGGCCGTCAAGAAGGTGACCAAGAAGAAGGCCGCCAAGAAGACCGCCAAGCGCCGCGCCTAATTGGCACGACCAGTTCTTGCAAGAGTCCCGCAACAGCGGGGCTTTTGTTTTGCTCGGATGTTACGCCGAGACGGCAATCGTGCCAGAGACAACGCGAGCTGATCCAGCGAGGTCCGGGTGGATGGAATACGGCGAGAGGCACTCGGTATCGGCGAATAGGGCGGGCAGGAGGGGTACCTGCTCAGGGCTTATTTCAAGGAAAAAATGTACTTTTGTACCAGTGGCGGCGAGAGCCTGCAACGCTTTCAACAGCCGTCGATAATGAGCTAGTCCATCGGGCCCACTCACGAGTGCGCTCGCTGGTTCGTATTGCCGGACATTGGGTGCGGTCGTGCGGTAGAGCGCGGTCGAGAGGTAGGGGAGATTGGCGAGAACAGAGATCTCATCATAGCGTGAGAGTTGATTCTTTACTCGCGTGAGGAGATCACTTTTCACGAAGCGGATGTCTGCATCGACGTGATGATGTCTCGCATTCTTCCTTGCGTAGTGGAGTGCAGCCGACTCATTGTCTACCGCGAAGAAAGAAATATTTTTTAGTCGGGATTGTTTCAATGAGAGAGAGAGACTGATGATGATACATCCGCTTCCGGTCCCGACATCAACGATGGCCACGCTCCTGTTCTTATTCTTGATTCTCAATTCTTGATTCAAGATTCTGTTGAGCACTTGTTCAACCAACAGTTCCGTCTCGGGTCGGGGGATGAGCACACCGGGACCGACTGAAAAATCACGACCATAGAATTCTCGCTCGCCCACGATATACGCGATCGGTTCATGTTTCGTCGCGCGCGCGAGGAAGTCCTGATAGCGTTTCAGTTGATTCGGTGTCAGTTTCGTCTCGGCATGTGCCATGAGGAACACCCGGTCTCGCTTCAGGACAGATGCCAATAGTATCTCTCGATCGAGCCGCGGGAGCTCGGGTGAGAGCTGGAGGGCTTCACGGATGGTCAGAGTGGGCATAAAGATAATGGAGTAGTGTAGCGGGCGTTTCCAAGGTATTGAACCGTTACGAGCTAATTGACTCTTTATGGGTATCGTGCTACATTATTTTGTTGTTTCTTAACATTGTAATGTGACTTTGTCATGGCAGAAAGTAGCCTTTTGTAGATTAGCAATCTTATCACGTGAAATCTAGATGAAACCCCTCGACAAACTCGGGGTGACGAGTGAAAATGCTTTTCTCTGCCATGACAAACTCGAGAATTAATCCGATCAGGCCCGCTGGCATTCGTTCCCTGCAAGGGGCAACCACCATAATGGAGGAATCTGCAATGTCTACCAATACAGCATTCACGCCCGATCAGTTAAAAAGGCTTACACCCTCTGACGTTCTGGGAGGCATCGTACCCGAGATGTTTCAAAAGGGTCTCGACCCTCGAATTATTGATGACTTTCTTGAAGCTCTCGGTTCTGTCGACCTGAGGACTGTCGACAGGAATGCTTTCCGCCGAGACCTTGGTCTTCGTGAGAAGTTCAGTGCGGCGAGAGTGGTGTTTACCGAGACTATCCCGGAAATTACGGAGCCGATGGATCCGAACGAGGACTTTCGTAGGCAAGACATGGTGTGCTCGAGTGACTTCAGCCAACATGTGCTACCGCGACTTCAGATGATTCTGTCCGCACCGGCGATATCACTGGAATATTGTCGCATTCCGGAGTTTGCGTTGCTCAACGAGGATGGCGTCGACGAACTCAACAGGAAACATCGGACAAGCTGGCATGTAATTCCCGCGCTCATCGCAGCGTGCGAAAGAGACAAGGCTTGTGGTTTATCTCACGATGACCTGAATATATTCCTCATCGAAGGTGTCGAAAGATTGATCCGAGTCCGCTGGAGTGCGATTATTGAGAAGTGGACACTTCAATTATTTCCGGCTGACAGTGATGACTTGCGGGCACAAGAACACTACGACAGGAGCTGCCTGGTTTTCTCTGGGGACAGTGCCTCGTCCTCGTCTGCACCATCTCGGATCTCGGCGAGATAGCAAGAAGGCGGTGAGGCAGACAGATTTTTCATTCACCAAGGCAGTTTCGCAAACGCGGAGCTGCCTTGAATAATTTTATACGAACCCTTCCCTTTCCCTAACCTTAATTTTCTATATTCAACTTCCTTTCTTCCCTTCGGCTTCGAGCTTCAGTCGCATGTCTTCGGTCTCGAGCAGGTCGAGGATGGGGGCGAGGCCACCGGCGAGGATGCCGGGGATATTGCTCCAATTCTCCTTGACCCGGTGATCGGTGACGCGGTCCTGGGGGAAATTGTAGGTGCGAATCTTTTCACTGCGATCGCCATTGCCGATCTGGCTGTTGCGCGCGTCGCCCTGCTCTTTGCGCTGGCGCTCTTCCCCGGCCTCCCAGAGTCGGGCGCGGAGGACCTTCATGGCCTTGTCTTTGTTCTTTATCTGGGACTTCTCATCTTGGCAACTGACGACCAGATTCGTCGGGAGGTGGGTGATCCGGACGGCGGAATAGGTCGTGTTGACCGACTGCCCGCCGGGACCCGAAGAACAAAAAGTATCGATCCGGAGATCCTCGGGTCGTACGACGATCTCGATGTCGTCGACCTGAGGGAGGACGGCGACGGTCACGGTCGAGGTGTGGACCCGGCCCATTTTTTCCGTCTCGGGGATGCGCTGGACGCGGTGCACGCCGGATTCGTATTTGAATTTCTGGTAAACGGAGGTTGCACTTCGGCCGCGATTCACTTCAAAAGTGACTTCCTTGTAGCCGCCGACTTCACTCGCATGGCTATCGAGGAGGGTCGTCTGCCACCCCATCAGTTCGGCATAGCGCGCATACATACGGAAGAGCTCGGCCGCAAAGAGGCTCGCCTCGTCGCCACCCGCGCCGGCCCGTATTTCGACGATGATGTCCTTGGCGTCGTTCTTGTCTTTGGGGAGGAGGAGGTGCTTCAGTTCGGTCTCCAGCGCGTCTTTTTCCTTCGCGAGGGCGATGTTTTCTTCGAGCGCCATTGCCTTGAGTTCGTCATCGCTCTCAGTCTGGGTGTCCATTTGTGTCAGTTGGGCATTGCCGCGCAGGCTCTTGTCGATCGCTCGCAGTCGGCCGATCCGCTCCATGATGGTATCGAGCTCGGCTTTGCGTCGGCCCAAAGTCATCAGCCGCTCGGGCGAGTTCAAAGTCGCCGGTGCCGTCAGGGCAGCATCGATTTCCCGTACCTCTGATTCAATTTTCGCGATGAGGTCTTGCATAGGATGTTCTGTGGCTAGGCTACCGTTCTTACGAATAAAAAACAATCCCCGGCAAGGATTGTTTCAGTTTCGGAAGAGTGAATCTAAGCGGCCTCAGCAGCCTTGGCCACCTTGGCGGCTTTGACTGCCTCAGCCGCCTGAGTTTCCTTTTCGGCTTTGTCACTCGCCTTCTTCTCGGCTTCGGCCTTGGCAGCTTTCTTTTCAGCGAGGGCGGTATGGGTCGCCTTGGTCTTTTCGACGCGCTCGGCGAGCTTCTTGAAGCGATCAACCCGGCCACCCGCATCGATGAACTTCTTCTTGCCGGTATAGAACGGGTGACACTGCGAACAGATTTCCGTGTTGATGACGGAATTGGTCGAGCCCGTCTCAAAGGTGGCACCGCAAACGCAGGTGACTTTGACTTTTTCGTGATAGGTCGGGTGGATGCCAGTTTTCATAGGTGTGCGGACATTCGTTTTTAGTGCATTTCTTCGTTCCAAGCTCTGGGACTCGTCGCTGTATTCTGAAATACGGCTTACTCCGTTCCTCGCTTGCGCCTCGAACTGCCCCTAAAAACGCCTCTCCTGGTGCTTTGATTGAAATATGTACAACTGAATCTATCATGCAGCTTTGAAATTGACAAGTCTCTTGGGGTGACGTATCCTGGGATCGCTTTGCTACGGCCTACTAATCTGTCTGATTGGGGTCAGTATGCGAATCACACATATCCGTCAGAGCGCCCATTCCTGTTTTTCTCGCTCCGTTCATCCCTGCTCCTGCCTCCTCATGGGGGGTGAGGCAGGTGATGAAATGGCTCGTGAAGAATTCTGGGCGAATCAATCCTGAGGATAGAGGCCTGCTCCGTTACAGACTTACTTTTTTTTCTGGACAGCAGGATTATCGCATCGACAGACTGGAGATCGCTTAAGTCTGTGATGCGGGTAAATAACTAAGGATAAAGCCATGGCAGATGTCATAGCGGCCCCCAAGGCCGAAACGCCTCTCGTTCTCGAAGGAGCGGCGGAGTATTTCGCTGAGTTCGATTTCAGCCGGGTGGATGACTCACTCGAGAGTCTTCTCAAGGCTGGCGTGCACTTCGGTCACCTGAAGAGCCGCCGTCATCCGCACATGGAGGAGTATATCTTCACCACCCGGAAGAATATCAATATCCTGAATCTGGAAAAGACCAAGGCATGTCTCGACCGGGCAGCGGATTTCCTCGCGGGTGTCGCGAAGAGCGGTAAGCCGGTCCTCTTTGTCGGGGTGAAGAAGCAGACGCATGATGCAGTGAAGTCCCTCGCCAAGCGGATCGGGATGCCCTATGTCATCGATCGATGGCTCGGTGGGACGCTCACGAACTATGCGCAGATCCGCGGCCGGGCGAAGTATCTCGTCGAAAACGAAGCGAGTTTCGCAGCCGGCGAATTCAAGAAGTACACCAAATTTGAGCAGCAGCGGAAGAGCGAAGAGCTCGAGAAGCTGGAACACAAAGTCGGCGGCCTTCGGAATATGCAGGAGCTCCCCGGAGCTATCGTCATCGCGGACGCCAAGGAAGCGGGCCTGGTCATCAAGGAAGCGACACGTCTCGGTGTGCCGCTCGTTGCGATCGTCGACACCAATGCTGATCCGAGCTCCATCGACTATCCGGTGCCAGGGAACGACGATGCACTCTCGTCACTCCGGCTCCTCCTCGGCCTCCTCGGTCGGGCAGTGGAACGTGGGGTCGGACAGAAAGCCGCCCTGGCAGCGGAAAAGGCAGCCGAGAGAGCAGCGGAAAAAGCGACGGAGAAAGCCGTGTCTGCCCCAGTGAAGCCAGAAACAGCCGTGAAACAGCCGGCGTAATTTCCGAGTTTCTCCGTTTTCTTCTAGAATAAAAAAAGAAGCACTATGAGTACCATGGAACAAGTCAAAGCCCTGCGCGAAAAGACAGGCGGCGGGATCGTCGAAGTGAAGAAAGCCCTGGATGAAGCCAATGGCGATGAGGCAAAGGCAATCGAGATCCTCAAAAAGCGCGGGGAAGCTAAGGCTCTGAAGAAGACAGGCCGGACCGCAGCGGAGGGGATCGTCGTCTCGTATATCCACTCCAATAAGCGGGTCGGGACATTGCTCACGCTCCTTTCGGAGACAGACTTCGTCGCTCTGAACAGCGAATTCCAAGAACTGGCCCGAGACCTCGCGATGCATGTGACGGCGATGGCCCCGAGCTATGTCCACCCCGAAGACGTCCCCGCTGATCTCATTGCGAGCGAGCGGAGAATCTGGGAAGAGCAAGTCGCGGCCGAGGGCAAATCAGCCGATATCGCCGAAAAGATCTTGGTCGGCAAGGAGAAGAAGTTCCGAGAAGAACAGGCCCTCCTCACTCAGCCCTTTGTGAAGGACTCGACGAAGACCGTGCAGGCGTTCATCACGGAGCATATCCACCGTATCGGAGAGAATATCCAAGTCGGTCGGTTCACTCGGTTCGAAATATAAATTCCCGCTCGGCAGCGGGCCAAGCCCTTCGCCATGTGGTATCTCATCATCCCGCCCATCGTCTTTATCTCGAGTCTCGCACTCCTCTTTTGGTTTCTGTCGAAGAAATCCAGTGATCCTGGTGTCCTCGGACGGATGGCACAGGGTGAAATGATTCCACCGCCACGGCGCTTCCTCTTCATCCGGGAGGAGACGGGTCTGCGGATCCTCGAAAAGTTGACCAAGCGGCTCAATCTCCTCTCGCTGAAGTTCCACAATCGCTTCAATCAGTTCTCTGGGGCGCTGCGGGCGCGGCGTGAGAAGATGCGTCAGGCGACAGAAGCAGCTTCGATTGCAGCCGAAAAAAGCCGTTTTTGGGAACGTTGGCAGCGGCGCCATGGTCGGGAACAAGAAGGCGTGATGCCCGCGTCGGAAGCGACCCTGCCGATCCCGACCGAGGCCGAGCGCGTCGCGGTGAAGACCGTCGCGAAAGAAGAGTCGCTCGCGGATGTCGCGCGCGAGAAAGCGGGTCGGATCCGTGAGGCAGGCAAGAGCTTTGGTGATTCACTCGTCTCGAAAAGCGAAGAAACCGTCCGGGTGTTCCGGCGACGACGGGCGACGGTCAATGGCGAGAAGCGTCTGTCGGAAGAAGAGCTCATCGATCGGATCGCCAAGAATCCGAAAGATGCTCCGGCGTATGAGGAGCTCGGTGACTTTTATATGGGTGGCGGCAATCTCTCGGATGCGAAGGCGTGCTATCGTCAGGTGATCAAGCTCTCGCCTCTGAACCGGGAGGTGAAGGAAAAGGTCCGGCGTCTGGAGCGACTGCTTGTTCAGAAAGAGAAGAGTCACAGTTGATTGGTTGTGCATTCTTGGCTAAGATACGGAAGTTGCGTCAGAGGTGCTCTTTCGGAGCCGTTCGGATGCCGAAGTAGCTCAGTTGGTAGAGCAACGGTTTTGTAAACCGTGGGTCGCCGGTTCGAGCCCGGCCTTCGGCTCAGGAATTAACTGGTAACAAACAATCTACAACCGAACACTTGTGTGTCGAGCATGCTTGTTAGGGGTTATACGTTGTTGGTTGTACGTTAGTGAGATGGGTAGGTGGTGGAGTGGTCTATCACAACAGACTGTAAATCTGTCGCCTTCGGGCTTCGGGGGTTCGAATCCCTCCCTACCCACAAAACGAAATGAATCCCCGTAGGGGAATTGATTTCGTTTGGGTAGGAGGAAGCCAACTGCTTGGCTTCCGAGAGGGATGAGAAAGCCGGAGCGCTGTACGAGTTTGCCCGACAGGGCAAGGCGAGTACCGCGAGGCGGGGTCGAGAAATTTTTCCGTCAGGAAAAATATTCGTGACCGAATCCCTTGCCCCAATGCATTGCCGTTGTAGCTCAGTTGGTAGAGCAACGCCATGGTAAGGCGTAGGTCACCGGTTCAAATCCGGTCAACGGCTCACAGAATATAGTAATGAGCAGATTAGGTATAAAGAGCAGAGACATTAAACTGGATGGTTTGAACGGGAAAGGGGTCGGGAAAACGGGAGTTTTCCCGTGAGCGGAGAGCAGGACTTTGGTCCGTTGAGAACCGAGGGGTTCTCAACGAGCGAAGCGAGGTGAAATCCCGGCCCGCCTCGCATCGACAAGCGAAGCGAGTCGAGGCGGGTCAACGGCTCCAGAAAGAAGTAAATATTGACGAAGCGGGTTTTTTCGCGTAGAGTGCAACCATTATTTCGAAGACAATAAGTGTACTGTTATGGGCAAGATCAAGGACAACATGGCCAAGCTGAAGTGTAGCGAGTGCCAGCGCATCTCGCGTGAGACTTCGCGGAACAAGAAGAAGGTGAAGGAGAAGCTCTCACTCTCGAAATACTGCCGCTTTTGCCGCAAGAACACCGTGCACAACGAATCGAAGTAAGGTTACAAAAACACTCCCTGCAGGGAGTGTTTTTGTTGGGCTAGCTGATATTGAACTGGTTGCCTCGCTGCTTTATTTCTTCAATTTCGTCTTGTTCCTCTTTGCTGCGATAGCGCTGTCCGTCATGGCTACTCTTGTAAATAGATTCTGATAGTTCAAAAAAGCAATAAACTACTTGCGACATGTCTGAATCACGGATTAAGTTCGTTATAGTAGCCCTAACTTCTACTACGGAATGCTGGAGCGATGGAGTTGCTGCCCTCTTCAATGCGCTTTTCGCACCTGCTTCGTCTCCTCTCGAAACACACTTCAAAAAATCTGTAAAAACAGTCATTGCTTCGGATCGAGAAAGCTGCTCATTTTCATCATTGTAAGCATGTACTGTATTCCTATCGGACATCTTTTCCATCTCTACGAGTAGTTTTGCAACGAGTGCTTTATTCGTGAAAAGATCATTGATAGGGTTCAGTGTTTTCTCAAGATAGGATTGGTATATCGCTGTATCGTTAATCCCACCCGAGTCTATCGCCCCTAACTTTGTTAGATCAATTCCTAAATCCCTTTCACTAATCTGTGGGAGAGTCACGATTTTCTTACTCCTCTCAGCAGGAGCAGCCCGCTTTTGCTGTTTCTTCGCCAACTCTTCTGGCGTTGGCATTTTTGGGAGCTCAAGACTCATAGCATTCTATATAAAATTAACATCCTTTATATATCACAATATATCACAAAACCCGCCGTGATTCGCCTCGCTGTCTACTGACAGCTTCGTTGTCCTAGGTAGCGCTGAATGCTCATATCGATCGCATTCATCGACACTCGGCCAATCTCACCTCCGTTCGAAGCCTCGCACACCTGCCCGTTCGATTCCTCTTGAAGTAAGTAAAAATAAAACCCCGTGAAAGCGGGGTTTATATTTCACGTAGCCCCAAGGGGAATCGAACCCCTGTTTCTTGGATGAGAACCAAGTGTCCTAGCCGCTAGACGATGGGGCCATTTTCACGAAAACTTCATGATGGCGAACTGACTCTTGTATTTTATATTGCTCGGCTAGGACAATCCTAGCCGTTAGGCCCGTCCACCTAGTGGAGGATGCTGGGGCCTCAAAACAGCGATGAGCTGTTAGCTATTAGCCTTTAGATTCACTACAAGCCACGAGCTACAAGCTATCTTCAGCAGGGGCGGGGGGAATCGAACCCTCACTAACGGTTTTGGAGACCGTTGTACTACCACTATACGACGCCCCTCTAGTATACCGTTCGGAACTGCCAGGCACAGGCACAACGAATATACTCTATGGAAAAACGGGCCTAGAGTCAACAGGCGTGTCTTTTCTTTTGTGTTAAAATGAACCCGTTCTGATTTTTCTCCATCAAAAGCTACCCTATGCCTACCCTCATTTTTGATATCGAAACCGTCGGCGAGGACTTTGCAGCGCTCGATGAGACGACGAAGGAATCGCTAACGCGGTGGATCAAGCGCGAGAGCGGTGGCGAAGATGAATACCAGGCGGCGCTGAAGGACTTGGAGGACGGGCTGGGGTTTTCGCCCCTGACCGGACAAATCGTCGCGATCGGCGTGCTCGATGCGGAACGGCAGAAATCGGCGGTCTACTATCAGCCGGCCGATGCGAGCGATACCGGCTTCGAGGAGGGAGACTGTAAGTTTGAGGCACTCTCGGAGCAAGCGATGCTGGCGAAGTTTTGGGACATCGCGACCAAGTACGACACGTTTGTCACTTTCAATGGCCGGCAATTCGATGTGCCGTTTCTCATGGTGCGCTCGGCGGTGCATGGCGTGAAGCCGACCAAGAACCTCCTCGCTAATCGGTATCTGCAGTATCAGCCGTACAATGCGAAGCATGTTGATCTCCTCGACCAGCTGTCGTTTTATGGTGCGATGCGGCGCAAGGGCAGCCTGCATCTGTGGACGCGCGCGTTTGGGATCGAGAGCCCCAAGGCGCAGGGAGTGACCGGGGACGATGTGCGAGAGCTTTTTAAAGAAGGACGATTCAAAGACATCGCGCGGTATAATGCGCGAGATCTAGTCGCGACACTTGCGCTCTATGAGCACTATCGGGAGTATTTCGTCTTCCCTGAGAAATGATGTCGGTGGTTATGTCCGCACAATGGAGCTGAAACCCTGCCAGGCATCAGCTATAATGAGTTACAGAGTGTCAGGACACTGTGTTTCAGTTGCCGACCGAGTGAAGGGAGCACGGCACGAAGTCGATATCGTATTTTGTCGTTGCCTCGTCTGGCATGGCGGACCCTTGAACTCGGACGGGAATGATGATACAACTGACGGGCGTATTTTCTGTGAGTCACATGGATATCCAAACGACATTGCGAGACTTCAAGGCGCGGCTCGACCCCAAGATTGCGGCGTATTTCGATGCGACACTCGCGGAGGCGAAGCAGGAGGATGAACTGGTCTATCAGGCACTCGAGCATGTGAAGACCATGACCTTGGCCGGCGGGAAGCGGCTGCGGCCAGCCTTCATGTATTATGGCTATCTCGCGGCGGGCGGGGATGATCGGGAACGACTGCTCGATACTGCGGTCGCCGTCGAGCTCATTCATACCTTTCTCCTCATCCACGACGATATCATCGACCGGGATGCACTTCGTCACGGGCAGCCGACTTTGCATGAGCGCTATCGGGCGTGGGGGAAGCAGTATCTGTCCCTAGAGCATCCGGAACACTTCGGGGATTCCATTGCACTGATTGTTGGCGATATGCTCTTTGCACTGGGGAATGACATCATCTTTACCTCGGGCTTTCCAGAAAAGCACTTGTATGCGGCGTTGTCTCGGATGCAACGAATCGTCTCGCAGACAGTTGTCGGCCAGGCCCGTGATATCTATATCGAGTATCGGGGTGAGGCGACATCGACGGAAATCCTCGAGATGTATGAGAAGAAAACCGCGCGCTATACAGTCGAAGGGCCGCTCCATCTCGGCGCGCTGCTCGCGGGGGGCACACCGGAACTGGCGGCTGAGCTGACCCGCTACGCGTTGCCGGTCGGTATCGCCTTCCAGATCCAAGACGACATCCTCGGCATGTATGGCGATGAAACACGGATTGGTAAACCGATCGGTTCTGACATCCGCGAGGGCAAGATTACGCTCCTCGTCTCGTATATTTTTGAACATGCTGATCGGGCGACAAAGAAAGAAGTAGCAGAGCTCCTCAAGCGCGGAGCTGAGCTCACGACCGCAGATGTCGAGCGTTTTCGAGTTATCGTCCGGGAGACTGGCGCGCTCGACGAGGCTAAGAATCTCGCTCTCCGTTATATCCACGAAGGCAAACAGACCCTCGATCGTGTCCAGGCTCCAATCGCGCCAGAAGCACGCGAATTTCTGTTGGGTGTCGCCGACTATATGGCCAAACGTGAATATTGATGTCAGAATCCAAACTATGACCGTATTCAGTCAACAAGACCTCCCGCGCCACGTGGCGATCATCCCGGATGGCAATCGCCGTTGGGCGAAAGCGCATGGCTTGGTGAGTTGGGAGGGACATGAAGTGGGTGCCAAACGGATCGAGGAGATAGTCCGAGCGGCTCGCGAGATCGGTATTCGAGAACTTTCTTTTTGGGGATCATCACTCGAAAATCTCACCAAGCGTCCCTTGCAGGAACGACAGGAACTGCTCCGCATCTACGCGACCTATTTCGAGAAACTCCTTTCCGAAGAGAGTCTCCATACTGACCAAGTCCGGATCCGCTGTATCGGCCGTTGGGAAGAGCAGTTCCCTGATCGGCTGAAAGACATCCTCCATCGCGGTATCGAGGCGACCAAAAAGTATGATCAGTATTTTCTGAATTTTTTCCTCGCGTATAGTGGTGACGATGATATGCTCCAGGCGGTGAGACGGATTGCGGGCGAAGGCTTGGCCCCGGGTATGGTGACTGAACAGGTCATCAAGCGACACCTCATGACTGCCGAGCTTCCTTCTGTTGATTTGCTCGTCCGAACCGGCGATGATCCGCATCTTTCAGCTGGCTTCATGATGTGGGAGACCAAAGACTCACAGCTTTCTTTCCCCCAGCTCTATTTCCCGGATTTTGGTGCCGAGGCCTTTCGCACAGCATTGGCCGAGTATGCCGAACGTGAACGACGCTTCGGACAGTGAGATGTTTACCAGCTTGACAGTCTCAATCTCTTTTTGCTACTTTCAATCTTCAAATCTATGAATCACAAACCTCTCTTCCTCGCTACCGCCCTTATCGCCCTCCTCGTGGTCGGTGGTGTCTTTTGGTGCATCCAAAACCGCCCACCCATGGCTGTCAATCAGCTGGTGGTGAAAGAAGCTCCTATTCAGGCTGAGCAGCCGACACAAACTGACGGGACCGAGGGCATCAGAGACCTCATTGATGGTGAATATGCCTTCACACCCGTTGATACTTCCGATTGGCAGACGTATCGGAATGAGGAGGTTGGATTTGAGATCAGAATTCCCTATGGCTACGAAAAGACAGAACAGGGACTGACTCCTCGAAATCCTCCTTTGCGAGATATGAATGATTCTGACAAAGATGTTTGGTTTACATTTGGTGTAATCGAGAGGTCTTATGGAAAATTACGTGGTCAGCAGCTAGAGAACATTGCAGAGAGGGATCTATTTGATCCAATATGGAGCTTATATGTCGAGTCAGGAAATGTTGATGCTATCGTTCGGAAGAGACAGCTTAATGGTCGTTTTGTTGTCTTGGTAGAATCGGTTTATCGTTCGGAACCATCGAAAGTAGAATCGATTTATAAGAAGGAAACATTGAAATCATTGATAGATGAGTTTGGCGCCTGGATTGAAATTGACGGGGCATATGACGATGAAGCATTCTTTCAGTGTGGTAATGATATTTGTTCGATTCGTATGTCCTCTCATCAGTATTCGCAAGATAAACAAATTTTGTTCTTCACGATTCTTTCAACTTTACGTTCAGTGAAATAGTTTCCTGCAGCCATCCTCACATCTCATCTGATGTGGGAACCCTGTAGGATGGTATTCACATCACTACACACGTAGTCCCTTTACAACTCCACTCTCACTGAAAGGAGAGTAGCATGCAAGCAGTAATGAGGTTCATACTCGTACTCGTAGCACTAAGTGCATTTGCGCCTACGTCCTATGCGCTGGATCAGACGGAAACAGGGTTTCACTACCCGATCGGCAAAGCACAATTCGAAAGTGATGGAGGAACATGGCTTGGGCGAGATGCAGCACACGAGAGTGCGTCCGAGGCCCCGCATTATTTCGCCGGCTATTACCATATCGGTGTTGATATGATGCATGATCTTGGAAAAGATGCCTATGCAATTGCGGATGGGAGAATAGTCTTCATCAGTTACGACAAACCGGGTGATGGCGATGGGAAGAAGTGGGGTGTCGGAAATTGTGCACTTGTGGTTGAACATAAAACTACCGATGCTGAAGTGTTTACGGCAGTGTACGGGCATCTCCAATGCAGTAGTCTTCCGGCCAAGTACGCCGAAGTAGAAGGTGGTGTTTCGATCGGAAAGATTGGTCATTGGGATCATGGTGATCATTTACATTTCGCCATTCATGACGGACCGTTTCGCACTATGGCGAAAAGTGGTTGGGGCATGATGGCAAACTCAGAATGGAGGAATGAGTGCGAGGGAAATAGTACTTGCACCAACACTTTCACCAACCCAGTCGCCTTCATCCAAACGCACTTCGCTTACAATCCCTCAACAGAAA